>JAFTSK010000168.1 GCA_017467385.1 Bacteroidaceae bacterium
ATCCAGTTCAGGATGCCTTTATCCAAATTATAAACCTTGAATCCTTTCTTGACCAACAAGTCTGCTGCTATTCGGCTTCGGCGACCGCTTTTACAATAAACGGCCACTTCCTTCCCATTATCCAAGAGTTCGTCGACGGCAGTTGGAAAACCTTCCTTATCCAGTACGTTGATGTTGATAGAGTGAGGTATATGACCTTCGGTGTATTCGGCAACAGTACGAACGTCTACCAATTGGATTGAACTATCTTTGATTAGTTCTTCAAACTGTGCGGCAGTAAGGTTCTTAAACTTTTCCTCTTTGCTTCCTGCACACGCCCAAAGGCCAAGCGAAAAGGCACAGACAAAGAAAATGAAATACAAATATTTGATCATGCTATAATGGTTTTAATAGGTAAATGTTCGGGAAGTCATCCCTCCTTCGTAAGTGTTTAATTGAAACACAATAGTGTCTCCTTTGTTTAGCTTATTCTGATAATGCCACAAAGGTACAGATAAATAAGTCTTCTCATAATAAGCTTCCGTATCCTCATTCTGATCGTGATACAAAGTCAAGGTAAGAGTTTGCTTACCATCGTTGTTCATTTCAAGACCATCTTCGATGAAGGCAAAAGAATGGCTTTGGTCTTTCACCTTGACCTGTAATATCATGTTCAGGTAGTCGCCACTTCTCCAAATGCTTTGGATACTTACCGGATCGGTTTGAATAGAGCTGAAATTATCGGCGGGTTCAGGAATCGGAGCAATGACAGACTGAATCGCATACAACGTAGCTTCCTGAGAGTTTATGGGTTCAAACCTGCATAATGTCCGATAAATGGAGTCAGGGCTGAGTTTGGCAGGACGATTGCCTTCCCGAAGTTTCCAATATACCCCTTCGTCGGTAACGATTTGAACTCCGAGTCCATTGGCATCGGTTTTCAAACACGTTATTTCCGTAATCAAGTCAGGATAAACATATTCATCTTCACCACAAGCAATTAAGCACATTGCGGCGAAGAGAAACGTTTGTAATTTCAAAAGCATTTTCATGCTTCAAGAGCTTTCAAGTGGTTAATAAGTGGGTTGGCATACATGGTCAGCATGTAATGACGCAAGAAGTCCATATCCTTGTTCGGCAAGTCAATTTTACCTATTTGCTTATCCAAATATTGAGCAAACTGTTCCTTATCTGCTTCGGTATATTTAGCCGCAAAGTCTGTGTTACCGTTCAATGTATCCAAAGCAATGTAGTTGCAAGGATAGATACGATAGTTCTGATGAATATGCTTATCTATCAACTCTGCGATAACGGTATATACCTCTGTTTTAGGTAAGTTACGCGATTTGATTTCATCCAATTCTTCGTTGATGCAAGCTGCGGTCTGGAAATGGATATGTCCTTTATAACCATAAATACCGATTTGCATGTTGGTCAAATCGTCTTCCTGACTCTTCTTGAAATTAGCATCATCCCGTTTCTGTTGGGCTTCTTTTGCTTTCAGATAGTCGCATGGATCAAACTCGTAAGACAAAGACAACGGAACCAAGTTCATTTCCTTCAAACGGTCGAAGAGGTCGCCTTCTCCGCCCATTGTCATCATCTTCAGGATGCTGTCTTGCGTGCGGTCGTTGGAGTCTTTAGCTCGGCCTTGTCGTTGGGCAATCCAGATGTTTTCATGCTTTTGGGTAATGGCATAATGCATATAACTTGACATCAACATAGACGACTTCAGCTGTTCGCGTAAGCCCAAACCACGTTTGACGATGAACGACTTGTTGATACGCACCAATTTCTTAATCCAGGGATAAATCAATAGGTTGTCGCCAATGGCTATTTCTACTGTATTCATACCGTTCTCAATCAGAAGCACACACAAGAATGCTGAGTCCAGTACAATGTCTCGATGATTGGAAATAAACGTATAGTTCATTGATTTGTCTTTGATGGCAGAACAGTCAAATTCCAAACCTTTCGCACATTTTTGTACCAAATCTTTCAAAAGCGTGTAGAAGAAAGTCTTTTGAAACTCTAAGTTGGTCTTGCAAGTACGCATCTTTGCCGCCAACATTTCAAAAGGAATGCCCGGCATCACTTGACCAACTACTGCCTTGAACATCGGATCGGCAATTAGTTCTTCAAACACTTGAGGGAGCTCTTCGGGAGCATACGGACGAATTTCGTCAAATTCAGCAGGTATGTTCATAATGGTTAGATTTATGATTTGTGGTTTCTGATTTATGATTTATCGTTCGGTGGCAAAGTCCACGAAACTGAAATCATAAACCAGAAATCATAACTTAATTAAATTTATCTTCAATAATGTCGGTCATTACATCCTTGATGTCAAGGCCTGCGGCACGTACTTGTTGAGGAATGAAGCTGGTAGCTGTCATACCCGGAGTCGTGTTGATTTCCAACAAGTTTACTTTTTCGCCTTCCGTAATGATATAGTCAATACGAATGATACCACTACAACCTAAGATGTCGTAAATGGCTGAAGTGAGCAAACGTACTCGTTCGGCGGTTTCTTCCGGAATACGTGCCGGAGTAATTTCGTCTACCTGACCGTTGTACTTGGCATCATAATCAAAGAATTCGTTGCTTGTAACCACTTCGGTAATCGGGAAAACCACTTCCTTGTTCTTTGTCTTGTAACATCCACAAGTGATTTCCGTTCCTTTCATATAAGCTTCAATCATCACCTCATCGCTTTCACCAAAAGCCTTTTCGATGGCCGGTTGAATTTCTTCTTTTGTCTTGACTTTAGTTACGCCGAAACTGGAACCACCGGCGTTCGGTTTGATGAAACAAGGCAAACCCACCTTATTGATAACCTCTTCATCCAAAATTTCAAAGCCTTTGCGAAGAATCATAGATTCCGAAACACGAATACCAAAACCTTTCAGGTATTGGTTGCAAGTGAATTTGTTGAATGTGATGGCGGACACCAATACGTTACAACTTGAATAAGGAATTCCTAAAAGATCGAAATATCCTTGTAAGATACCGTTTTCGCCCGGTGTTCCATGAATGGTAATATAAGCGAAGTCGAACGTTTTCTTTTCACCGTCTTCCGTAAAGCTGAAATCGTTACGGTCGATAGGTGTTTTCTGACCATCGGGTAAGACCACTTCCCAACGTTTTCCTTCCATCTCTACAATGTAGAGGTTGTATCTTTCTTTATCAATAAAAGAATAAATTCCCTGAGCACTACGGAGAGATACAACAATTTCGCTGGAATCTCCTCCTGCAACAATGGCTATTGTACGTTTTTTCATATTTCTCTATTGCTGATATAGTTTCTCCACTTGTCTATCAGCTCCACCATGTCATTGGCAAGCGGAGAGGTAAAGAACATCTCCTCGCCGGTACGTGGATGAACGAACCCTAAGGTCATGGCATGAAGTGCCTGACGCGGGCAAGTCTCGAAACAGTTGTTTACAAATTGTTTATATTTACTAAAGTGAGTTCCTTTCAAAATTTCGTGGCCTCCATAACGTTCGTCGTTGAACAGCGTATGGCCAATGTGTTTCATGTGTACACGAATCTGGTGGGTACGTCCTGTTTCCAGCACACATTCCACTAAGGTAACATAACCTAATCTTTCCAATACCTTATAATGAGTAACGGCATGCTTCCCTTGAGTCGGATCGCTGAGGACGGCCATTTGCATCCGATCTTTGGGGTTACGTCCGATGTTTCCTTCGATGGTACCTTCGTCTTGTTCTACAATTCCCCATACGACAGCATTGTATTTACGCTTGGTAGTCTTGTTAAAGAACTGAAGGCCGAGGTGTGTCTTGGCATCGGGTGTCTTGGCAACGACTAAAAGTCCGGAGGTATCCTTGTCAATGCGATGTACCAATCCTACTTGCGGATCGTTCGGATCGTACTTCGGATTGTCTTTCAGGTGCCAGGCGATGGCATTGACCAATGTACCATGATAGTTGCCACAACCCGGATGTACAACCAATCCGGCCGGTTTATTGATGACCATCAAGTCTTCGTCTTCGTAAACGATATCCAATGGAATGTCTTCGGGAATGATGTCATTTTCATAGCGGGGGCGGTCAAGCATTAAGGTAAGTACATCGTTAGGTTTGACCTTGTAACTACTCTTGACCGGTTTCCCATTGGCCATAACGAAGCCAGCATCGGCGGCTTTCTGAATTCGATTGCGTGAAGAATTGACCAATCGTTCAAAAAGGTATTTGTCGATACGCACTTGTTTCTGCCCCTTATCTACAACTACCCGAAAATGTTCGTAAAGCTCCGCAGGGTTGTCAACTATCGGCTCAACATCGTCCAAGCTGTCGTCCAATTCATCAATCAAATCGTCTTGCATACCCTTATCGTTAGTCGTTAAAACCAAGATTCGTCAATGACAGGATCGGTACTTTTTGTAGAACCGACAATCAAAGAGTCTACATTCAGCGAATCTGCTTTCAGTTCGTCATCGCCAATACACAAGGTAAGGACGGATTCTCTTGGAACCTTTTCCCCATTGAGAAGTTCCTTGTCTTGATATTTGATGCCATATACCCAGTCTTTCTCTCCGCTGATAAGTTCTGGAGCCGTTAATTTGAAACCTAATGCTCTTAGTCGAGCTTCAGCTTGGCGGTAAGAACTATTGTCTATGATGTCAGGAATAGCCACCTTTGGCATTTCAGCCGTATTGATAGTCAAATAAATGGTTCTTCCAGTCTTGACTTTGGCACCTCCCATTGGCTTTTGCTCCAAAATGGCACCGGCCGGAATCCCCTTTACATAATTAGAATCAACAACGACTGTTTTAAGGTTCTTTTTACTAAATTCGTTTTCGGCTTGTTTCAAAGGCAGCCCCTTTACATTGGGAACAATGATGGATTGACCATGATGTGTATAATCGTCAAGCCAGTGTAATACACCTAAGACTATGGCAATGACTACAATAGGCATGGCTATCAAGTTGAGCCAAAAGGCTCGGTTTTTCTTGAATGAAAAGAAATCTTTCAGTGAAATCATGTGTTATCTGTTTATTTGGTGTCAAAGATACGGATAAAAAATGAGAGAGACGATATGTTGGTATAAAAATAAAAGAGGCAAAGTTTTAAACTTCGCCTCTTTTATTTTATCGTTTCCGATGAATTACTTCTTTGTTCCATTGTATTCATCAGATACAGTTAATTTCTTGCGACCTTTAGCACGACGGCTTGCCAAAACGCGACGGCCGTTAGCTGTTGCCATTCTTTCACGGAAACCGTGTTTGTTTTTTCTCTTTCTGTTAGAGGGTTGGAATGTTCTTTTCATTGCTATATACTTATTTTATGTTATTATTCATCGTAACGGGGTGCAAAATTAGTTACTTTTTTGAAATAAACAAAGGGTGAGACGAATTTTATGCTTTTCTTTTTGCGTTTTTTATTGATTTACATTACTTTTGCACCCGAATTCAAGATGAAAAGTGAATATAATCTGAAATAATAATCAAATATAAGCGAAAAAATTATGATCAACGCACAAGACATTAAAATCGGAACAGCTATCCGTATGGACGGCAAATTGTATTTCTGTATTGACTTCTTGCACGTAAAGCCAGGTAAGGGTAACACATTTATGCGTACTAAGTTGAAAGATGTAGTAAACGGTTACGTATTGGAACGTCGTTTCAACATCGGCGAAAAGTTGGAAGATGTACGTGTAGAACGTCGCCCATACCAATATTTGTATATGGAAGGTGCTGACTACATCTTCATGAACCAGGAAACTTTCGACCAAGTGCCTATCGCTAAGGAATTGATTACAGGTGTAGATTTCTTGATTGAAGGTATGGTTATCGACGTAGTTTCTGACGCTTCTACTGAAACTATCCTTTATGGTGAATTGCCGGTTAAGGTTCAGTTGAAGATTACTTATACAGAACCGGGGTTGAAGGGCGATACAGCTACCAACACATTGAAGCCGGCTACTGTTGAATCGGGTGCTACTGTTCGTGTTCCTTTGTTCATCAACGAAGGCGAAACCATCGAAATCGACACTCGCGACGGTTCATACGTTGGTCGTGTAAAGGCATAATCTGAAAAGAGATGGATAGAAAAGGCGGAACTTGTTGCAAGTTCCGCCTTTTTTGTGTTCCTTTGTCTGACTAATGAAAATGAAACCATGAAATATTCTTTCATCATACCCGTATACAACCGCCCCGATGAGGTAGACGAACTACTCGATAGCCTCACAAAACAGACGCTTCACGATTTTGAGGTCGTGGTAATAGAGGATGGTTCGGCTATTCCTTGCAAAGACATCGTGGATAAGTATGCAGGGAAATTGGATATACATTATTATAATAAGGAGAACTCCGGTCCCGGACAAACCCGAAACTATGGTGTGGAGAGAGCTAAAGGGGAATATATGCTGATTCTTGATTCGGATTGTATTCTGCCAGAGGGTTATTTGGCGGCCGTTGAGTCCGAGCTTCAACAAAAGAGAGCAGATGCCTTTGGTGGTCCCGACCGGGCTCATGAATCGTTTACCGATGTACAAAAGGCGATCAACTATGCCATGACTTCCTTCTTTACGACAGGCGGCATTCGTGGGGGTAAGAAGAAGTTGGACAAGTTCTATCCTCGTAGCTTCAATATGGGAATACGGAAAGAGGTTTATCAGGCATTGGGAGGCTTTTCAAAAATGCGTTTTGGCGAGGACATTGATTTTAGCATCCGTATATTTAAAGAAGGATATGCTTGCCGGCTTTTTCCGGAAGCCTGGGTATGGCACAAACGGCGCACCGACTTGAAGAAATTCTTCAAGCAAGTGCATAATTCAGGAATTGCCCGAATCAACCTTTATAAGAAATATCCGGAATCGTTGAAACCTGTGCATGTTCTTCCGGCTTTGTTTACATTGGGAGTGGTGTTTTTGTTGTTGGTTTCATTTTTCTGGGGAGGAAGTTTGTCTTTGTTGCTTCTCTTTGCACTGATTGTTTTTGTGGATGCTTCCTTGCAAAACAAGAGTTTGAAAATCGGTTGTTTGTCTGTGGCGGCCTCCTTTATCCAACTAACGGGCTACGGAACGGGATTCTTGGTTGCCTGGTGGAAACGGTGTGTGTGCGGAAAGGATGAGTTTTCGGCATTTGAAAAGAACTTTTATCAATAAATAAACCAAACAAATATGACTGAACGATTGACAATTACCCAATGGGCAGAAGAAGACCGCCCTCGGGAGAAAATGATGTTACATGGTGCGGCGGCTCTTTCCAATGCCGAACTTTTAGCCATTCTGATTGGCTCGGGAAATACGGATGAGTCGGCGGTGGAGTTGATGCGAAAGGTGCTTGGCAACTATCATAACAACTTGAATGAACTTGGCAAGGCTTCCATTGAAGAGCTTTGTCTTTACAAAGGGATAGGAATTGCTAAAGCAATCAGCATCTTGGCGGCTTTGGAATTAGGGAAACGTCGCAAGGAAGAAAGTAGGAAAGAACGGTTGACTATCCTCTCTTCAAAGGATGTGTACGAATGTTTATTTACGCAGATATGCGACCTGCCTACGGAAGAATGTTGGTTGCTTCTGCTCAATCAGGCTTCTCGGTTGATTGACAAGGTGCGTATCAGCTCGGGTGGTTTGACAGGTACGGCGGTAGATGTGCGGTGCGTGCTTCGGGAAGCATTGATGAAACGCGCCTCAGCCATTGTGCTTTGTCATAATCATCCATCGGGAAGTGTACGCCCCAGCAGGGAAGATGATGTGCTGACACAACAGGTAAGCAAAGCCGCCCAATACATGAACATCCGCCTGATAGACCATGTTATTTTGACCGACGGCAAATTTTATAGCTATGCCGATGAGGGAAGAATATAGAATTTACCTATCTTTGTATCCTCAAAAAAACGAAAGAACTATGAATGCAGAAGAACGTTTGCAGATAGAAGAAAGAATCATCGCAATGCTGAAGACCGTTTATGATCCCGAAATTCCGGTCAACATTTACGATCTCGGCCTGATATATAAGATTGACTTGCAGGACAATGGCGAGGTAGTCATTGACATGACTTTGACGGCTCCGAACTGTCCGGCGGCAGATTTCATCATGGAAGATGTCCGTCAGAAGATTGATTCGGTGGAGGGTGTCTCTTCATCGGTGGTCAATCTGGTCTTTGAGCCCGAATGGGACAAAGAGATGATGAGTGAAGAAGCAAAATTGGATTTGGGATTCCTATAAACCGATACCTATGAAGAATGTATATTTCCTTTCCGATGCCCATTTAGGTTCGCGTGCCATAGCACATGGTCGTACACAAGAACGCCGTTTGGTCAACTTTCTGGACAGCATCAAGCATCAGGCGGCGGCAATATATTTGTTGGGCGACATGTTTGATTTCTGGTATGAATTCAAACTGGTTGTTCCGAAAGGCTACACCCGCTTCTTGGGAAAGATTTCCGAGCTGACCGACATGGGGGTAGAGGTGCATTTCTTCATTGGCAATCACGACATCTGGTGCGGCGACTATTTGGAAAAGGAATGTGGAGTCATCATCCATCGGGAGCCATTGACGTGCGAAATCTACGGCAAGGAATTTTATTTGGCTCATGGCGATGGCTTGGGCGACAACGACTGGAAGTTCAAGACGATTCGCACCATGTTTCATAGCAAAACGTTGCAATTCCTGTTCTCCACGCTTCACCCCCGTTGGAGTGTAGACTTCGGATTGGAGTGGGCTAAGCACAGCCGTTTGAAGCGTGAAGGTGGTCGTGAGCCTGAATATCAAGGAGAAAAAGAAGAACCGTTGGTGCTTTATACGAAAGATTATCTGAAGACGCATCCTAACATTAACTTCTTCATCTACGGACATCGCCATATCATGCTCGACTTGATGTTGAGCCATACTTCCCGCCTTCTGATTTTGGGCGACTGGATTCAAGAATTCTCGTATGCCGTATTCGATGGCGAAAACATGTTCTTGGAACAATTTGTGGAAGGAGAAAGTCAGTTCTAAGGAAAACGATAGGACGCGTCAAAGAGAATTTAATGAAAGATGAAGAGCTTTTTAAAAAAGCTTTTGAGCTATAAAAAAACTCTTTGAACAATTCATCCAAACGCTTTGGAGAACTGATCGTTTCTCCAAAGAGAATTTGAAGCTATTCCACAATCCACCTTTTATCGTGAACAACCACCTTGTTCGGTTGATAAGTCATCCCCTCGGCAAGCGGTATTTTCAAGACGTATGTACGCTTACTCACATTTTGTAAGAATGTATCGCGTAGCCAGGGATTCAGCAATTTCAAGAGGCCGTAAGTAATTCCTTGTTGC
Organism: Bacteroidaceae bacterium; assembly: GCA_017467385.1. Taxonomy (GTDB): domain Bacteria; phylum Bacteroidota; class Bacteroidia; order Bacteroidales; family Bacteroidaceae; genus Phocaeicola. Next base: position 9,269 of record JAFTSK010000168.1, read on the forward strand.
TTGGCCCACTTTGCCAAATCGGGGATTCCTGTTTCAACGGTTATCTCTTTGCAAGGAATAGGCATGTAAAGGTCTTCGGCTCGTAAACGAAAGCCAAAGGCCGAAGGATTGGAAAGCATAATCTTGGCCGCAATGATACGATATACATACCGAGCCGTTTCTTCCACCAGATGAAGGTCGAGCATATCATCTACCAGCTGTTTTTCAAACTGATTGCTGATTCGCGCCTGGCCTGCATTGTACGAAGCCGCCACCGCTATCCAATCTTGATACTTATCATAGGCATCCTTCAAATACTTACAAGCTGCCACCGTAGCCTTCTCTACATGATAACGTTCGTCAATGTTCTTATTTACTTCCAATCCATACTCCCTTCCGGTGGTTTGCATGAATTGCCACAATCCGGCAGCCCCGGCTACTGAACGAGCATTCGGATTGAGACTGCTTTCAATCACCATCAGATATTTAAAGTCATCGGGGATGCCGTTCGCTTTCAAGATAGGTTCGACAATAGGGAAATAACGATTGGCTTTCTTCACCATCTGTATGGAAGTGCTATGCATATAAGTAAACGCCAAAAGTTCTCTATCCATTCGTTCGTGGCGGTCAAAACGTGTCAAGTCGATGGTTTTTCCACAGAACACCACCTTTTGGGGAACAAGTGGAGTGCTGTATTCAAAAGAGGCCTCGGCAGAAGCTACCCCCCTCCCCCACGCCGACACGCTTATGAGGGGAAGCATCAGGAGGACAATGAATATTTTTGTGTATTTATTCATAATTATTAATATTTATTCCGTTATATTCTTTACAAATGAGGTCGCAAAGATAAGATTTTTACTCTTTGTTTCCAAAAAACAAAGAAATACGCAAAAATATTCTTGTTCTTGCATGGTTATTCCCGAATATTGTGTAATTTTGCCCCTCGATTAGAATAAATATACAAACATGAAGAGTAAAAACAGTAGACTTGATGCTATAAAGCTTATCATCTCAAGCAAGGAAATAGGTAGCCAGGATGAACTATTGCAAGAATTATCCAAAGAAGGCTATGTCCTCACCCAAGCCACCCTCTCGCGAGACTTGAAACAACTGAAGGTAGCTAAAGCGGCCAGCATGAATGGCAACTACGTGTATGTTTTACCCAACAACACAATGTACAAGCGCATGACGGAGCCACATTCCGTACACGAGTTGATGAGATACAACGGATTCATATCCATCGAGTTTTCGGCCAATATAGCCGTCATTAAAACCCGTCCGGGCTATGCCAGTAGCCTGGCCTACGACATTGACAGCAAGGATTTTGATGAAATCTTAGGTACGATTGCCGGAGACGACACGATTATGCTCGTGATGCGAGAAGGTTGTACACGCACCGAATTGAAGAGTGCTTTGGCACTTGTTATACCGAATATACAATAATTATATATAAGAATAAGAAAATGGATGCTAAACAAATTGATGTGATGGTAGCTGATGCCTCACATGAAATTTACGTTGATAAGATTTTGGATACTATCAGAGAAGCTGCCAAAGTACGTGGCACAGGTATCGCAGAACGTACTCATGAGTATTTGGCAACAAAAATCAAGGAAGGCAAGGCCATCATCGCTTTGGACGGCGAAACCTTTTCCGGATTCACATACATTGAATCGTGGGGCAACAGACAATATGTGGCTACTTCGGGATTGATTGTACACCCTAACTATCGCGGATTAGGCTTGTCAAAGCGAATCAAAGCGGCTTCTTTCCGTCTGGCACGTTTGCGTTGGCCGAAAGCCAAACTCTTCAGTTTGACCAGTGGTGCGGCCGTCATGAAGATGAACACCGAATTGGGGTATGTTCCTGTAACTTTCAACGAGCTGACCGACGATGATGCTTTCTGGAAAGGCTGTGAAGGTTGTACCAACCACGACATTTTAGTGGCCAAGAACCGTAAGTTCTGTATCTGTACAGCTATGCTATACGATCCGGCCAAGCATGAAGAAGATACGATTTAAATGAACAATTAAGAAATAGATAGATATGGAAGACAATAAGAAGAAAAAGGTAGTAGTTGCCTTTAGTGGTGGTTTGGATACCTCCTACACTGTAATGTATTTGGCTAAGGAAAAAGGTTATGATGTATATGCGGCTTGTGCCAACACCGGCGGATTCAGCGCAGAACAGCTAAAGACTAACGAAGAGAACGCTTATAAATTGGGAGCCGTAAAGTATGTAACCCTTGACGTTACCCAAGAATATTACGAAAAGAGTTTGAAGTATATGGTATTCGGTAACGTACTCCGTAACGGCACCTACCCTATCTCTGTAAGCTCTGAACGTATCTTCCAGGCATTGGCCATTGCCCGTTATGCCAATGAAATCGGTGCAGATGCCATTGCTCATGGTTCAACCGGTGCAGGTAACGACCAGATTCGTTTCGACATGACTTTCTTGGTGTTGGCTCCGGGAGTGGAAATCATTACTTTGACTCGCGACATGGCGTTGAGCCGCCAAGAAGAAATCGACTATCTGAATGCTAACGGCTTCACCGCCGACTTTACCAAGCTGAAGTATTCATATAATGTAGGTATTTGGGGAACTTCTATTTGTGGTGGTGAAATCCTCGATTCTGCACAAGGATTGCCGGAAACAGCTTACTTGAAGCACTGCACCAAAGAAGGTAGCGAACAACTTCGCCTTACTTTTGAAAAAGGGGAATTGAAGGCTGTAAACGATGAACAATTCGATGATCCTATCAAAGCTATCCAAAAGGTAGAAGAAATCGGTGCGGCATACGGCATCGGTCGTGATATGCACGTGGGTGATACTATCATTGGAATCAAAGGTCGTGTAGGTTTTGAAGCAGCAGCTCCGATGTTGATTATCGGCGCACACCGTTTCTTGGAAAAATACACATTGAGTAAATGGCAACAATATTGGAAAGACCAGGTAGCTAACTGGTATGGTATGTTCCTCCACGAAAGCCAGTATCTCGAACCGGTCATGCGTGATATTGAAGCCATGTTGCAGGAAAGTCAACGTAACGTCAACGGTACAGCTATCCTCGAACTTCGTCCTTTGTCGTTCTCAACCGTAGGTGTAGAATCGAAAGATGACCTCGTAAAGAACAAGTTCGGAGAATATGGTGAAATGCAGAAGGGCTGGACAGCCGAAGATGCCAAAGGCTTTATTAAGGTTACTTCTACGGCCTTACGTGCTTATTATGCAAACCATAAGGACGAAAAAGAAAATATCTAATTATGGAAGGAAAAAAGAAACTCACCCGTCCACGTACAGGCAGAATCTTGGCTGGAATATGTGCAGGTATTGCTAATTATTTCGGTTTAAGTGTTAACTCGGTACGTATCGGTTATGTGTTGATTTCCATTTTTACAGCAGGATTTTTGGGAGTATTGCTGTATTTTATATTAACGTTCTTCATACCCGAAGAACCTAACAGATTTTTGAAAGGTCAATGATTAAAGCAGGAATTATCGGTGGGGCAGGTTATACAGCAGGCGAATTGATTCGTCTGCTCATCAACCACCCTGAAGTAGAAATAAAGTTTATCAATAGTAGCAGTAACGCCGGCAATAAGATTACCGACGTTCACGAAGGCTTGTATGGTGAAACCGACTTGGTATTTACCGACGAGCTTCCATTAGATGAAATCGACGTACTTTTCTTCTGTACGGCTCATGGCGACACCAAGAAGTTCATGGATAGCCACAATGTACCGGAAGACTTGAAGATTATCGACCTCAGCATGGATTATCGTATCAAGAATGATGACCATGATTTCGTTTATGGCTTGCCTGAGTTGAATCGTCGTACCATTTGTCATAGCAAGCATGTGGCTAATCCGGGTTGTTTCGCAACTTGTATCCAATTGGGGTTGTTACCATTGGCAAAGAACCTTTTATTGAACGATGATGTCATGGTCAACGCCATTACAGGTAGTACAGGAGCCGGTGTCAAGCCGGGGGCTACCAGCCATTTCAGCTGGCGCAACAACAACATGAGCATTTACAAGCCGTTCAGCCATCAGCATGTACCCGAAATCAAACAATCATTAAAACAGTTGCAAAACAGTTTCAATGCTGAGATAGATTTTATTCCTTACCGGGGAGACTTTCCTCGCGGCATCTTTGCCACTCTTGTCGTAAAATGCAAAGTAGAGTTGAATGAATTAGTCAAAATGTACGAAGAATATTACGCCAAAGATTCATTCGTACACATCGTAGACAAGAACATCGACCTAAAGCAAGTGGTAAATACGAACAAATGTCTCCTTCATTTAGAAAAGCATGGAGACAAGTTGCTTATCATTTCTTGCATTGACAATTTGTTGAAGGGTGCCAGTGGTCAGGCCGTACACAACATGAACTTGATGTTCAATTTGGAAGAAACCGTCGGTTTGAGACTTAAACCAAGTGCATTTTAATTTGTACAATTATGAATTTATACGATGTATATCCTTTATTTGACATAAACATTGTCAAGGGAAAAGGTTGCCATGTTTGGGATGACAAAGGTCAGGAATACCTTGACTTATATGGTGGTCATGCCGTAATTTCCATCGGTCATGCACATCCTCATTACGTGGAAATGATTAGCAATCAAGTGGCACAGTTGGGATTCTATTCCAACTCCGTTATCAATAAGTTGCAACAAGAGGTAGCCAATCGTTTGGGCGAACAGTCCGGTTACGATGACTACCAACTCTTTTTGATTAATAGCGGAGCCGAAGCCAATGAAAATGCGTTGAAGCTTGCTTCTTTCTACAACGGACGTACTCGAATACTCTCGGTAGAGAAAGCATTTCATGGTCGAACCTCATTAGCAGTAGAAGTTACTCATAACCCTAAAATCATTGCACCTATCAATGCCAACGGACATGTAACCTATCTCCCAATCAACGATCTTCCGGCCTGGGAAAAGGAATTGGCCAAAGGCGATGTCTGTGCAGTAATCATAGAATGTATTCAAGGAGTGGGTGGTATCCGTTTGGTTACTCCGGAGTTCATGCAAGGATTGCGTGCTGCCTGCGATAAGTATAATACCGTCTTGATTTGTGATGAAATTCAATGCGGTTATGGTCGTTCGGGTAAGTTCTTTGCTCATCAGCATACTGGTATTCGTCCGGACATCATAACAATGGCCAAAGGTATCGGTAACGGTTTCCCAATGGGTGGCGTACTAATCAGTCCGAAATTTACTCCGGAATATGGTCAATTAGGAACCACTTTTGGAGGTAATCATTTGGCTTGCTCGGCCGCCATTGCTGTGCTTGATGTAATAAAACAAGACAAATTGGTCGAAAATGCGGCAAAAGTAGGTGCTTATTTACTTGATGAACTAAAGAAGTTTCCACAAATTAAGGAAGTACGCGGACAAGGGTTGATGATTGGGATGGAATTTGAACAACCCATCAAAGACATCCGCCGCAAGTTACTTTTCGAGCAGAAGGTATTTACCGGTGTAAGCGGAACCAATGTAATCCGTCTTTTGCCTCCTCTCTGTTTGAGCATGGAAGAAGCTAAAGAATTCTTGAAACGGTTTAAAGAAACATTAAGCTAACTATGAATAGTAAACCCAATAGTAGGTCAAGAGTAATCATAACATTACTCTTGACCGTTGTTTTTCTGATAGGAGTAACAAGTTGTCAAAAGAAAGGCACTTGGACGGTTGAAGAACAGCAGTTAATAGAAACATATTCCAATCAAATCATGCCTCTTTGTGTGGTAGATGAGACAAACGATTCTCTGTTTCTTCGCAAGGAATGTCAATCCTTAAGCCATGAGGATGTGAAAGATTCTTTGTTTGTAAAGTTGAAGCAACAGATGCTATTGACGGTCAATAATCCTGAAAATGAAGGAGTGGGCATTGCTGCACCGCAAGTAGGCATCTCTCGTAGGTTGGTTGCCGTCCAACGTTTTGATAAAGAAGGAACTCCTTTTGAGTTGTATATTAATCCTACCTTTGTTTATTTGTCTGATGAAAAGCGGGAAGGCTGGGAAGGTTGCTTGTCTGTTCCCGGAAAACAAGGAAAAGTGGAACGAAGCAGTTGGTTGGTCATTAGTTATAACGATGAAAAAACATTTGAAATCCATAACGATACGGTGAAAGGCTTTACAGCTGTTATTTTCCAACACGAAGTAGATCACTTAAATGGAATATTATACACAGACCGTTCAAGTGAACTGAAAATAAAATAATTAATAATAAACTTGCGAAAGATGAAAATAGCAATCATAGGAGCCGGTAACATGGGTGGAGCCATTGCACGAGGATTAGCCAAAGGAAGTATCATTGACACAAAAGATATTTGTGTAGCCAATCCAAGCAATGCCAAACTTGATGCTTTAAAAAGGGAGTTTCCTGCCATACAGATAACCAACCATAATGAAGAAGCAATCAAAGGAGCTGATATTGTTTTACTGGCTGTAAAACCCTGGCTAATCGAACAAGTAGTCAAGACCTTATCACTTGACGGTCAAAAACAAATGCTAATATCTGTTACCGCAGGAATATCATTCGCGCAATTAGAAGAGTGGGTTGGGAAGCCAATGACTACTTTCCGCATCATCCCTAATACAGCTATTTCACAATTAGAAAGCATGACTCTCATAGCCAGTCATCACGCAACGAAAGAACAAGAACGATTCATGCTTGATATTTTCAATGAGATGGGATTGGCGATGCTAATTCCCGAGAAACAAATAGCCGCAACTACTGCCCTAACCTCCTGTGGTATTGCATACGTATTGAAATATATTCAGGCGGCCATGCAAGCTGGTATAGAATTAGGAATATATCCCAAAGATGCTCAACGCATAGTAGCACAATCTGTCAAAGGAGCAGCTTCGCTTATTCTGAACAACGATACACATCCATCTGTGGAAATAGATAAATAACCACCCCGGGAGGAATTACGATTCGAGGAATCAATGAACTGGAACACGAGGGATTCTCTTCTGCTATCATCAAAGCAATGAAAATGAGTTGTATTAAATAAGGGATTCATATTATTTTGTTGATATATTTCCCTCCTTTAGCAAAAATGTATATTTTTGCAACAAATTATAAATAGAGAACTATGAATGAGCAAATAAAGCAAATAGCAGAACGCTTACGCGGCCTGCGTGACGTACTCGATTTGACTCCGGAACAAGTGGCCGAAAGTTGTCAACTGTCTGTGGAATCTTATTTGGAAATGGAAAGTGGAGACAAAGACATTTCCGTAAGTGCTTTGCAACAGATTGCACGTAAGTATGAGGTTTCATTGGATGTGCTGATGTTTGGCGAAGAACCGAAAATGAATGCCTATTTCTTAACTCGTAAAGATGCCGGCGTATCGGTTGAACGCACAAAGGCTTACAAATACGAAGCTTTAGCATCCGGATTCCGCCGCCGCATGGCCGATCCGTTCATTGTAACAGTAGAACCTAAACCCGAAGGAACTCCCATGCATCTCAATTCGCATGAAGGCCAGGAATTCAACATGGTCATGGAAGGACGTTTACTACTTAACATAGACGGCAAGGATATTATTCTGAACGAAGGAGACAGTTTGTATTTCGACTCTTCCAAGCCGCACGGTATGCAAGCCTTAGACGGAAAGACCGTAAAATTTTTGGCTATAATCATGTAAGAAAGGAGGGAAAGTTTTATGATAGAAAGATTTGTCAAACGAACAACATTTACCTCGCAAGAGGACTTTATAAAGAACCTGAAGATTGAAGTTCCCGAGAATTTTAATTTTGGATACGACATTGTGGACGCATGGGCGGCTGAACAACCGAACAAGAATGCCATTCTTTGGACTAACGACCAGGGTGCTTCTCATCAATACACATACGCCGAGCTGAAAGAAAAGACAGATGCCACCGCTTCTTATTTCCAAAGATTGGGTATCGGTCGTGGCGATATGGTCATGCTGATTTTGAAGCGTCGTATCGAATTCTGGTTTAGTACCATCGCTTTGCATAAGTTGGGTGCTGTCGTTATCCCTGCGACTCACTTGCTAACCAAGAAAGACATTGTGTATCGTTGCAATGCAGCCGACATCAAGATGATTGTCTGTGCAGGAGAAAAGGTAATAACAGACCACATTCTTGAAGCAATGCCTTGTTGTCCTACTTTGCAGCATGTGGTAAGTATCGGTCCTATTATTCCGGAAGGATTCAAGAGCTTCCAGGAAGGCATTGTAGAAGCGGCTCCGTTTGTGAAGCCTGAACAGTCGAATACAAACGAAGACATTATGTTGATGTACTTTACCAGCGGTACAACCGGCGAGCCAAAGATGGTTGCTCATGACTTTACTTATCCGTTGGGGCATATCACGACCGGCTCTTTCTGGCATAACTTACATGAAAACAGCTTGCATCTGACCATTGCCGACACCGGTTGGGGAAAAGCTGCCTGGGGAAAGCTTTACGGACAGATGATTGCCGGTGCGAATATTTTTGTATATGACCATGAGAAGTTTACTCCGGCCGATATATTGCAAAAGATTCAAGATAGCAAGATTACTTCTCTTTGCGCCCCTCCTACCATCTACCGTTTCTTGATAAAGGAAGACATCAGCAAGTATGACCTTTCTTCATTGGAATACTGTACGACAGCGGGTGAAGCCTTGAATTATTCGGTATATGAAACTTTCCTCAAGATTACGGGTATTCGCTTGATGGAAGGTTTCGGACAGACAGAAACAACCATGACATTAGGAACATTCCCCTGGATGCAGCCGAAGCCAGGAAGTATGGGTGTACCTAATCCACAATATGAAATCGACTTGCTCACCCCTGACGGTCGTCCGGCAGAAGATGGAGAACAAGCTCAGATTGTTATCCGTACCCACAATGGCAAACCGCTTGGCTTGTTCAAGGGATATTACCGCGATGAAGAACGTACCGATGACGCATGGCACGATGATGTATATTACACCGGCGATGTGGCTTGGCGTGATGAAGACGGTTATTATTGGTTCGTTGGTCGTGCCGATGATGTAATCAAGAGTTCCGGCTACCGTATCGGCCCGTTTGAAGTGGAAAGTGCGTTGATGACTCATCCGGCAGTCGTAGAATGTGCCATTACAGGTGTACCCGATGAAATTCGTGGACAAGTGGTAAAGGCTACCATCATCCTTTCCAAAGACTATAAGGGCAAGGAAGGTGCGGAATTGATTAAGGAATTGCAAGACCATGTAAAGAAGGTTACGGCTCCTTATAAATATCCACGTGTGATTGAGTTTGTAGACGAACTTCCCAAAACAATTAGTGGTAAGATTCGTCGCGTGGAAATCCGCGAAAAGAACAAATAAAACGTATATGAAAATGAAAAGATTCTTTTTATTTCTGACAGCCGTTTGCTTGTGCTTAATCACCAACGCCCAAGCATTGGTTCCTACCATTTGGACAGCATACGGCTTGACATTTGAAGCTCCAAAAGGGATTTTAGTAGAAGAGGATACGGAAGATACATTCCTACTAAACAACAGTCGTTTTTATATTACCATCCATTCGTTGGACTCTGATGATATGAAGAAGGAAGACCTCAGTGAACTACTGAAGGGTTTGGCTGATGACGACGGTGTGCAGAAACAGTCTGAAGTCGTGTCCTTAGATCTGACACAGTTTCATGGCATTTATTTGAAAGGTGTGGTCGAAGAAGATCCTTGCTATTACGCTTGTTTGATGACAAAGGACGCGGGGAGTGTGTTCTACGTTTCTGTCATCTATAATCGAACAGAAGACAAGGTCGTTGAAAGAATGCTGAAAAGCTTCAAGATGGAAGAAGAATAACGAATCCTTTTCCAAAGTAACATAAACCGCCTGCCATTGACCAATTAGGTTTCAATGACAGGCGGTTTCATCTTTATTCACCTCTGAATTGCTCTAAAGCAACCACAACCTGCAAGTTCAATCAACACTATCCCACCATACTCTGGACTCAAATGAGTTTCCTTTGCTCAATTTACCAACCGCTTCCTCATAATTTGCGGTATTGATTTGTGATTCTGTATCCGGATAAGTAAAGCGTCTTGACAGGTTATGATTTACACCCGGAATCGGATTCAGATAAAGGTTCGGATAGGTCAACTCCGGATAACCTGAACGTCTCCAGTTGGAAAAGGTCTCATACTCATCGCAGAAACAAGTAATCCAATATTGGGTATTGATTTGCTTCAACCCTTCCGCCGCATTGTAAGGATTTGCAGCCAGGTAGTTACCGATGGCTTCTTCCGTCAGATACTCATTGTACAACCGTCTGCCGTTAGGGAATTGGGAGAATTGAAGCATGGCCGCCCTCACTCCTGCATCGTAATAGCTTTGGGGTGAACCGCTAATCCAACCTCGATAAGCAGCTTCGGCCATGAGCAAATTGGTCTGTGCAGCTGTGGCAACAAATGTTATCCCTTCCGGATCTCCGTAAGTATATCGGTTGGGTTGTGAATAGTGTCTCTTATAGAACTGTTCACTATTTTCATTGAAGAGTGCGTCATTGCCGGCAAACTCCGGATAGTAGAGTCCGATGAAATAATCAGAGGTAGGCCCCATCGAATAACAGCCGGGTAAGCCTTGCTGTATTTCAGGATTGCTATCACCGTAATTAAAGTTTGCGTTTGTATATGCAGCCGTTGGATAATCACTGACCACACACATAATCAAAGGGATACGAGGGTCTGAGGTTTCGGCCAAAATATCGTAAAAGGTCTTGTTGATGAAAGCAATACCCGGATCGGATTGTACAAAGACCTTAGCGTATGGTGCGGCCGAATCATCGGTAACACTTCCTCCGGTATGAAGCAGATAACAATTATCTGCAACGTCCACAATCGGCCCATTGGCTACGGCCTTTGCTACCCAAACCTTTGCAGTTTCCGGTTCCACTTTACTGAGACGCATTCCCAAACGTAGCATCAAGGAATTGGCAAACTTCCTCCAACCGTCCACATTCCCTTCAAAGAACAAATCTTGCTTTCCGAGGGAAGCTGTTCCACTACCCAGATTGGCTTGTGCCTCTTCCAGTTCGTTCAACATATCAAGATAAATATCCCGTTGGGCATCATACTTCGGATACGAATAAGTCTGCGGTCTTCCGGCCTCTGCATAAGGAACATCTCCATATAAATCGGTCATACGATGCATGATATATACCCGCATGATTCGAGCTATCTGATAGTTTTGTTCCATGCCCGGTTGGTCTTTCCAAGTATCCATGACCGTCGTGATATCGCGAACAGCTCCGCGAGAACCGGAATAGAGTGCGTCCCAATAGGCCGATGAATAACTACCGGAATAACTGTTCAGTCCATAACTCCAATACCATCCTCCGGCTGCAATATGCTGATTCCATTGGGAGGCATAAATCACTCCGGTACGCCAAACATCCCAGTCGGAACCGAGTGCTTGGTGTTGTGCATTGGTAAAGACCATTGCATAAGGTACATTTCCTTCGTTGAGATGCTCTGGATCAATATTCGTATCTCCAAAGTCGCCGCAACTGCTCATCCAAAGAGGAAGTGATAGCATAACTGCTATGTATTTAAGTTGTCTTTTCATACTTACAATCTTAAAGGTTAGAATTTAATATTTACATTAAAGCCGATGTTTCGAGTAGACGGATAACCATTCAATTCCAGTCCTTGCCCATTGGAAGTATTATAGGCCGATTCTGGATCAATGTTGTCCGTATGTTTCAAGATTGTCCAAAGATTGCGAGCCACTAAGGACACATTCATACCTTTGACAACCTTCAGTTTGGACAAGATGCTCTTAGGGAAATTGTATCCCAATGAAATCTCACGCAGTTTGATAAAACTTGCATCATACACAAACTCTTCGGCAATATTATTTTCTGTGATTTTACCATAATAGGTGGAAGCCTCCACGTCTACAGTATTCGGCACGTATGTATTGGTTGCCTCATCCCACATCACTCCTTTTCCAACCACGATGCCATTAGGAGCTTCTTTGGTTCGACCGGGTAACGTGTTTTTATGTAAACCGGAAGAATAAGCCGTAAAGTTGGTTCCGGAGAACAACTTAGCACCAAACTTAAAGTCCACCAAGAAGGAAAGACTAAAGTCCTTATAAGTTAGTGCATTGTGCCAACCACCGGTAAGTTTATACACGCCATTACCCAAGCTCTCCAGCTTTCCTGAGTTCTGTGCCACTCCATCCACAAACACTTTGTTACCTTGCTCGTCTCTCAGATACTTGTAACCTATCAATTCTCCGTAAGAGGAACCGACCACATTCTGAACCGACACATTTCCTAAACGAGACGTTGCCCCATCTATGGCCAATCGGTCTACTCCTTCTCCCAAATATTTCACTTTGGAGTCGTTGTATGCCATATTCAATGTGGTATTCCACATAAAGTCTTTGGTTTGTACAGGAACCGCATCTACCATGAATTCAAACCCTTGATTCCGTATTTTACCAACATTCATAATCTTGGCTCCAAACCCGGAAGTACCGGAAGTAGAAACAACTGCAATGTCATCCCTGGTATGTTTGACATAATAAGCCATATCAAAGTTCAATCTGTTTCGGAAGAACGACAGGTTCAAGCCTATTTCTTGTTCCGAGATCTTAACGGGCTTTAAGTCCGGATTAGGGAAATTGCTATTCTGAACAGTAACTGTACTTTGTCCGTCCACTTTATAATCTAACACCTGATAGAGCAACAGGTTTTGATAAGCCGATGTACCGTTGGAAGCCGCTGCCCAAGAAGCTCGAAGCTTACCGAAATTAAGCCAATCGGGAAGGACATCAGCAAAGGTATCCGTAAATATCCAGGATGCAGTAACAGAAGGATAGAAATAGCTGTTATTGTTCGGAGATAGTGTAGAGAACCAGTCATTACGAGCCGTAAAGTTCAAGAATACCTGATTCTTCCAGCCTAAATCCAATGTTCCATAAAAGGAATTGACTTTATATTCGGAATAGGCTTTTTCCGCACGTTTCTCGGAAAGGTTATTAACCGACCACAATCCATCTACGATGAACGGACGTCCTCCATTGGAAGGAGTATATTGCTTGCTGACATTCCGTTGCTGGTTTCCTCCAAAGGTAGCACCGACAGTCCAATCCTCCATAAAGGTCTTGTCAAAACCAATCAAGAAGTTTGTATTCATTTCATAATAGTTCTTTTCATATTCGGTCATAAATCCTCCCGGATCGGCTGCTGCTCCGGTGGGTTGAACCTGCTTAAACTCCAAGTTGAAGCCATCACGTTGAATAGCTACTTGGGCATACAACCAATCTGTAATATCCCATTTCAAGGTCATGGCACCGGTCAAACGGTTTTTATTGGCACGATTCGTTTTTCGGTATTGTAACCAGTACGGGTTATTGAAATAGATATTATCCCCCGGAATCATTTCAGAACCATCTATATTGGTTCCCCAATCAGTACCGGTTCCTCCATTCTTCAACCAACGAACATCGAAAGAATTGGCTAAATATAACAAGACCGCATTGGTATTACCGTTTCCGTCCGACAAGTTGGAACGGCCGTTGAACTTCTCAAACACATAATTGGCATTAATGGTAAAATGCAACTTAGGTGTAATGTCGTAAGTGGTATTCAAATTGATACTTTGTTGGCGATTACCGGAATTAGGCAGAATACCTTTCTCAATCATATTGGTAATCCCTACACGATAAGTCAAATTCTCATTGGCTCCACTAAGCGACAAAGAAGTGGAATTACTAACCCCTGTCCGATAGAATTTAGACCAATTATCCCGGTATTGATATTTATAAATATTTCCTAAGAAGTTAACCGCCTCACCTCCATCCATATACTCGCCCCAGTTGGAGGTCTCGGAGTCTTTTGCCGCTTGCATATCCATCGGTCTTTTACCATTAGTACCTTGTCCGAAGATTTGCTGGAAATCTCGTTGGTCATAAATCGTATTGAAAGTCAAGTTATTATTAAACTCCACACTGATGGGTTTTCCCTTTTTTCCACTTTTTGTTGTAATAAGGATAGCCCCGTTTCCCCCACGATAACCGTACAAAGCCGAAGCTGCCGCACCTTTCAAGACTTGAATGCTTTCAATGTCATCGGGATTAATGTTATTCAACCCGTCTCCCATATCAATACCGCCCCATGTTCCGGCAGAACCTTGATTAGAGTTATCGAAAGGTACACCATCCACCACATACAGCGGCATATTATTACCGGTCAACGAAGCATTTCCTCGAATAACCACGCGAGAAGAACCACCGGAACCTGTTGCGTTCCCTGCCACACTCACACCGGCAACCTTACCCGAGAGTGCATTACCCACATTCGGATCACGCGCTAACGTAAAATCTTCTCCCCCAACCTGAGTAGTGGAATATCCCAGTGCTCTGGATTGTCGTTTAATACCAAGAGCTGTTACCACGACCTCATCCAACTCTTGAGAATCATCCTTCAGAACAACGTTAATCGGCTTCCCATCCCAGGTAGTATCAACCGACTGGTATCCTACAAACGAGATGTGAATAATGTCGCCGAGTTTTACGTCATTGAGTGTAAATTCTCCATCCATGCCGGTAATGGTTCCGTTGGAAGTACCTTTCACAATAACCGTAGCCCCAATAATGCTTTCTCCGTTACTATCCTTGACTGTACCGGTACATGCACCGGTTTGTTGAGGAGAGTGAACGAACGAAGCATCAGGTTGGAAACTTGCATTTGCCATCTCTGCCATTCCGAGAGACAGCACCAAACTAAGAATTCTTATTCGTTTCAACATAGCTTAATTCGTTTAGTAATTATTGAAGACAAAAGTCTCATAATAACAAACGGTTTCCGGCTATGTTCGATAAAGAGTGTTTTTATAAGTTCACGTTTGCAAATCTCAAGAAATAATCCTTTCTTTGCAGAACGAGAATTAGAAGCTGTTTTGAAATGATTATCTCCCCTCTTGAGAGGGGAATTGGGAAAATCCAAACAGTCTCTTAAAAATGATTGTTAAACAAACAAAATGCAAACGACTACATGGGAGCATTTATCAATCCCTTCACCGATTGGGGATTCAAACACATTTTCGGTAGAGACGTGTCGAAAGACATACTCATTGAGTTCTTAAACGATTTGCTGCAAGGCG
>JAFTSK010000169.1 GCA_017467385.1 Bacteroidaceae bacterium
CGCATGATTTGTTTGCTAAGGCTGAGGCCGATACCACTTCCGTCCTCTTTGGTCGTGAAGAAAGGTACGAATATCTGTTCGGCCAATTCGGGAGAGATTTTAGGACCGTTGTTGGAGATTTCGATGTGTACGCTTTCCTGTTCATCACAATAGGTGCAAAGACGAATTTCGCCGTTAGGGGCTTTACCTATGGCTTGTACGGCGTTTTTTAGGAGATTGGTTACAACTTGTGTCATGAGGTTCTCGTCGGCAAAGACGATTAAGTCTTCCGATGAATCGGTTAGTACAAACCGAATGGAGGTGTTGGGGTGTTGATGTTTGGCCAACTGTACCATACGTTCCAAGAAAGGGCGAACATAGAACAATGAAGGCTCGGGGGAGGGAAGGCGGGTAAGTTTGCGGTAAGACATCACAAAATTGACCAACCCTTTACCGGTGGTGTGGATGGTTTCCAAACCTTGATGCAACTCTTCGTCGGCTTGGGCTGCCGGTAGGTTTAGTAATGTTTCGCTTAGCGATGTTACTGGAGTTAGCGAGTTCATCATTTCGTGTGTCAGTACCTTTGTCAGTCGAATCCAAGCATCTATTTCACGTTCGTCGAGTTCGTGGTTGATGTCATTTAAAGCAATGATACGCAGAGGTTTTTCTTGGATGGTAATACCCGACACACGCATCAAAAGGTAGTTCACACCGCTTTCTGTCCGACATTCCACTTGCAACTTCTGTCCGGGGAGAGCTTGTAGAAACACTTCTTTCAAAGTGTCCGAAACTCGGTTGAGTTGCTTTACATGTGTCAGCACTTCCAAGCCCAAAAGTCGTAATGCTTTCTGGTTCTTCTGAACAACTATTCCTGTATCGTCGATGACCACAATCCCTGTTTCTACAAAGTCCATGATAAGCTCGTAGTATTTTTCCCGCTGAATTGTTTCCTGTTTGATACCCTGCAAGATACGGGCGATACGGTTGAGCATGACATTCACTTTCGACGAATCTTTGTCTACCACTTGTTCGTAGAAGTGTACGGCCGGATCGTTGTTCTCAATGGCATCAAGAAGAAAAGCCACCTTGCGAGTGTTGAAGGTATAGAGCCGATAGAAGCTCCACACCGCCAGGATACACAACGGTAAAGCCACAGTCAGCCATAGCCAGTTATGTTGTAGAACCAACCATACACAAATACCGGCCATGAGCAAAGTGATTCCTAAGCGAGCCCAGAAGGTGTCGAGATATTTCTTTAGGTTACAATCCATGTTTCTTCATCTTGTTGTAAAGTGTCTGACGGGTAATGCCCAACTGGGCGGCTACTGCTGAAAGGTTACCATTACACTTGTCTATGGCCTTCCGAATCATGACCAATTCCATGTCTTCCAATGTTTCCATTGCCGACTCCTGCATCGGTATTTTCTTGGAAAAATGAAAGTGCATATCGGTCAGGATGCCTCCTTCGCCAATGATGACCGCTTTCTCGATGGCATGTTCCAATTCTCGGATGTTTCCATACCAAGCATGTTGTTGAAGCTTTCGGCAAGCGGTTTCGGAAAGAGTCATTTTCCCCTTGTCGTATTGCTTGGAGAAGCGTTCGATGAACAGTTCTGCTAAGGGGATAATGTCTTCTCGCCGTTCGCGTAAAGGTGGAATTTCAAGGTGGATGGTGTTGATGCGATAGAGCAAATCTTCGCGAAACTTTCCCTGCATCACCTTCTCGTCTAAGTTGGCGTTGGTGGCGCATATCAAACGGATATTAACGGGGATCGGTTCGTTACTTCCCACTCGCACCACACTACGGCTTTGGAGTACGGTAAGTAGCTTGGATTGAAGATGATAAGGCAGATTGCCTATTTCGTCCAGGAAAATCGTACCTTCGTTGGCCGCTTCAAATTTGCCGGCACGATCGGCATGGGCATCGGTAAAGGCTCCCTTCTTGTGTCCGAACAATTCACTTTCGAACAGCGTCTCTGTAACAGCTCCCATATCCACCGTAACCATGTTGTGCCGATAGCGATTGGAAAGCGTATGAATCTCCCGAGCCAACATCTCCTTTCCTGTACCGTTTTCGCCGGTAATCAGCACGTTAGCATCCGTCTCGGCCACCTTTTTTACCATCTCCCGGAGGTTTCTCATAGCCGTACTTGTTCCCCAATACATGGCCGAGGTCGTTCGTTCTTCTTTCTTCTTCCGACCTTTTGAAGCCTGACTACAAGCCTTGAGCAACGTCTCGATAAAACGGGCATTGTCCCAGGGCTTCACGATGAAGTCGGTAGCTCCTTCCTTGATTCCTCGTACAGCCAACTCGATGTCGGCGTATGCGGTAAAGAGTACAACGGGAAGGGTAGGGTGTATCTTTTTGATTTCGTGGAGCCAATAAAGCCCTTCGTTGCCCGTATTGAGGGCATCGGTAAAGTTCATGTCAAGCAATACGACTTGGGGTTCTTCTTGTCGAAGCACCGTCGGTAAAGTGATGGGCGAGGGCAGGGTAATGATTCGTTCAAAGCTGTTTTTCAGCAACAGTTTGACGGCCGAAAGCACCCCCTTATTGTCGTCTACGATGATGATGGTTTTCTGCTTTGTCATACGTTTTATTTCTTTTTAAACAAAAGTAAGAAGAAAACATCAGACTTCATACGGAATGTCTAAAATTTATACACCGAAATGGAAGCTTTTAAGAAGGAGGATAAATAAAGTGCTGAAAATCCGAGAGAAAGGCTTGGAAAAGCAAATAAAATTTGTACATTTGCAGAGCAAAAACAAATAATTATCATTATGGGAACTACAGAAACAACAAAAACGGGTAACAACAAGATGCAAAACTCGCGGGATACCGAAACTAACAAAGAGGTGAAAAAGCCTTTCAAGCTCACTATCGTATCAAAAGAAGAATTAGAAAAACGTCGTATTCCGGTCTATCCCTATTTGATATGATAAATCAAGATTGTTATCCTTTTACCTTTGTCCATCGTTCCAAGAACTGTGGACAGGGGATTTTGTATGTAGACATTTACCGATTCAAGTCTACCAAATCTAATCTTGTCTACATAGTACGTGTAGAACGATATGAGCATAACATGTATGCCGTAAAATTCTACCAGAAGAATCATCGTCTTTCTCCTAAAAAGTATCAGATATTATCCCACACCTTTGAAGCAAGACGGATTATTTATACTTGTATGAATATCATGTTCATGCTTTACAAGGAAAATCCTCGTGCTTCGTTCGGATTCATTGGTGCAAACTGCGAGAATGAAGGTATAGAAAACACTAAGCGTTATCGTGTTTACTATAAGATAGTAGCGACACAAGTCAGCGATAACATCTTTAAACATGTAGAAAACATGGAAAAGAGTGCTTATATGCTTATCAATCGAAATGAATTGAAAGAATATCCAGACTTGGTTGAAGAGATAGAACGTACATTTCAGGAGCTTTACAACTATTTTGATTAATGCAAGAATTGTTGATAAAGAATGAAGTAACTATTTTGTTGGTTGCTTCATTTTTTTATCTTTTCACCATAGTGAATATAGCTCTTCACCCGGGTGAAGAGTGCTTTTAACCTTAGTGAAGAATGTTCTTCATTTAGGTCAAAGGGTAAAAAGCTATTCGTGATAAAATTTCAAGGGGGAAACTATCACATATATTGTCCAATTTCTTGACACCGGTGTCTAAAAATCATACACTTTCCAAAATGCTGAAATCAAACAAAAGTTTAATTATCAACAAATTAAAAGTTTGGCACGATATTTGCTTAGAAATATGTAAGAACGATTGATGCATTACATTACGTAATGTTTCTTATTTAAAATCTAAAAGGAAGTTTCGTTGTGAAACGCGGCTTCCTGCTTAATCGAAAACAAATAAACACAAATATTATATATGAAACAGCTTTATTATGTCATTCAGACACTGATGCATGGACGAGGTTCCAATGTCATCAAAATCATCTCCCTCGGGTTGGGGCTGACGATGAGTATCCTGCTTTTTTCGAGAGTTGCCTACGAACAGAGCTTTGATACTTGCTTCAAGGACAACCAAAATCTTTATCAATTATGGATAAGGTTCAGTACGAAGGCCGAAACATTCAAATGGCAGGAAATGTGTATTGGTAAATTGGCAGGAGGTATCTTTGAAGCTTTCCCTGATAAAGTGGAAAGTGCTACCACTATAAACCATTGGTTGGTAGGTAATCCTTTATACAATGGAGAGGTAAAATTCGACGATCGAAAGATATTGGCCGATTCACTTTTCTTTCAAACAATGGGTATTGAAGTGATTAGCGGGAATCCTATACAAGACCTACAACAATCGGATGTCATTTACTTGAGTGATGATTTGGCTAACCGTATGTTCGGTGGAGAGAATCCGATAGGAAAGGTTATCAGCTTTAATAAGAAAATACAACTGACTGTTCGAGGTACATACGCAGATATTCCTGCCAATAGTACTGTACACCCTAAAGCTGTCATTTCCATGCCTTCTGTCTGGAAAAGAGGTTGGGGAAACTACTCGTGGGAAGGGGGTGACAGTTGGCCAAGCTATCTTCGAATCATGTCCGAAACGGACATAGAAGCACTCAACAAACAAGTGAATCTTCTTATACAACAGGACATACCTTCCGATATAGGGTTCAATATGGAGGCCGAGATACGTCCCATCCGCGACACTTATCGCAATTACGATGATGTAAAGCGAATGAGTACCATCATGACCATTCTGGCAAGTGCCATCCTTTTTATTACTTCATTGAACTATGTATTGATTTCCATTTCCTCCCTTAGCCGGCGTGCCAAAGCTATCGGGGTACACAAATGTAGCGGTGCCGAAAAAGGAACCATCTTTGGTATGTTCATATTGGAAACCGGTATCACTATTGTGATTTCCTTGCTTTTAATGGGCTTCCTTATCCTTAATTTTCAGGACTTTGTGGAAGATACGGCCTCTACCAAACTGGCATCCCTCTTTGCCCTCGATCGCATTTGGGTATCGCTTTCGGTGGTGAGTGTGCTGTTCCTCATCGGTGGGGTATTACCAGGATATATCTTTTCTAAAATCCCTGTTACTCAGGTGTTCAAGCGATATACCGAAGGAAAGAAAGGTTGGAAACGACCATTGCTTTTCGTGCAATTTGCTGGGGTAGCCTTTATTGGTGGCATCATGATTGTCGTGATGTTTCAATTCCATCATGTGTTGAACAAGGATATGGGGTATAACCCTGAACGTATAGCGGCGGAATTTCAATACAGCGAAAACTACGATACAAGTCAACCTGTCAAGAGTTTCTACAAAGGATTGCCATACGTGGAAGCCGTCACTTCTGCTCGTGAAAATGCTCCATTGTGGGGATATAGCGGAGAATTGATGTTCGATGAAAAAGGGAAGAGTTTGTTTTCTACCAGATATGATTATCTAAACGAAGATTATACAGACATCATGGGTATCCAAGTGAAGCAAGGACGTGTGCCTCGCGAGGGAGGGGAAGTGGCTGCCAACGAGACATGGCTGATGAAAAGGGGTTGGAATGCCGACGAAGCCATCGGAAAAACTATTGAAACCGAAGAAGGAAAAGTCAAGATTGTGGGTATCATCAAGGACTTTCAAATCGGAAATTTCTTTGAAGAGAATGAACCTTTCCTCATCCATTATCAACGGAAGTTCAGCGGTATGATTCATCTTCGCTTGAAAGAGCCTTTTGCCGAGAACTTGCAGAAACTCAACAAGGAAGCAGGCGAGGCGTTCCCGAATCAAACTATCGAATTTGAAAGCTTGGAGCAAGCATTGGCAAACTCTTACAACTCCGTTCGCGTCTTTCGCAACGCCATGATCGTTGCTACTTTCGTGATTATCTTCATCACCCTCATGGGCTTGATAGGTTACACCAACGACGAAACCCAACGCCGAAGCAAGGAAATCGCTATCCGCAAAGTAAATGGAGCCGAAGCATCAGGCATCATTGAGTTGTTGGCGAAAGACGTGCTTTGGACAGCTCTTCCGGCCGTACTCATCGGCACCTTCTCGTCCTGGTATGTGGGAGAGCAATGGATGTCGCAATTCTCTACGACTATGGGAAGCACTATACCTTATTATATGTGTGTTGCCCTCGTAACTTTGCTGATGATTGTCGGCGTGGTGGTAGTGAAGACTTGGAAGATTGCGAATGAAAATCCGGTGATTAGTATTAAGAGTGAATAAACAGATTTCCCCTCTTGAGAGGGGATTAAGGGGTGTGTGAGACACATACACTTGGTCTTTAGCGATGTTTTTCGCTACGTTCATAACACACCCCCTTCCCCCTCTCGAGAGGGGGAGATAAATGAATAACAACAAAAAAACATACGATTATGATTAAGATTGAAAATCTCAGTAAAGTATTCCGTACAGAAGAAGTAGAAACCGTAGCATTGAATGGAGTGAACCTTGAAGTCAGCGAAGGCGAATTTGTAGCCATTATGGGGCCTTCGGGATGCGGTAAGTCTACCTTGTTGAACACTCTCGGATTACTCGACAATCCCACCGGTGGAAGCTACAAACTTCTTGGTACAGAGGTAGCTGATATGAAGGAAAAGGAACGTACCCGTTTGCGTAAAGGTGTCATCGGCTTTGTGTTCCAGAGTTTCAACCTCATCGACGAACTGAATGTATTCGAAAACGTGGAACTTCCGTTGACTTATCTCGGGGTGAAGAAAGCCGAACGCAAGCAGATGGTGAACGACATGCTGAAGCGTATGAATATCAGCCATCGAGCCAAACATTTCCCTCAACAGCTTTCGGGTGGTCAGCAGCAACGTGTAGCCATTGCTCGTGCCGTTATCACGAAGCCTAAACTCATCTTGGCCGACGAACCAACCGGTAATCTTGACTCCAAGAACGGTTTGGAAGTGATGAATTTGTTGACAGAACTGAATCAGGAAGGAACCACCATTGTGATGGTTACACACTCCAAGCACGATGCTTCCTTTGCTCACCGCATCGTTCATTTGTTTGATGGTAGTGTGGTGGCGAATATTGTGGAGTAATCCTTACGAATACTTCTTTGGCCAACGTGCCAGAATACTAAACATCGCCATGATGAGAATCCCAATCGGATAATACAAATACTCGATGATGGAAAGCGGAGAAATGGAAGCCAACTTAGCCGCCATTAGCATTTGCGC
>JAFTSK010000170.1 GCA_017467385.1 Bacteroidaceae bacterium
CGACTTGGAGACAGGAGAGATATTCTGCGACAAGTTGCGGCAGATTTATATAGAGCTTCCCTACTTCACCAAAACGGAAGCCGAGTGTGAGACAGATTTTGAACGTTGGATTTATGTATTAAAGAATATGGAAACATTGGATAGACTGCCTTTCAAGGTACGCAAAGCCGTCTTCGACCGTTTGGAACAGTTGGCTTCAAAGGCCAATATGACTCCAGAAGAACGTTGGCAATACGAGGAAGAATGGAAGAACCTTAGCGACTATGTCAACACCCATGCTTACGCCATGAAGACTGGGCATGAAGCAGGGTTAGCAGAAGGAATGGAAAAGGGATTGAAAGAAGGGTTGGAAAAGGGATTGGAAAAAGGTCTGATAGAAGGAGAAAAGAAAGGAAAACTTGAAGCCGCGTGCAACCTTAAAAAGATGGGTATATCGGTAGAACTCATCAGCCAAGCTACCGGGCTTTCCATTGAAGAAATCGAGAACTTATAACGATTGAACAATGAATATCATACAAATATTTTCAGGAAAAGTTTGGGGAGGCGCTGAACAATATATATTGGATTTGGGAACAGCCTTAGAAAAACAAGGAAACCATATCCACTATTTTGCCTACAACACTCCGGCCATAACCAACAGATTACAAGGTAAAGTCAAGCTTACAACTTTACGTTTTGCCGGAATTCTTGATTGGTCTACCATCAATCAACTATCCAAATTTATCCAGGAGAAGCAAATAGATGTCATCCATATCCATGACACCCGCTTTGTGCCGATGGTCGTACTTGCAAAAAGACGAAGCAAACAAGCCGTCCGCATTGTATTGACACGACACATTGCTCGGGCAAGTAAGGTTAACTGGTTTTACAGAAGCCTATTTAAAAGTCTTCATCAAATCATATTTGTATCAAACCTGGCACGCAAGATGTGGGAAGAAGCAAACACTTGGATGCCAAAAGAAAAGATGACCGTCATACACAATAGCATTCCAGAGACTTATGATGAGCAAGAAGGAGACTCCTTAAGACAACGTTTCAACATTGCCCAAGAAACACCTCTTATCGTCTTTACGGGAAGAGTCCGTCGTTCTAAAGGATGCGCTGTTTTAGTAGAAGCATTGGCTGCCATCAAGCATTTGCCTTATCACATGGTGTTTATTGGCACTTGTAAGCCTAAGGATTATAATAATCAACTCATTAATCATGCCAAACGTCTTGGTATAGCCGAAAGAATCTCTTTTTATGGTTTCTCCAATCAGACAAGATTACTTATAAAAGAAGCTACAATAGGAGTTGCACCTTCCATTGTACGGGAGGCTTGCCCTCTTTCTCCAATGGAATTCATGCAAGCCAGCAAATGTATCATAGCCACCAACAACGGAGCCCAACCTGAATACATCACTTCAAGAGAAACCGGGGTTTTAGTTTCGCCCAAATCTGTAGAGGAGCTATCTTCTGCCCTTGAAGAACTCATCCAAAGCCCTTCACTATGTTCACGCATTGGCGAGCAAGCCAAAGAGTATTTTAATAAGCACATGAGTTATGCCATGTTTATCCACAAGATAACAAGTTGCTATACTTTAGCAGCGGAAGAATAAAGGGCCTCAAGCCCACAAATAAAAAAGCTTTGCAGAAATTAGAAAAACCCTTTGAGCTTTTCCGATTTTCTGCAAAGCTTTTTATGTATCTCGGTTAACACGTAGATTTAATCCATATCAAACCCGTTCCACAAGTTTCCACCTGGAAGGGAAGCCGTCAAGTCTATCACTTCTTTTGACACCGGATGAATAAACGTTATCCGACGGGCATGAAGACAAATACTTCCATCAGGATTTGAACGCGGAAAGCCGTATTTCAAATCTCCCTTGATAGGGCAACCCATTTTAGCTAACTGGCATCGTATCTGATGATGACGGCCTGTCTGCAAATCTACCTCTAACAGATAATAGTTCTGCGAATGGCCTATCAGTTTATAACGAAGGATAGCCTTTTTGCTGTTTGGCACTTCCTTGTCGTAAGCATACGATTTGTTCTGCTTTTCGTTGCGCACTAACCAATGTGTCAACTCACCCTCCAGCTCCTTCGGACGATTCTTGACCACCGCCCAATAAGTCTTCCTGACTTCACCCAACCGAAACATGTCGTTCAAGCGGGAAAGCGCTTTGCTGGTTTTGGCAAATACCACCAACCCGCTTACAGGACGGTCGAGCCGATGAGTTACGCCTAAAAAGACATTGCCAGGCTTGGCATATTTCTCTTTAAGATATTCCTTTACCGTTTCCGATAAAGGGACATCGCCCGTTTTGTCGCCCTGCACAATCTCCGAAGCAGTTTTATTGACGACTATGATATGATTATCTTCGTAAATAACTTTCATTCTATTACATGTTCATACCACCGTCTACCTGAATCACCTGACCAGTTACGTATGAAGACATATCAGATGCCAAGAAAGTAGCGATATTGGCTACATCTTCCGGTGTACCACCACGACGAAGAGGAATACGTTTCGCCCATTCAGCCTTCACTTCTTCACTCAACTGGTTGGTCATATCTGTAATGATAAAGCCCGGAGCAATAGCGTTAGCACGAACGCCGCGAGAGCCCAATTCCTGAGCAATAGACTTTGCCAAGCCAATCATACCTGCCTTTGAAGCAGAATAGTTACACTGACCTGCATTGCCATGAACACCCACAACAGAAGCCATGTTGATGATACTACCACCCTTTTGGCGCATCATAATCGGAGTACAAGCATGGATAAAGTTAAATGCAGACTTCAAATTCACCGCAATTACAGCATCCCATTGAGCTTCACTCATACGCATCATCAAACCGTCCTTTGTAATACCGGCATTGTTTACCAAAATGTCGATAGAACCGAATTCTTCTTTGATTTGGTTTACTACCTTTTCTGTATCTTCAAAAGAAGCCGCATTGGAAGCATAACCTTTAACCTTCACACCCAAAGCTGCGATTTCCTTTTCTGTATTCTGACCGTTTTCGTCAATAACCAAGTCAGTAAATGCGATGTTTGCGCCTTCAGCTGCAAACTTCAAAGCAATTGCCTTACCAATACCGCGTGCAGCACCGGTTACAATTGCTGTCTTACCTGTTAATAATCCCATAATACTTATTATTTATGTAATAAATTAATTATTCTTCTGTTTTCCGACCTTTATGACCTAATGCGCCATAAACAATTCGAGCTACATATTCCCAGCCTTCTTTGTCATCCAAATCTTCGCCTATCTTTCCGCGAATATAGGGAACTTCTATACCTTTTACACAATAATGCAAAATATCGGCCAAGATGTCTACATTATCGACATCAAACAAGCCTTGCTCCTTTCCTTCTATCAGGATTTGTCTGAACAAGTTGATTTCGCGCTTATTAAATTCTCTTCGCACTCTTTCCACTCGCCATACATCTCTAAAGAAGCTCGCACGCAAGGTTCCGTTTCTTAGCACGATGAGCTTAATCGTGTCAAGATGCGTTTCAATCATCTTCAGAATCTTCAAATCCGGAGAAATATTCTCCGTTGCAACTTTATCCAAAGCATCAGAAAGCATTTCCAATTCGGATTCTACCACCGCCATGTAAATCTCTTCCTTACTCTTGAAATAGGTATATAGCGTCCGGCGTCCCTTCTTGGAAGCGACCGCTATATCATTCATCGTTGTTTCGTTTACCCCATTTCTGGCAAATAATTGCCGGGCTACGTCTACTAATTTAGCTCTTGTCTTTGATACTGCCATAGATACTTGTTGCACATTGTATATATATGTGTGCAAAATTACACTTTTTCTTTATAGCAAACAAGAATTAAGCAAGAATTATGAATAAGGAATGTATAACATTCTTCAAATACTTCCTTAAAGTGCTAATACACTCACCCATTTCATAAAGGGATTGGCCGTACAAAGAGCATTTTTTGTCGTTTTATTGAAAAAAGTAGAGAAAATATTTGGAGATTCAAAAAAAAGCCGTACCTTTGCACTCGCAATTAAGAAACAAACATCGCGGAGTGGAGCAGTGGTAGCTCGTTGGGCTCATAACCCAAAGGTCGTTCGTTCGAATCGGGCCTCCGCAACCAAGCAAGGGAATCACATAGCTGTGATTCCCTTTTTATTTCCCTTTTTCTTCATCCAATCTTAAATTCTTGCTGACAACCGTAAAATATTTTACCAAATATATGATGTAATAAAGAATTACTTGCTATATTTGCGGACAAATAGAACATTCAAGATGATTATCAGAAGTTATTATACTTTATCGCCATCGTTAAGAAAGACATGGAAGGAATTTGAACAATCGGAGGGTTCACTTTCTCCATTCTTACACTTGGATTATATTTCAAACATATACAAACAAGTAAGATTATTAGGCATTTGGAGAGGAGCTTTCCCAATATTCTATTGCGTCCAATCCGAAAAAGGCGAGACATTGCTCATTGCACCTTTGGTAAAGCTTCTGCTCGCCTCCAGCTATCGCATGTTAGCAGACATTCGCGGATGTGGAAGCAGCGATTTCCTTTATCATCCCAAACTCACCGAAGAAGAACGCACAGAATGTCTAAAAGCCTTATTTCAGAAATTAGGGAACAAGTGGCATTTAAGAAGACTACCTGCCGATTCATTATTGAAAGCCTACTTAGACACACACGCCCAAACAATCAAGACCAGAGGTTGTTGCCGAATCCCTATCACAAATTACGAAACATGGTTTGGAAGCTTATCGCCATCTGTACGCCAAAACATACGCACAGCATACAATCGCCTCAAACGAGACAACCACAGTTTTGAACTTTCAATTTTCGGGAAATATAACTTCTGCATAAAGAGTTCAGAAAAAGAACTCAAACAAGCAAAAGAAGAAAGCTTGGATTTATACATCCAAAGACAAATAACCAAATATCAAAACACAGGATTCTTGACCACCCCTATCAAGAAATTAGCTTATAATTTCTTGAAACACGATTCTAAATCCTTGTATCATAACCCTAACAGCATAACGGTTATACTTCGTATCGACAATAAGATTGCAGCTTATATGGGATGCTTATACTCACACGACCAGAGCATAATTATTGTTCCTCGGTTAGCCATTGACGAACAATTCAGATTTTATTCTCCAGGATATGTCATGCTGCATGAATTCATCAAACTACTTTCTACAGACACTCAAGTAAGAATCCTGGATTTATCAAGAGGAGTCGAGAAATACAAAACCGACCTGGGTGGCCAGGTTTATGACACTTTCAATATGAAGAGCAAATGAGAAATTATAGAAAAGCCCCGCAAATTGCGAGGCTTTCTTGTTGTGGGCGTTGACGGATTCGAACCGCCGACCCTCTGCTTGTAAGGCAGATGCTCTGAACCAGCTGAGCTAAACGCCCATAAGGGTTAATCTAAATTTCGGTGGGCGTTGACGGATTCGAACCGCCGACCCTCTGCTTGTAAGGCAGATGCTCTGAACCAGCTGAGCTAAACGCCCGAAATGCTTTCGCTTTTCAAGAGACTCGTAAAATCTTGTGGGCGTTGACGGATTCGAACCGCCGACCCTCTGCTTGTAAGGCAGATGCTCTGAACCAGCTGAGCTAAACGCCCGATGTCTCTTATTTCAAAAGCGATGCAAAGGTACGGCTTTTTCCGAAACCTGCAAACTTTTCGGCAATATTTTTGCAAAAACCTTCATATTTCTTTAAATAATTCCCATTGACCGCATAAAAACGGCCTCTTTCAGACTGATTCTTCCGGGCAAAGGCTTTGTTCTTTGAGGTTTTCCACTCCAGTGGTCAAGGTTAACCACTCCGGTGGTTCAGTCTTTCCATTCCAGTGGTTAACCCTGACCACTCCAATGGAAAGCCAAAGAATAGCAACTATATGAATACAAAAATCAGCCTACCATTGATTGTCTTTATCAATAGTAGGCTGACTATCATTTGTTTGAGTGATATTTCTTCTCTTATTCTTGCGCGAAACGCTTTGCTTGTTCGGCAATCAAGTCCATATCATCGAAGTAGTTAATCTTCATGGCCTTGCGAACTTCATCCAATGTAGCGGTTGCTGTTTCGCGAGCCACCTCACAACCCTTGCGAAGCATTTCATAAACGGCCGGGATGTCTTTTTCAAACTCCTTGCGGCGTTCGCGAATCGGCGTAAGTTCTTCCTGCATAATGGCCGCCAAGAACTTCTTTACCTTCATATCGCCAAGTCCGCCACGAGTATAATGGGCTTTGAGTTCGTCCAAGTTAGGATATTCGGGCAAGTAGCGTTCAAAGTGTTCCGGACGACTGAAAGCATCCAAATAAGTGAACACAGTATTTCCTTCGAGCTTACCCGGATCGCTTACCTTAATATGAGTAGGATCTGTGTACATGCTCTTCACTTTCTTTTCCACCACATCGGCCGGATCGGAAAGGTAAATACAGTTGCCGAGTGATTTACTCATCTTGGCCTTGCCGTCAGTTCCTGGAAGACGAAGACACACCGCATTGGTTGGCAAAAGGATTTCGGGTTCGACCAACGTTTCTCCATAAATATGGTTGAAACGACGAACGATTTCACGTGCCTGTTCAATCATCGGCTCCTGGTCTTCACCCGCCGGAACGGTGGTTGCCTTGAAAGCGGTGATGTCGGCAGCCTGACTAATCGGATAAGTAAAGAAGCCTACCGGGATGCTGGTTTCAAAGTTACGCATCTGGATTTCGGTCTTTACAGTCGGATTACGTTGCAAGCGGCTTACTGTAACCAAGTCCATATAATAGAAGGAGAGTTCGCACAACTCCGGAATCTGCGATTGAATGAAGATAGTCGACTTGGCAGGATCAAGCCCGCAAGCCAAATAATCCAACGCCACTTCGATGACATTCTGGCGCACCTTTTCCGGATTGTCGATGTTGTCGGTCAAGGCTTGTGCATCGGCGATAAAGACGAAAGTCTTGTCGTACAAGCCTGAATTTTGAAGTTCCACTCTGCGTTTCAACGAACCTACATAATGACCGATGTGCAATTTACCGGTCGGACGGTCGCCCGTCAATATAATTTTCTTGTTGTCTGCCATAATAAAATCTTTACCTTATATAAATCATTCGGCAAAGATAAAAAGATAAAGAGAAACCACAAAACAAACACATAAAAATGCTAATGGAAGAAAAACTTGAAAATAAACTTGTTTCTTTGTTTTGTTATATTAGAAATAAGTCGTTACTTTGCATAAAAATATCATACTATGTATCCATCCGAAGTCAAACAGAATGACAACATATAATAGAAATGCGTTATCCTCTCATGGAGGATGGACGCATTTTTTTTATAAACTTGGTTGGATGTAAGGAAAAAGAAAATAAACAATATAAAGAAAAAGCATTCAATGAAAAAGGAATTAAAGAAAGTCCTGGTGTTGGGTTCAGGTGCCCTGAAGATTGGCCAGGCAGGTGAGTTTGACTACTCAGGTTCACAAGCGCTGAAGGCTTTGCGTGAAGAAGGAATCAGTTCAGTGTTGGTTAATCCGAACATTGCAACCATCCAAACCTCTGAAGGGATTGCAGACAAGGTCTACTTCCTTCCTGTTACTCCATTCTTCGTGGAAGAAATCATCAAGAAAGAACAACCGGACGGCATTTTGTTGGCTTTCGGCGGACAAACAGCCTTGAATTGTGGTACAGAGCTGTATCAAAACGGTATTCTTCAGAAATACGGTGTAGAAGTGTTGGGAACTTCGGTAGAAGCCATCATGTACACCGAAGACCGCGACTTGTTCGTGAAGAAATTGGATGAAATTCCGATGAAGACTCCGCGTAGCCAGGCCGTAGAAAGCATGGAAGATGCGCTGAAGGCGGCTCATGAGTTGGGCTTCCCTGTAATGGTTCGTTCGGCTTACGCATTAGGTGGTTTGGGTAGCGGTATCTGCCCGGACGAAGAAACTTTCTTGAAGTTGGCCGAAAGTGCCTTCACTTTCTCCAAGCAAATCTTGGTAGAAGAATCATTGAAAGGCTGGAAAGAAATTGAATTTGAAGTGATCCGCGATGCAAACGACCATTGCTTTACTGTGGCCAGCATGGAGAACTTCGATCCACTGGGCATCCATACCGGCGAATCCATCGTAGTGGCTCCTACTTGCTCATTGACTCAGGAACAAGTTACTTTCTTGCAAGAAATCTCTGTAAACTGTATCCGTCACCTCGGCATCGTGGGCGAATGTAACATCCAATATGCGTTCAATGCGGAAACCAACGACTATCGTGTCATCGAAGTAAATGCCCGTTTGAGCCGTTCTTCAGCTTTGGCTTCTAAGGCAACCGGTTATCCGTTGGCTTTCGTTGCTGCTAAGATTGCATTGGGCTATACCCTCGACCAAATTGGCGAAATGGGTACACCTAACTCAGCTTACAAAGCTCCTGAGTTGGATTACTTGATTTGTAAGATTCCTCGTTGGGACTTGACCAAGTTTGCCGGTGTATCTCGTCAGATTGGTTCAAGCATGAAGTCAGTAGGTGAAATCATGTCTATCGGCCGTTCGTTTGAAGAAGTCATCCAGAAAGGTCTTCGTATGATTGGCCAGGGCATGCATGGCTTCGTAGGCAACGAACACACCAAATTTGAAAACCTTGACGAAGAATTGGCAAATCCAACCGATCTTCGTGTCTTCTCTATCGCTTCGGCTTTGGAAGAAGGTTACACCATCGAACGTATCAACAAACTTACCAAGATTGATCCCTGGTTCTTGGGCAAGTTGAAGAATATCGTTGATTATAAGAACGTACTTGCTACTTATAATAAAATTGAAGACCTGCCGGAAGAAGTCGTTCGCCAGGCAAAGATATTGGGCTTCTCAGACTTCCAGATTGCCCGCTTCGTATTGAAGAACAGCAGCAACATGGAAAACCAATTGCTTGCAGTACGTAAGCACCGTAAGGAATTGGGCGTATTGCCAGCAGTAAAACGTATCAACACCGTTGCTTCTGAACATCCTGAACTGACCAACTACCTTTACATGACATACGCTGTGAAGGGCTACGATGTGAACTACTACAAGAACGACAAGTCAGTAGTTGTTCTCGGTTCGGGTGCTTACCGTATCGGTTCTTCTGTAGAGTTCGACTGGTGTTCAGTAAATGCCGTTCAGACAGCTCGCAAGTTGGGTTACAAGTCTATTATGATTAACTACAACCCAGAAACCGTATCTACCGACTACGATATGTGCGACCGTTTGTACTTCGACGAATTGTCATTCGAACGTGTACTCGATGTCATCGACCTTGAACAACCGAACGGTGTGATTGTTTCCGTAGGTGGTCAGATTCCGAACAACTTGGCAATGAAGTTGCACCGTCAGTCTGTGCCTATCCTCGGTACTTCTCCTATCTCTATCGACCGCGCAGAAAACCGTCATAAGTTCTCGGCTATGCTCGACCAGCTCGGCATCGACCAACCGGCTTGGAAGGAATTGACCAGCATTGAAGACATGGAAGAATTCGTGGCTAAAGTAGGTTATCCGGTATTGGTTCGTCCTTCTTACGTGCTTTCAGGTGCCGCCATGAACGTTTGCTACAACGAAGAAGAATTGAAGGAATTCTTGCAGATGGCGAAGGAAGTATCGAAGGAATTCCCGGTAGTAGTATCTCAGTTCATGAGTGATACAAAGGAAATCGAGTTCGACGCTGTGGCTCAGAACGGTGAAGTGGTAGAATATGCTATTTCTGAACACATCGAGTTTGCCGGTGTTCACTCTGGTGACGCTACATTGGTATTCCCGGCTCAGAAGATTTATTTTGAAACAGCCCGTCGCATCAAGCGCATCAGCCGTCGCATTGCAAAGGAATTGAACATCTCCGGTCCGTTCAACATCCAGTACCTGGCTAAGAACAACGAAGTAAAAGTTATCGAATGTAACCTCCGCGCTTCTCGTTCGTTCCCGTTCGTATCCAAGATTCTGAAGCGTAACTTCATTGAAACAGCTACCCGCATCATGTTGGATGCTCCATATAGCAAACCGGACAAGAGCGCATTTGACATTGACTGGATTGGTATCAAGGCTTCTCAGTTCTCGTTCTCTCGTTTGCACAAGGCTGATCCGGTATTAGGTGTAGACATGTCTTCAACTGGTGAAGTAGGTTGTATGGGCGATGACTTCAACGAAGCATTGCTGAACGCCATGATTGCCGTAGGTTTCAGTATTCCAAAGAAAGCTGTGATGTTCTCAACGGGTGCTGCCAAGTCAAAGGTAGACTTGCTCGAATCCAGCCGTATGTTACAAAAGAAGGGTTATCAGATTTACGCAACTGCCGGTACAGCTACTTTCCTAAATGCTCATGGCGTAAATACCACTCCGGTATTCTGGCCAGATGAACGTCCGGAAGCAGAAAACAACGTAATGAAGATGATTGCCGAACATAAGTTCGACCTTATCGTAAACATTCCGAAGAACCACACCAAGCGCGAATTGACCAACGGTTACAAGATTCGTCGTGGTGCCATCGACCACAACATTCCTTTGATTACCAATGCTCGTTTGGCAAGTGCATTCGTCAATGCCTTCTGCGAAATGAATGAAAAGGATATTCAAATCAAGTCTTGGCAGGAATACTAATTCTCAAATAGATGTAATAAAAACGGGTATGTCGGAAAACGTACCCGTTTTTATTTGCAAAAAAGAATGGCAAGACATCACGCCTTGCCACCCTTACAGAGATTAGTTAAGTCAAGTATATCAATCACTTATGTTCACAGCTTCTGGTACTAAAGGCTACAAGCATCCAAATCATTTTTTCTTGTTCTTTCAGATAACCGGTCAACATATCAGCAGTAACCACATCGTTTGCTTCATTGGCCAAGTCAATCAACTTTCTTTCTTCAACAATAAGATGCTTATAAGTGGCCAATACATTCTCAACGGCATCATGACTGCTTGAGAAACCAGACACCTCTGAGATGCGGGCAACTTTCAAATACCCACTAAACTTGTTTTCCGGAGTTCCACCAAGTGTAAGGATTCTTTCTGCAATTTCATCAATCTTAGAAGCAGCATCATCGTACATGCTTTCAAACTTTTCATGAAGAACAAAGAAACCACGTCCCTTAATTTCCCAATGGAAGCCACGAAGGTTGGTGTAATGTATCTGGAAGTCGGCCAATAACTGTTGCAATGCTGTTACTACGTTTGCCACTTTTGTTTCATTCAAATTCAAATAATCTAACGTTTTCATAATTCAATCTATTTTCGGGTTATTTACTCTTTTTCTTTTTTCTATTGCAAATATAGGAGGGCTGACAACGTTCTCCAACAGACATTCTCTATCGGTATATAAACAACATCTATCAGAACATTCCTTCATCCTCATTCTTAACAAATTAGGCTCCCTACAAAGTCTTAAAAGCAACGTAAACAAACATAAAAAAGGTTGTATCGCTTGACACAACCTTTCCTTTCATATTATAAAAAATCGTTTATTTGAATCGTTTTTCCAATTCTTCGTCAGTCAATACAGAAAGTACCGTCTTTCCATCCGGCGTATAATTAGGTGTAACCGAGGTTAACAGTTCATCAACTAAAAGACTCATATCTTCATTCGACAAGACTTGCCCCGGCACAATGGCCGAAGCCTTAGCAAGCGTTAAAGCCAACATATCTTGTACTTCTTCTCTTACCTTACAACCTTTCTCAATGGCTGCATGCACCATATTGTTGACCAAAGTAACAGGATTCAATCCTTCAATACCCGATGGAATACCATTAATGGCATAACTTCCTCCTCCTAAATCCGATAAATCAAAGCCTAAGTAAGATAAATCCTCCATAATGCTCTGCAGTACCGGAACTTCAGACATGGACAGCTGGAGTATATCCGGGAAAAGCATACCTTGAGAAGCACCTTTTTGCGCCTTTATCTGTGCCAAGTAACGGTCGTATAAGATACGGATATGAGCTCTTTGTTGGTCTATAACCATCAAACCCGATTTTACCGAAGTCAATATATAACATCCTTTGTACTGATAATACAGCATCGAAGTCTCCACTACCGATTGTACTTCGCTTGAATCGTACAAAGAAGGTTGACTCTCCATTTCCGGAGTATCTTCCACTACAAAATTATCCTCATCGGGATACACAAATGGCTGTTTGGGAGTATCATACCCTTGATACAATTCTTCCCAGCCATCCATTTTCGGACGTGAATAAGACGATGAAGGACTCGAAGAAACATTGAACGGATTATAATTAGGATCATAATCTGCTTGAAGAGGCTGTACTACGCTATAAGGCGAAGATTCAAATGCAGGAATATCGGGCTTTCCTTCCACATCAAAGTCTATGGAAGGAATCGCATTAAACTTACCCAACGTTTCTTTAATAACCGCTGTCAATATCTGCCAGATGGCTTGTTCATTTTCAAACTTGATTTCCGTCTTTGTCGGGTGGATATTCACATCAATATTGGAAGGATCAACCTCGAAATAAATAAAATAAGAGACCTGTTCACCAGTTGGAACCAGCCGTTCATAAGCATCCATGATGGCCTTATGAAAATAAGGATGGCGCATATACCGACCATTCACAAAGAAATACTGACGAGCCCCTTTCTTACGGGAAGAATCCGGTCTACCCACAAAACCAGAGATGCGCACCATTGTTGTATCCACTTCTACGGAGAGCAACTCTTGATTTATCTTCTTTCCAAATACTCCCATGATACGTTGCCTCAACTGAATGGCAGGCAAATTCAACATCTCGGTTCCATTATGATGCAAGGTAAAAGAAATGTCCGGATTTACCAAAGCAATCCTTTCAAACTCGGTTAAGATATTATTCAACTCCGTCTGATTGGATTTCAGAAATTTCCGACGAGCCGGCACATTGAAAAACAAGTTTTTCACATTAAAATTACAGCCTTGCGGACAAGAAATAGCTTCTTGACTTTCTACTTTTGAACCGGATATGCACAAGGAAGTACCCAACTCCTCTCCGGCCAAACAAGTGCGCAGTTCCACTTGAGCTACCGCCGCAATAGAAGCCAAAGCTTCCCCTCGGAAACCCATTGTGTGAAGTGCAAATAAATCTGCCGCTTCACGTATTTTAGAAGTTGCATGACGTTCAAATGCCAGTCTTGCGTCTGTTTCGGACATTCCTTTTCCGTCGTCAATGACCTGGATAGAAGTTTTCCCCGCATCTATCACTTGAACATCAATATGTTTTGCCCCAGCATCCACAGCATTTTCAACCAACTCCTTTATGACAGAAGCCGGGCGCTGTATTACCTCTCCCGCAGCGATTTGGTTAGCCACAGAATCCGGAAGCAAACGAATTACATCACTCATAACTTACCTTATTAAAAAGACAATTCTCCCGTTACCAAATAATGAAGGACATAGCACAAAGCCGCTATTGCGAGCAACAATGTAACGTATGTCAACGGTTTACGGCCACTTTCTTTTCTACGCTTCAAGTGCTTTGTACCTTCTACAAATTTACCACGAATTCTTTCCTCGGCAGTAGTTTCTTTGGGAGGTAACATTCCCAAGTCCCGTTTGGCATTTTCTTCAATCTTCAAGAGTTTCTCTTTTCGTTCGTCCACGTAGATATATTGGTGGTTGAAAGCACGAGGCTTTTCTGTCTTAAACATTCCCATAGTCTTTACTCCTTCATTTCTTTATTAAACAGTTTTTTGTTAGGTAACGGAGCCGTTCCACGCGCACTCTTCTTCAACTCCTGACCGGCTTTCTTTCCACGCCAATTAAATATATCTTCTTTGTTTAATGGACGTATATAATCAAACCAAGCAAAGTTTTCCAACTTCATCTTATTCGCCGGCAACTGGTCCATTGGATAAAAAACGCCATTGGTCTTAGGTTTCATTACCATCTTCTTCATCTTGCGATTTTCCAAATAGATATTCAGTTCGCTGGATTCGGATACATTCATCCCCATAAGCGTACTGTCTTTTTCCACCCAATAATACACTAATCTGACAGAACTCAAGAAATCAATTTGACGCATTTCCCCTTTTTCAAAGTACGCCTTAATATCTTTACTTGCAATCTGATTATAATGTACCGAATCAATCTGTTCTACCGACAAGGCTTGATTATGAACATGCGCCCAATCAATGGTACTGTCATTCATATACACCAAGATTTCTTCCCCCAACAGTTGTTGTTTTCCATTCCAAAGGACCGGATCACGATACATTGTCAAACAACTGTCTTTGGATGAAAAGACCAATGAATCACAGACTCCTTGTACATCCGACCGAAACATTCTTACCTTATGATAGGCCCGCATTTCCCGGAACACCGAATCCGTATTCAGATAGTACGTATAAAGTTGAAGCGTATCTGCATGCATAAACAAACTGTCGCCTTGCGAGAAGTCCACCGCAACCGCCTTGTCGGTGGCAAAAGCATATTCCGTCTGTTCGTTGTAATAACAATAGTCTCCCTTCAACATGTTCTTGTTTAACGTGTCTACAAACTCTACACAATAGAACGCCTCACCAAATCCACGATTACGGTCATAGAACAAACTATCTCCGGTCAGTTGTTTTCCTTCATTCGTCAATACCGAACGATTCAACAGTTCTGCCTGCCCAGACTGTGTATTATAGAATCCCAATTCCGAATAAATGTGATTGCTATCACTATCAATATCCGAAGGTCCTACAATGCTTGCTACTTTATTCTGCGTATTATAACGCAACGTATCCGAAGTCAACGTAAATTTCGGGTTGACTAACTTTACATCAAAATTAAAGACAGACATCTTAGTAGCCGGACTGTACTCTCCCCAATCAGAAGTCAGCACATTCTCTTCGTCCATCAAGGTTCCACCGTCAAAGAAGTAGCCCAAGTTTTCAATTCTGTCATAGTTCAAGCTATCGGTTGTCAATGTGGTGGTTCTATTTTCCATTCGTACATTGTTTCTTACTTGAGCTATCTGCGTATTACCATCATAAAACAAATAGTCTCCATACAGAAACAAAGTATCTCCTTGCACCATCTTGACATTATCGAAAGCCTCTAACGAGTTCGTTTTCTCATAGAAGCAGGCACTATCGCAATACATGTAAATACTATCATGGCGAAAAGCCACATTACCCACCAATATCTGAGCATCCGGATCCGGATGCTGCTTACTTTTCTTCAATACATCCGAATGAAGCAAATAGACCTTACTCTTTACCGGTTGGGGTGTACTTCCTCTCTTGTTTGGCTGTACTTGAGCAACCAAACAAAAGGCAAACAGGCATAGAATGCCTAATAAACAAATTCTGTGCCTGCCTACTTTAAGATTATCAGATTTCTTTTCCAACATCTACCTTATCGTCTTATCCATCCTGGATACTTAAAATCACATTTTACCCAATTCTCATTGATACGCACATAAGTATTCTTCTGCTTGTTCAATATCCACTTCTGCAATTTTTCCTCACCCAGTTTCTCCAAGACAATACTCTTCAATCGTTGATAGTCTTCTGCAATGGTGGCTTTATGGCCTTCAATACGAGTTTTCAACTTCACAATCGCACAAATTTCTTTCCCTTTGCTGTTTATCATTGTGATAGGTTCCGAAATCTCACCGACCTTCAATCCTTCTACCGTCTTGGCCACTTCCTGAGAGACTTGTGCCAAGTCCTGCATTTCAAAACGTGCTGTACCGGTATTGGGGTTTACCATCAAACCACGATTGTTGCGGGTATCTTTATCGTGTGAAAGATAAAATGCAGCCTCATCAAACGGATATACTTCGCGACGGATGTTATCTGCTACAGAATCCAAATGCAACAATGCATTTTCCAATTCCTTTTCTTCCACTTTCGGTTTCAACAAAATATGACGATAACTTACGCGGTCGCCTCGCTTTTCAATCAACTGAGCAATGTGGAAACCATATTCTGTTTCAAATACCTTTGAAATCTTCTTCGGATCTGTCATATTAAACACCACATTGGCAAACTCCGGTACCAACTGTCCTCTGCTCTGGAAACCATATTCTCCACCACGACGAGCCGAACCCGGATCTTCCGAATACATTCTGGCCAACAAAGAGAAAGATATTTCTCCCGACTCCACACGCTCGGTATAATCACGCAATGTTTTCTTCACGCGTTCTATCTCTTCTTGAGGAATTTTCGGTTCTACGGTGATAATCTGTACTTCCACTTGAGTAGGAACATACGGAATACTGTCTTGCGGAAGATTCTTAAAGTAGCGACGTACATCTGCCGGAACAATCTTTATATCGCCTTTAATCTTCTTCTTCATTTCCTCTACCAAATATTCTGTACGGACGGTTTCTCGCAACATTTCGCGAATCTGAGTAGAAGTTTTATTATAGTATTCCTCCATTTTTTCCTTAGAACCCGTTTGGTCTATAAACCAATTGGTACGTCTTTCCACCTCAGCCAATATGTCTTGGTCTGAAACCTCAATACTGTCTATTTCAGCCTGATGAAGATACAACTTCTGAACCGCCAATAGTTCAGGAATCACACAATAAGGATCGCCATCAAATTTCGTTCCATAATACTGAGCATTCAATCGTTCACTCTCTACATCCGACTTGAGAATGGCTTCATCACCCACTACCCAAACCACTTCATCTATCACATTGTTCTGTCCCCACATCTGAACAGAGAACAAGCACATAAACAAAGTAGCAAAAAACTTGGCACACTTCATTTTATTCATCTGAATTCAAATAATAGTAAATAATTCCGTTCTTGTCTGAAGCCTGGCGATATAAATCGTCTTTCACTTGATTGATAAATTCCACCCGCTTCAAGTTTATTAATATTTCTTTTATTTCGTCATTAGCAAAATCAATCGGCTTTTGCTCTCCTTCGCCTTGCCATTCTTCCACATGCAGGAAATAACAAAAAGCCGTATCTTTCAATTCAATGTTACGGTTCTGGCTGAAAGTCTTTCCATCGGCTACCCCCGACTTGGTCGGTAGCATGGCAGCAATTTCATCCAACGGACGCCAATGGTCGTAAAAGTAGTCGTAAGTTACGGCATTGCGCAAGCTGTATTTTTCCAACTTTTCAATGGCATCCTGCGTGTTCTTTTTATACCATCTGCGAACATCCGACAAACCGGGCGATTGAAGAGGCACTTTGATAAAGAGTCCTTTCACAATCGGATAATCCAACACAAACAGCGACTTGTTCTTTTCGTAATACGCATCTATTTCTTGCTGGGTTATCTCATCGGCAAGCTTTTGTTTCACCAACTCTTCCTGATAGGTGTGCATCACCAAAGCTTTGCGATAATTCTCCACTAAGTTCCGTACCTTCTCACTGTCCGGAATGTTCCCTTCTGCCTTGTCGAATAGCAAAACATCACTAATCCAGTTCTTGATGTAATGCTCTGCAAAAAGCACACTGTCTTCGGCTGAAAGATGCAAAGGCAAAACAGCCTGTAAATCTTCTTCATAAAGGAACTTTCCCGCGACTTCTACCAACGGTGTTTTTCCTTTATGATCGTGTTGCTGATGACAACCAACCAGTAGTATCATCAAGCACAATGCCCATCCATAACTTCGTGCAGTTCTCATCATATTCCAAATAGCGAACGAAGATACAGCAATAATTAATTACTTCCGCTATTATTAACGGTTTTTAAAACCTCTTCGTTTATTTCAACCTTATATTTCTGTTTTACAACATCTATCCAAGCCTTTTCCTTCGATTTCAAGCAATCTTCCTTTACTTTATCCCGTACATCGTGGTAAGTCTCCGGCCCTTTCAGTTTTTTCCCCATGACAAACGTATAAGGATAATCTTCCAACGGTTCATAACTGCCGCATTTGAATACGAGTTTGTCTACGTATGGATTCTTCCCGATTTGAAACAAACCGCACTCTGCTTGGTAGGAATCCGACAAAACTGACGGCGTATTCAAAACCTCTTCCCACTGACGAGCTTCGTAACGTTTCAAATATTTCTTGAGAGCCTTTGCCTTTTTCTTGTCCCTGCAATGAAGTACCACTCCTCGATAATGCGGCAACTCCCAATGGTACTCGGAACGATGCTTGACAAAGAAAGTCTCCAAATCGGCTTCCGTACACGAAACGGTGTGCTTCATGGCCAATGTCGCTACCAATAAAGCTTCTTCCATCTCCTTTATCCGAAGTTCCGCATCGGTCGTTTTCTCCGAAGAGTCCAACTGAGTTTGCTTTCCCTCAACGGTTTGCTTCTCTTCCCAAGCAATAAGATGTATCCCTAACGGAGAGTAAAAAGGTTGTGAAATACATCCTTTTTCCAAACCTTCCAACGTCTTTATCCACTCGGGTAAAAGGTAATGTTTCGGAATCCAAAAGGTCTCTCCTTTTCCCTGACGGTTCTCAACATCAGCATTTAACGTTGAATAGATGGAATCCATGTAGGCTTTCGCTTGTCGTTCTTCTACCTTACCGGCATGTTGTTTCAACGTCTTTGTCAGGTGCCACACCTTTATCCATTCTTTCTCCCGTTCAACCGGTTCCACTTGATGAGGGCGGTTCTCCCCAAACAAAGTTTGCCTGTAATACTGCTTCTGCGCCAAAAAATCCGGCAACGTATCCAGTCCTAATTCCTTTGCATAAAACACCTTTACCTTGTACTCCACAAAATACGGAAGAAACTCCCGAGGTTCTTCAATGGAAGAACGGCTGAGGTAATACTCAAATTCGCTTTTACATACCGATTCGTTCCCTATTCTTAATAACACAATATCTCCTTGTGCCCGAGCTACAAACACGGATACAAGGAGAAATATCAGAATACCGAGTAAACGACGCGGCATTATACAGTCTTTTATTGAGGACGGCTGTAGTTAGGAGCCTCACTGGTAATGGCTACATCGTGCGGATGACTTTCTGCGACACCGGCATTGGTAATGCGAGTGAACTTAGCATTGTGCAACTTTTCGATGTTGGCCGCACCACAATATCCCATACCTGCACGAAGACCACCTACCAACTGATAGATTACTTCATACAACGTACCCTTGTAAGGTACACGTGCAGCAATACCTTCCGGTACCAGCTTCTTCACTTCTGTTACTCCACCCTGGAAATAACGGTCGGCAGAACCATGTTCCATTGCTTCCAACGAACCCATACCGCGATAAGCCTTGAACTTACGTCCGTTAAAGATAATGGTATCACCAGGAGCTTCTTCTGTACCGGCTACCAATGAGCCAATCATTACGCTATAACCACCGGCAGCCAACGCTTTCACCACATCACCAGAGTAACGCAAACCACCATCAGCAATCAAAGGTACACCTGTTCCTTCCAAAGCCTTAGCAACATCGTACACAGCAGACAACTGAGGCACACCTACACCGGCCACCACGCGAGTTGTACAGATAGAACCCGGACCGATACCTACCTTAACAGCATCGGCACCTGCTTCGACCAACATCTTAGCGGCTTCGCCTGTTGCGATATTACCTACAACAATATCAATCTGCGGGAAACGAGCCTTTGCTTCTTTCAGTTTTTCGATTACACCGGCAGAGTGGCCATGTGCGGTATCAATGACAATCGCATCTGCACCGGCATCTACCAACGCCTGCATACGTTCCATTGTATCGGCAGTTACGCCTACACCGGCAGCCACACGCAAACGTCCTTTGCTATCTTTACAAGCCATTGGTTTATCTTTGGCTTTTGTAATATCCTTATAAGTAATCAAACCAACCAACTTGCCCTTATCATCTACTACCGGCAACTTTTCAATCTTGTTTTCCTGCAAGATTTGAGCTGCAGTTTCCATGCTGGTTCCTTGATGGGTGGTAATGATATTGCTCTTTGTCATCACATCGTCAATGCGCTTATCCAATTCTCTTTCAAAGCGAAGGTCGCGGTTGGTAACGATACCCACCAAGTAGTTTTCGTCATCTACCACAGGAATACCACCAATATGATATTCAGACATCAACGCCAACGCATCTTTTACCGTAGAGCCGCGCTTGATAGTAACCGGATCATAAATCATTCCGTTTTCGGCACGCTTCACGATAGCAACCTGACGAGCCTGTTCTTCGATTGACATATTCTTGTGAATCACACCGATACCTCCTTCGCGAGCAATCGCGATGGCCATCTTTGACTCTGTAACAGTATCCATAGCGGCTGTTACAAAAGGTATTTTCAACTCAATGTTACGTGAGAACTTAGT
Source organism: Bacteroidaceae bacterium (assembly GCA_017467385.1). GTDB lineage: Bacteria > Bacteroidota > Bacteroidia > Bacteroidales > Bacteroidaceae > Phocaeicola. The sequence continues at coordinate 20,166 of JAFTSK010000170.1, forward strand.
CGAGAGTTCGACTGTTTTCGGCAATACTTCTGAATAGGCGGGGATTAACAATACATCATCATAAGTCAATCCGTCCATAACGACTTTATCGGCAATAAATGAAGACATAGATATAATGCTTTTAATTTTATTGCGTGCAAATATACGCTTTTTATTCAAATGGAGAAAAATTTTAAACGTTTTTTTGTAGAGTGTTGAGCATTAGAACAGAAAGGAAATAAAAAAGGATTAAATTCTTTTTGGGAACAATCCACTTGTAGGGGCGGGGTTCGCCCGCCCGAAAGCATATAAAGGAATAAACGTGGATGTATTCGGGCGGGCAAACCCCGCCCCTTCTATGTTGCATTCCAATTTTTAGTTGATTTATTATATTTTTTTAGCTTTATAATCAGTGTTTTAGCTTTTTACCCCCTTCAGGTATGGCACATAATACCTGTACCCAAAGTTTTTTGGGGATTCCTTGTAATC
>JAFTSK010000171.1 GCA_017467385.1 Bacteroidaceae bacterium
AGGCAAAGTACCTACTTCCACACCGGTTACCATAGAGGTTCCGTCCAATGAAACGGTTTCCGGATCGAACATCGGATAGTTGGTCAAGCACAACAGGTTGCGGCCATAAACTCCGACGCTTGCCTTGCTCAAACCAAGTTGGGACAACCATTTCTTAGGCAGGTTATAATCCAAGCGCAGTTCACGAAGTTTCAAGTAAGTGCCATCAAAGCTGTTGGTTTCTACATTGCCGATAGGATAGTATTCTTTGTAATAGGCTTCGAGGGTTACAATCTTCTGGTTCGGGCTGTAAGTGCCATCTTCATTGTCTACCACCCCTGGGGCGATACAATAGACACCTTCTATCGGAGTGATTCCTTGTGCTTGGAAGAGGGCGGCAATGTCCGGATCATTGATATCCAAGTAAAGGGAAGTTCCCGGCAGACGACCGTTCAAAGTAGTATCCAACTTACCTTGTTCGCACATCTTGTGATGTGATTGAGAGTAAATCAATCCTCCTACCTGACCATCCCATTGCATAGACAATTTCCAGTCTTTGTAGCGGAGAGTGGTGTTAAATCCACCTTTCCAGTCGGCTAATGCACATCCCACATACTCTATTTCAGAAGGGCGTTCAGGCATACCCGTCGAACCGATGATGACTTCTCCTGCTTCATTACGTTTCAGCTTATAACCCCAGAGGTCTCCGGTTGTACCACCCTTAGTACCAATGATATATACATTACCGCTGACATACGAACCGATGGTCTGACGTTCGTCGGCAAATTCAGACAGCTCTTCAATCTTGTTCTTGTTCTTTGACCAAGTGAATGTGGTGTTCCATTCCCAATCCTTTGTTTTGATAGGAGTGGCATTCAAGGTCAGTTCAACACCTCTATTGCTTACAGCACCCGAATTGATGACACCTTTGGTAAATCCGGTTGTCGGATCGAACGGAGCATTTAAGATTTGGTTCTTGGTGCGGTTGTAGTAGTAAGTTGCATCCAAAGACAAACGGCCATTTAACATACGCAAGTCGAACCCACCTTCCCAGTTGGTAGAGATTTCCGGTTTGAAGTCTGCATTGTACAAGGTTGTACTCATGGTCAATGAACCAGGGAATTCGCTGGTAGTATAATAAGGCATGGTCTTGTACGGATCGGTGTCGTTACCTACCTGAGCCCAAGACAAACGCACCTTGAACATGTTGATAGCACCCGGCATCTTGATCCATTCATTCAGAATACCACTCAAGCTGACAGAAGGATAGAAGAATGAACGGTTGTTGGCCGGCAAAGTAGAAGACCAGTCATTACGTCCGGTAATGTCAAGGAACAATTTGTTTTGATAACCCAAGTTGGCTGTAAAGTAAAGGCTATTTACCCGTTTGCGGTTGATGGTGGTTTTCACTTGCGGATTGGAAACCCCGTTGGAGAGTTTGTACACACCCGGTGTATTCAATCCCACTACCGAAGCGGCCAACAAATCATAGTAAGAATACATCATGTTACCACCGACGGCCGCATTCAAGTGTAATCCGTTGTCATAACTATCATGATAAGTCAGCAAGGCATCGCTATTGATTTCGTAGTCAAAGATATTCTGCTTCTTGAAAAAGCCGTCAGGATATACTTTGTCATCCCAGGGACGATGTTGTTCTTGTTGTTGAGCAGTGAGTTGTAAACCTGAACGTACCATGAAGTCAATCTTACGGGTAATCTGCAAGGTAGCACTGGCCGTAGCGGTTACGCTATGCTTGCGAGCCGGATTTTCTGCTTCATAAAGTAATACATAAGGGTTTGGCAAATAGCTGCTGAAAGGACGAATCTGCTTGATGTTTTCCTGTCCTTTGTACCACATGTTCTTGAACCAATCCAAGTTAAAGTTCGGATTCATGAAAATCAAGAAATAAGGAATAGAGTTACTATTGTAAGTCAGCGACGGTGTATTTTCTACATCACGATAAGTATAACTTGCCTTGAAGTTGGTTTTCAAACGGCGAGAAACTTGTTGCTGAGCCGATACAGATGCACTGATTCTTTCATAACCGCTATTGGGCAAAATCCATTCATTCTTGCTGTATGTCAATGAAGCTCGGATGCTTCCTCGGTCGCTATTGCCTGTAATGGCCAACGAGTGAGTCATCGTATTTCCTGTTTGAAACAAGCCTTTGATGTTGTTTGTATAAGGTTTCCATTCCGTAGCCGACTCTGCACGACCTTCTAACTCAGGATCATATTGGTAGAACATCTGACCTTCAAATTTAGGACCGAATGCACTACTGGTTCCGCTGGTACTTGCCAAGCCATCACCTTTGCCATAAGAATAATATGGTTGGCCGGCCCATTCGGTTGTAGTACCACCGATGTTTTTGGCTACCCCTTGACCGAATACATATTGATAATCAGGGAAATGGGCGGCAGTCTCCCACGTATTGTTGAAGCTATAGCTCACCCCGATACCTTTCTTGTCCTTTTTACCGCTTTTGGTAGTAACCATCACTACGCCATTAGCTGCACGAGAACCGTAAAGTGCTGATGCTGAAGCACCTTTTAATACTTGGATGCTTTCGATGTCGTCAGAATTCAAGTCGGAGAAACCATTACCATAGTCTACAGAGCCTTCCGAATTACCACCTGCACCATACGAACCACCCGGGTTGCTCATCGGGCTGGAGAGAGGAACTCCATCGACCACAATCAACGCACCATTACCGTTCTGATTCAAAGAAACATCCCCTCTTAATGAAATCTTGGTAGACGACAAAGGACCACCGGCCGACACGACATTCAAACCAGCTACGCCCCCTTGTAAGGCCAAAGACCAGTTGCTCGGCATACTGGCGGTGATTGTTTCTCCTTCGACGGTTTGTGTGGCGTATCCCAATCCTTTTTCTTCACGTTTGATACCCAATGCTGTTACGACCACGTTTTCCAGCATGATGGATTCGTCTTCCAAAACAGCATTGATTACATTGTTTCCTTTGTATGGAATAGCCAGTCTCTTGTATCCTACATACTGAAAAACGATAGAGTCTTTCTTAGTCAGCGTCTTTTGTACGTTTAAGAGATAGGCTCCTTCAAAATCTGTAATACATCCTTTTTGGACGTCATTGTTTAATATAACGGTTGCCCCAATCAATGGCTCGCCCGTCTTGTCAGTTACCTTTCCCGTTATGGTTGTTTGAGCAAGCAACTTGCCGCATGTACCAATAAGGAACAGCAACAACACTAATGAGAATCTCTTTTGTTTCATAAATTTTTGCTTTATTTGGTTTAAATTTTACGGTGCAAAGGAATCTAAAAGGGATTACAGAAGGGCAACATTGATATGACATTCCCCCTAAAAACAGGTTACATTTGCATGACAAGAGGAATTTGAGAAAGCTCTTCATCTTTTGTGAAAAGCTCTTCAGGTTTTGTGTAAAGGCTTTCACTGTTCTAAATTTCTCCTTCTTCTGTCATTTGGTTTCAAGAGGATTTTTTGAACATTCATCCTTTATTTTTGGACATGCTCTCTCTCTGACAAACTTCTAATTTTGCCGATATGAAAGATATTAAGGTAAAAAAGGTAGAGACAAAACAGGAAATGACCGATTTTGTCGACTTGGCATACAAGTTGTATGCCGATTGTCCTTACTATGTTCCAGATTTGGAAATGGATATTTATGACACTTTCAACCCAAAGAAAAATGCCGGATTGGAATTTTCGGACATACAAGCTTTCGTGGCATACGACGAGATGGGAACTCCGGTGGGGCGAATCACCGGCATCATCAATCATCGTGCCAACGAAAAGTGGGGAAGCAAGAATGTCCGGTTTGGCTTTTTTGACTTTTATGACGATAGAGCCATCTCGGAGAAATTGCTGAAAGCTGTTGAAGAATGGGGCAAAGAACGGGGGATGAAGAAGATACAAGGCCCTATGGGAATAACCGATTTCGATAAAGAGGGAATGTTGATTGAGGATTTCGACCAGGTAGGCTCCATGAATACGCTTTATAATTATCCTTATTATTCCCAACATGTGGAAGCGTTGGGCTATGAGAAAGAGGTGGACTGGGTGCAGGTACGCATTGACATTCCTCAAGAAACCCCGCCTAAATATAGTCGGGTGGCCAAGCTGTCAAAGGAAATGTTTAACTTGAAAGTGAAGAAAATAAGTGCTAAGGATATAACACAGGAAAAGTATGGGCATAAGATTTTCCAACTGCTCAATACGGCGTATAGCCCTATCTTCGGATTTTCTTCATTGTCCGATAAACAGATAGATAGTTTCGTACAGCAGTACATGACGCTTGTCGACCTTGATTTGGTAACGGTGGTGGAAAACGAAGCCGGTGAGCCGATTGGGGTAGCCATTACGATGTGTAGCTTGTCGAAAGCTTTGCAAAAGGCCAAAGGAAAGTTATTCCCATTGGGATGGTATCATTTGTTGAAAGCATTGAAGTGGAAGCCCGAAGACCATGCAGAACTATTGCTGATTGCTGTACACCCGGACTATCAGATGTTGGGTGTCAATGCCATATTTTTCGATGATTTGATTCCTATCTACAACCAACATGGCATTCATTGGGCTGAGACAGGTCCTCAGTTGGAAAACAATGTACGGGAACTGGCTCAATGGAAACCGTTAAATCCTACATTTACCAAACGCAGAAGATGCTATCAAAAGAATATTGACTAAACTTAGAAGTTGTTTTGGATTTATCATTTCCCCTTTTGAGAGGGGATTAAGGGGTGTGTGAGACACGTCCATCAATGAATACATATAGTTGATGTATTTCACACACCCCCTTCCCCCTCTCAAGAGGGGGGAACCTCCATTTCAAAACAAATTCTTAGACTAAACAAGCTATTATGGGCAAAAAGATTGTTTTTTTTATAACCTTTCTGTTCTTTGCATGGTCTGTTGGGTATGCCCAGCAGACTTCTATCAAAGGTATGGTTACTGATTCCATAACAGGGGAGGGGTTGCCGTATGCCTCTCTTGTATTCAAAGGAACAATGACCGGAACGGCTACTGATGCAGAAGGAAGCTTTGTCTTAACTATACCCGCCAAAGGGGGAGTGTTGGAAATTTCTTATTTGGGTTATACTACCCAAACGATGCGCATACAACCTTCTCATAAAGCCTCTTTGCATATACGACTCAAACCGGAAGGAATCTCTTTGCAAGAAGTAACCATCAAACCCAAGAAGGAGAAATACAAAAAGAAGGACAATCCGGCCGTGCTTTTCGTCAAAAAGCTTATTGCTCAGCGTGAAGAAAACGATCCCTATCAGCAGGATTATTTTCAATACGAACAATACGAGAGAATGACGCTTGCGCTGAATGAGTTTGAGAAGAAGCCCAAGAAAAACGGGAAATCAGGAAAGTTTGATTTCTTGATGGAATATGTAGACACGTTGGACGGAACAACGATATTGCCGGTCATGGAGAAGGAGAAGGCCGAGACGGTGTTCTTTCGGAAACAACCCAAGACCGAGAGGAGAGTGGTTAAAGGTTTTTCCTCCTCTGGGGTGGATGAAGCCTTGTCGCAAGATGGAATCCAGCAGTTCTTGAATGAAGTTTTTAAGGAGGTGGATATTTTTCAGAATGACATACCCTTGTTTTTGCAACGGTTTGTCAGTCCACTTTCTTCCATTGCCCCCAACTATTATAAATACTATCTTTTGGATACGTTGGAGGTAAACCGTCAACGATGTGTCGATTTGGGCTTTGTGCCGTTCAACTCCGAGACTTTTGGCTTTACCGGCCATTTGTATGTGGCGTTGGATTCTACTTACTTCATCCAAAAGGTTGTATTGAATGTGCCTAAGGACATTAATCTGAATTTTGTTTCACAACTGACGATTGAACAAACCTTTGAACGGACACCTGACAATATCCGACTTCTGACGAAGGACGATATTACAGTGCATTTCAAACTGACAGAGAAATCGAAGGGAATGTATGCCCGACGGCTTCATACATACACCCAACACTCTTTTAAGGAGCCGACCGATGGCTCTCATCTTTGGGCATTTGCGCAGAGCAATCCTGTCATTACTTTAAAGGACGCATACGATAAATCGAATAGTTTTTGGCAGGAGCAACGCCCTCAAGAGATGACAAAGAAAAGTGGTCGGTCTATCAAGGAGATGATGACACAACTGCGGTCGGTGCCTCTCTATTATTATGCAGAAAAGGCGGTGGCCATCTTGTTCAGTGGGTATATGCAAGCCACTAAAGATGCCAAAAAGAGTAAGTTTGAGGTGGGGCCAATGAACTCTACCATCGGTGGAAATGAACTGGAAGGTTTCCGACTTCGTACCGGTGGAGGAACAACTCCCGCCTTTGACAAGCATCTCTTCCTGGAAGGCTATGCCGCGTATGGTTTTGGAGATCATAAGGCAAAATATGATTTGGTAGCCGAATATTCATTCAACGAACGCAAGCAATACCTGAAGGAGTTTCCTCGCCATTCTGTTCGCTTGGAATACATGTATGATGTGAACAAGTTGGGCGAGCAGTATATGTACACCGGAAAGGACAACATGCTTTTGTCGGTGAAGCGTATGAAAGAAATGCGGGCCACTTACCTCCGTCAAGCCGAATTAGGATACATTCGTGAACATTACAACGGCATTTCGTATGGAGTGAATCTTCGCAATCGTCGTGAATATGCCACCGAATATGGGGCGTTCAATCGTATCGGAGCCGATGGATTGACCACTCCAATCCACCATTTTGACATGACGCAGGTTGAGCTAAAGTTTCGTTATGGAAAGAATGAGAAGTTCTATCAATCGAGAAATATTCGTATTCCGATTACTTTCGATGCATTCATCTTCAACATGAGTCATGTGATGTCAAAGAAGAATTTCTTAGGCTCTGACTACGACTATCATCGCACAGACATAGGATTCCAGAAACGTTTTTGGTTTTCGGCTTTTGGCTATTTGGATGCGATTGTCAAGGCCGGGAAGGTTTGGAACAAGGTGCCTTATCCGTTGTTGATTCTACCCAATGCCAACATGTCGTACACCATTCAGCCAGAGACTTATACGAATATGAACATCCTGGAGTTTATCAACGATGAATATGCGTCTTGGGATTTGACTTACTACATGAACGGCAATTTGTTGAACCGTATCCCTCTTATTAAGAAACTTCGTTGGAGGGAAGTGTTCTGCTTCCGAGGATTGTGGGGCAACCTGACCGACAAGAACAATCCGAGTATCTCAGGAGACGGACTTTTTGCTTTTCCTGAAGGAACTTACTTGATGGGAAAGACACCCTACATGGAAGCCAGTGTGGGTATTGAGAATATCTTTAATGCTGTTCGGGTAGATTATGTCTGGCGGCTAAATTATCTTGACCATCCAGGTATTCAGAAGACGGGAGTTCGTGCCACAATAGTTTTGTCATTTTAGAATAGTTGATAGTTTCCCCTCTCAAGAGGGGAAACTTTAACTTTTTTGAAACAAAAAAGAGGATGTGTAACTTTACACACCCTCTTATACCTTAATATATAATAAGGAAATTAGCAGCTCAACTTGCCATCAGAACCAAGTACGTTGATGATTTTGTGCTTGTACAGTTTTTCCATGTTGTCGCGAGCCGGACCCAAATACTTACGTGGATCGAATTCAGCTGGCTTTTCAGCGAATGTCTGACGGATAGCAGCAGTCATAGCCAAACGAGAGTCTGAGTCGATGTTGATCTTACATACAGCAGACTTAGCAGCTTCACGCAACCATTCTTCTGGGATACCGATAGCAGCCTTCAAAGCACCACCGAACTTGTTGATAGTTTCAACTTCTTCCTGAGGAACTGAAGATGAACCATGCAATACGATTGGGAATCCAGGAAGCTTTTCTTCAACAGCCTTCAATACATCGAATGCCAATGGAGGAGGAACCATGCGACCAGTAGCTGGATCGATAGTACATTGTTCCGGAGTGAACTTGTAAGCACCGTGAGAAGTACCGATTGAGATAGCGAGTGAGTCGCAACCTGTACGAGTAGCGAAGTCGATTACTTCTTCAGGGTTAGTATAAGTGTGGTGGTCAGAAGAAACTTCGTCTTCAACGCCAGCCAATACACCAAGTTCGCCTTCTACAGTTACATCGAACTGATGAGCATATTCTACTACCTTCTTAGTCAAAGCGATATTTTCTTCGTAAGGCAAGTGAGAACCGTCGATCATTACTGAAGAGAAACCAGAGTCGATACAGCTCTTGCAAGTTTCGAATGTATCACCATGGTCCAAGTGAAGAACGATTTCTGGCTTTTCGCAACCCAATTCCTTAGCGTATTCAACAGCACCCTGAGCCATGTAACGCAACAAAGTAGCGTTAGCATACTGACGAGCACCCTTAGAAACCTGCAAGATTACCGGAGACTTAGTTTCAACTGCAGCCTTGATGATAGCTTGCATCTGTTCCATGTTGTTGAAGTTGAAAGCAGGGATAGCGTAACCACCTGCTACTGCCTTAGCAAACATATCCTTAGTGTTTACCAAGCCTAATTCTTTGTAATTTACCATTTTGTTCTATATTATTAAATAGTTAATGATTTCATTTCTTGTTGCAAATTTAGTGATTAATGTTCAGATTCCCATTATATTCTCCCTAAAATTATCGAATAAATTAAGGTTGCTCAAAAAAAATGCGCGTTTCTTTTTCTGTTTCAAAGAAATACCCTATCTTTGCAGTCCGAAAATGAACCATTACACATTGTTGTTACCAAACAAGCAATAATAACAATAAAAACATATACTGAAATGAAAAAAGGAATTCATCCAGAAAATTACCGTCCGGTAGTATTCAAAGACATGTCAAA
>JAFTSK010000020.1 GCA_017467385.1 Bacteroidaceae bacterium
GAAGCATCAAGTAGCTGTGCTTGCATCTGGCTGACCTGCTCAAACACTTCAAAGATAGTAAAAAAGTATGCCAAGAAGTCATGAAAAACTTTTTGGCATACTTTAGTCAAATAAGAACCGATTATTTCTATTTCTTCAGTTCTTTAAACCATTCCGGTTCCTTGCTGAAGATTGCTTTCAGCTTATCTGCATCAAACTTAGGTGTGCGGTCATAGTTGAAAATACCGTTTTGTTCTTGCTCTACATCGGTCAACTGAGTATAAGTATAACCGTTAATATAGTCAAAGCCTAACAAAACATTGGTCAACGCCTCTAAACGAGTATAAAATTCATCCAATGTCTTCGGACCTTTACCATAGCCCCAAGTATTAGAAGCATATTGTTCAATTACCCATTTAATACCACCGTATTCATCCAAGAAGTAAGGTTGACCACCATATACTGCCTCACAATCCTTGTTCAACGTAGGAACTTCGCCTTCTTTCTTCAGCGTCAATCTTTCTTTCAATTTCTCTGCGTCTTGTTCATAGTTATGATAAGACCAAATATCGGTTTTAACATGATAACCTCCGCTGACATCATGTACCGGACGATAGTCAAGGTTCTTTGTCAAATCATATACATCACTAATTAAACGATCGTGGAAACGGGCAGCTTCCGATTTCTTTGGTCTTCCCCAAGTTTCATTAAACGGTGTCCAGATAATAATGGATGGATGGTTACGATCACGCATTACCACTTCTTTCCATTCGGTAATAAAGTTACGTGCAGCCACCTCATTGTTAACATTCATCACCCAACTTGCGGCTTCACCCCATGTAATATAGCCTAATTTGTCTGCCCAATAGTGGAAGCGTTCTTCAAACACTTTCTGATGCAAGCGCGCACTATTAAAACCTACACTCATGCTCAGTTCAATATCTTTCTTCAAGTCTTCGTCTGACGGAGCCGTCCAAATACCTGTTGGATAAAAGCCCTGATCAAGCACCATGCGCAAATACAAAGGTTCATTATTCAGATACACGCGATTGCCTTCAATGTGAATCTTTCGCATACCTGCATACGATGTTACTTTATCTACTACCTGACCTTCAGCATTTACCACCTCATATTCCAGGTCATACAAGAAAGGGCTTTCCGGCGACCAGGTTTTCACATTCTTGACAGGCACGATAACAGTCATTGGCGAAGTAGCCTTTACATTCTTTTTGGCTACCACCTTATTACCGTCTTTTACCTTTATATTCAGAGATAAACCTTTTTCTAAAGCATGAAACTTAGGTTCCAAGATAAAGCTACTGTTATCCAAATCGGGCTTCACATACACTTCCCGCAATCCGGTAGGAGCAACGGCCTCCATCCAGACGGTTTGCCAAATACCGGTTACACGAGTATAGCTGCATCCAGCCGAGAAATAATTGGTGCATTGTTTACCTCCGGTTTGCTCTCCCGAACGCAAATCATCTTTTACCCATACTACCACATCGGCCTTTTCACCGGCTTTTACAAAGCGAGTGATATCAATACTGAAAGAAGAGGAGCCACCCCAATGACGGCCTGCCAACTCACCATTCACATAAATCGCACTGAAATAATCCACAGCTCCAAAGTTCAATAATATTTTCTTTCCCTCCCAAGCAGCCGGTATATCAACACTACGGTGATACCACATCGCATTAATAAAGTCCTTGTGTTCTACTCCGGAGAGCTTACTTTCCGGACAGAAAGGTACGATGATATTATCCTCAAATCCTTTAGAGGCATTCAATCCACGAGCCAACCCGGACTCTCCAAAGTCAAAAGTATAAGTCCATGTACCATTCAGATTTACCCAAGAATCACGCACAAACTGAGGACGTGGATGTTCCGGACGCGGAATAGAGGTTTGAGCAAACATAGTTGCCGCAAACAATAACGCAAATAACGTACTAATTAATTTCATAACAATCTATTTTTAAAATTACCTAACCTTTCACAAAGGTATTGTTTTTTTAATAATATGAATCATTCTGAAATAGAAAAAATCCATTATTCCGTTTCATTTATATCTTCATCGACTATTTCATCAACCGCCAACGGTAAATCTCACAAGACAACGAAGCAAGTCTCGTTGACCGATGCTTGCTGTCTCGCAAACTGATGAGACTACAAGCGAAAAAATAATTCCCAGAATGTTTGTTTCTTGAATATATTTGCTACATTTGCTCCCGAAGTAACAAAGGGGTGCCTTCTCTTTTCGTAGAAAAGGCTGAGATTATACCCTCGAACCTGATGCAGTTAATACTGCCGTAGGGATTGTGGATATCAGATTCTGTTAACGTATGTCCATCTAAGACATGCGTTTTTTTATACTCGCCAAAGGCACTTTTTTGTCGCTTGATTGTTTATCACTTAAATGTCAAAAGTATGAAACTGAAAGTAAACGACAAGGAAGTGGAAACCGGAGCAACTACCCTCTCCCAACTTTCCCAAGAACTGGACCTCCCTGCAACGGGAATTGCGGTCGCTGTAAACCAACGTATGATTCCTCGTAACAACTGGAACACACATCCCTTGAACGAAGGCGACTCCATCATTATCATCAAAGCGGTTTGCGGAGGATAAGCCATGATGAATGAAGAAACAAGAAAGAAGAGTTGCGTACAGTTCATTACGCACTTCAACGAAAAATACAGTTATCTCGATTCGGTACGGCTGGCCTTGGAAGGAGGATGCAAGTGGATTCAGCTTCGTATGAAAGACACCCCCGTAGAAGAGATGGAGCCAATAGCCATCGAGGTGCAACGCCTATGCCGCGAACACGATGCGGTGTTCATTATCGACGACCACGTGGAGTTAGTGAAAAAGATCCAGGCCGACGGTGTACACTTGGGGCGTGAAGACATGCCCATTCATCAGGCACGCACATTGTTGGGCGATTCTTTCATCATCGGCGGTACGGCCAACAATTTCTTTCATGTACAGCAACACTACATCGGCGGAGCAGACTACATCGGTTGCGGTCCCTACCGTTTCACAAGGACGAAGAAGAAGCTGTCGCCCGTACTCGGTACGGAAGGTTATTTGCGTATCACCAACCAGATGAGAGGAAAAGGCATCAATCTCCCCATCGTTGCTATCGGTGGTATCACGAAAGAGGACATCCCTTCGCTGATGACTACCGGTATCAGCGGTATTGCCCTAAGTGGAAGTATCCTCCGAGCAGAGAATCCGGTGGAAGAGATGAAAGAAATAATTAAGAAAGTCAATTCCCCTCTTGAGAGGGGGTAATAATGTTCAAATAAATACCCAAATAATAAAGCAAATGGAAAAACTAATCATTGCCGGACGTGAATTCAACTCACGTCTGTTCTTGGGAACGGGAAAGTTCCAATCCAACGAGCAGATGAAGCAGGCTATCCTTGCTTCCGAAACAGAAATGGTAACCGTTGCCATGAAACGAGTCGAACTTGACGACAAAGAAGATGATTTATTGAATCATATCCTCAACCCAAACATTCAGCTATTACCCAACACAAGCGGTGTCCGTAATGCCGAAGAAGCCGTATTCGCTGCACAACTGGCTCGCGAAGCATTCGGGACCAACTGGCTGAAACTTGAAATCCATCCAGATCCCAAATACCTGTTGCCCGACTCTATCGAAACGCTGAAAGCCACTGAACAACTGGTCAAGTTAGGATTTGTGGTACTTCCCTATTGTCAGGCAGATCCTACTCTCTGCAAGCATTTGGAAGAAGCGGGAGCCGCTACGGTTATGCCTCTCGGTGCACCCATCGGAACAAACAAAGGCTTGCAGACCAGAGATTTCCTTCGCATCATCATTGAACAGGCCAATGTACCTGTCATCGTTGATGCCGGTATCGGTGCGCCCAGTCATGCCGCCGAAGCGATGGAGATGGGAGCCTCAGCTTGCTTGGTAAACACCGCTATTGCCGTTGCCGGAAATCCGGTAGAAATGGCTGTCGCTTTCAAAGAAGCAGTCATCGCCGGCCGTCGTGCCTACGAAGCCGGATTGGGAAGCGTAGGACACAACATGGTAGCTTCGGCCTCCTCGCCACTTACCGCATTTTTAAATGAATAAGCATTATGGAAGAAAACAAAAAATATTACGCCCAACGTGAGAAAGCCTACATGAACGGCACGCTTTATCCGTTCATCAAAGTAGGTATGCAGAAAGTGAATCTTACCCCTACCGTAGACATCATCAACGGAGAAAAGGTCATTACTCCCAATGCTCCGGTCTACATCTACGACACCAGCGGACCGTTCAGTGATCCGAACATTCAAATCGACTTGAAAAAAGGAATCGAACGTATCCGTCAGTCATGGATAGACCAACGGAAACAGGACGACCTGCCCCTCGGCCAGATGGCCTGTGCCAGAGCCGGTATCATCACTCCCGAAATGGAATATGTGGCTATTCGCGAGAACATGAACTGCAAGGAATTGGGTATCGACTCCCCCATCACTCCGGAGTTTGTCCGTCAGGAGATTGCCGAAGGAAGGGCTGTACTTCCCGCCAACATCAACCACCCCGAAAGTGAACCGATGATTATCGGCCGTAACTTCTTTGTCAAGATCAACACCAACATCGGCAACTCTGCCACGACCTCTTCGATTGAAGAAGAAGTAGAGAAGGCGGTGTGGAGCTGTCGTTGGGGTGGCGACACCCTTATGGATCTTTCCACAGGAAACAACATTCACGAAACACGCGAATGGATTCTCCGCAACAGTCCGGTTCCGGTCGGTACAGTACCTATCTACCAGGCGTTGGAGAAAGTAAACGGAGAGGTGGAAAAGCTGACATGGGAAATCTACCGCGACACCCTCATCGAACAATGCGAGCAGGGTGTAGACTACTTTACCATTCATGCAGGTATCCGTCTGCACAACGTCCATCTGGCCGACAAGCGACTTTGCGGCATTGTGAGCCGAGGAGGAAGTATCATGAGCAAATGGTGTCTTCTCCATCAACAAGAAAGTTTCCTTTACGAACATTTCGACGAGATTTGCGACATCCTTGCCCGTTATGACGTAGCGGTTTCTTTGGGCGACGGCTTGCGTCCGGGCTGTATTGCCGATGCCAATGACGAAGCCCAGTTTGCCGAACTCGACACCTTGGGAGAACTGGTTCTGCGGGCTTGGGAGAAGAATGTACAAGCTTTCATCGAAGGACCGGGACATGTACCTTTGCACAAGATTCAGGAAAACATGGAACGCCAGATCAAGATGTGCCACAACGCACCGTTCTATACCCTCGGCCCGTTGGTTACAGACATCGCACCGGGATACGACCACATTACCTCTGCCATCGGAGCCACCCAGATCGGTTGGTTGGGTACAGCCATGCTTTGCTATGTTACGCCGAAAGAACATCTCGGCCTTCCCAACAAAGAAGATGTGCGTACCGGTGTCATCACCTATAAGATTGCCGCCCATGCCGCCGACCTTGCCAAAGGCCACCCGGGAGCACAGATTCGCGACAATGCCTTGAGCAAGGCACGTTTTGAGTTCCGTTGGCGCGACCAATTCCATCTGTCTCTCGATCCCGACAGAGCATTGGAGTATTTCCAGGAAGGAAAACATACCGACGGCGAGTATTGCACCATGTGCGGACCTAATTTCTGTGCCATGCGGTTGAGTCGGGATATACGGAACAAATAAGGGAATGATATACGTGTTAATGCCAAGTGTAGGGGTGGGGTTAGCCCGCCCGAGAACAGACATAAAAGACAATAGTGGATGTATCCAGGCAGGCAGACTCTGCCCCTACAAATGTCAACATGGATATTATTTCCTCTAATAATACGATAACTATGTTTTCAGAAGAAATCGAAAAAATGTCGTGGAAAGAAACCACAGACAAGATTTATAACAAGACCGAAGCGGACGTGCGACGTGCTCTTTCCAAAGAGCATTGCACCGTAGACGACTTCATGGCACTTATCTCTCCGGCTGCCGTTCCTCACTTGGAAGAAATGGCAGTACTGAGCAAGCACTATACCGAAGAGAGATTCGGACGAACCATGTCGCTGTTCATCCCGCTTTACCTCACCAACTCGTGTGCCAACTCGTGTGTGTATTGCGGTTTCCACATCAGCAACCCCATGCCTCGCACGATTCTGACTTTTGAGGAAATGGAAGATGAATACAAGGCCATCAAGCGGCTGGGGCCGTTCGAGAACCTGTTACTGGTGACGGGAGAGAACCCAGCCAAAGCCGGAGTGCCTTATTTAGCCAAAGCGCTCGACATCGCCAAGAAATACTTTGCCAACCTCAAGATTGA
>JAFTSK010000172.1 GCA_017467385.1 Bacteroidaceae bacterium
CTGAAGACATGCGAAAAGAATGTGAAAAGTGGGGAATGACACTCATCTAACGCCATTTGCCATGAATGTACAAATAGAAGAAAGTTGGAAACAACAATTAATGCCGGAGTTTGAAAAGGATTATTTCATCAAACTCACAGATTTTGTCAGACAAGAATATCAAACTACTCAAATATATCCTCCGGGGCGACTGATATTTAATGCTTTCAATCTGTGTCCGTTCGACCAGACCAAAGTAGTCATCATCGGCCAAGATCCTTATCATGGCCCCGGGCAAGCGCATGGTTTGTGTTTCTCTGTCAATGACGGTGTGGCTTTTCCTCCGTCTTTGCAGAACATCTTTAAAGAAATTCAAAGTGATTTAGGAATTCCGGTGCCGGCCAGCGGCAACCTAACCCGTTGGGCTAATCAAGGTGTCTTGTTGCTCAATGCCACCTTGACGGTTCGCGCCCATCAAGCCGGTTCACATCAACGCCGAGGCTGGGAAGAATTTACTGACGCGGCCATTCGTTGTTTAGCCGAACAACGTACTCATTTGGTATTTATCCTTTGGGGAGCCTACGCACAGAAAAAGGGGGCTTTCATCGACCGAAGCAAACATTTGGTGCTAACTTCCGCCCACCCATCGCCCCTATCTGCGTATAACGGTTTCTTTGGCAACAAGCATTTCAGCCGAGCCAATGAATATTTGAAAGCACATGGCAAAGAGCCTATTTCTTGGTAGAGCTGTTACTCCTTAATACCAAGTAACAGCACTACCCGTATTGCTTCGTTGATCCCATTTCAAGGCATCCGTCAACATACCCGAAAGGGCACGAATACTGAAGTTGTACGAGGTAAACGGCCCGAACACCAATCCACAAGTCATGGTAAAGCAGTGCAAATCACGAGAGATGTTGACCGTTGTCATGGACATCTTCTTGGACGTGAAGTCGTAGCCTGAAGAATAGTTGATATTCCAACGGCTACTGAGCTTTATGTTACCACTCGCATTCAAAGAGTGAGTGATGGAGTACGGATAACGCATGGTCTTCTTGTTGAACTTTTCCTTATCCTTGTTTTCGCGGATGCTATAACTATAACTTATATTCAACGACCAGGGCATCTTGAATGCCAAATAACCATCCGAATCAATGGAAGCCTTTTCTTTTCTACGTGGTTGAGATTGCTTCTTTTTCAGTTCTTCCTCTTCTTCTTCGGTCATGTAGTCATCGTACACTTCTCCTTCATCTTCATTATCCGCTTGAGAAGAATTGTCTTTAGGACCAAACCACTTTTTCCAAGTGTCATTGTTGAATGTATAAGAGAATGAACCACTATATCCCTGGAAACGGCCAAAACGTCCATACGACCATTCGGTGCGGTCGCCCACCACAATATTACCATTCTTATCAAACTGATAAGCGTATGTAGCAAACGAGGCATTCATATTAAACGTATAACTCTTGGTCAGCTTCAAACGCAAGTTCATGCTCAAATCACTCCAGGGGCGTTGTTTAGCCGCCGCATTATAAGAGATGTTAGCCGAGAGCTGGTCAATCAAGCTAATCTTTCTAATCCCCGTAGTGTCTCTGCCCGACTTGATTTTCATTTCCACGTTATTGTCTACCGAGAAGTTAAAGGACTTTTGCATACCCTTTCCCGGCACACCGAAAGCCATTCCCTGATAAGGCGAATATTCTACCATACGCACCTCACCCTTTTCGTCCGTATAAGTATAAGTGTCATAATAGCCATAACGAGACGCGCCAAAGTCAGGAGCATAGCTGAAACTTACAGACGGCGTGAAGACGTGTCGAATCATTTGCACCTTATCGCCGAACATCTTCCAGGGTTTATAGAAACCATAGAGTTTGGTGTTTACCTGCAAGCTCATGTTATAGTTGTACACACGATGGAAGCCGTTAATCGTATCCCGACGAACGTTTCCTACCTCATTCGGATCATAGCTCTGCTTTACCTTTCGCATATACCAACGTTCTGTATAATTGAACGTAGGCACAACGTTGAAGTATTTGAAAAGTGTAAAGGTAGCACTCACCGGAATGTTGTGCTGAACACCATTGTTCCATTCATTCAGTCCTTTCTTCAGAATCAAATTATCCTTTGTGCTGATGGAGTTCGTTACACGTCCGGTGTATTGGAAAGAAATCTTTTCATACCAACGTTCCTCTCCAACCGCTTTCTTACGCTTGAACGGATAGATTCGATTCAAAGAAATGTTCAAGTCGGGCAAAGTTACGCTGATTGAAGAGTCTCGTGTATTCTGCGTAATATTAAATGTACTCGACAAGTTCAGCCCAATAGAGGGGAATGTACGAGAATAGCTCACACTAGATGCCTTTGTATTGTTAGAATACAACGACGGATTATACAAACTGCTCAAATTACGGCGGTCGTAGCTGCTGGTAGAAAAGTTCACGTTGGCCGAGAAAGAGCTGTTTGGACTTGCCTTAGCATCCTGACGATGATTCCACGAAATCTTGAAGTCCTTCGTCACCATGTAGTCCGGCATATTCTTTTCGCCCGTCTTTGTAACCAAGTAGCTTGCATTGAACGAGCCACTATACTTGTATCGCTTGTTATAGTTGGATTGTGCCGTAAGCCCCCACGAACCCTTCGTAAAGATTTCGCCAAGCACTTTCAAATCCACATTGTCGTTGATGGCAAAATAATAACCACCATCCTTCAAGTAAAAGCCTCGATTCATTTCATCCCCAAACGAAGGCATGATGAATCCCGACGAATAACTGCTGGAGAACGGGAAGAAGCCAAAAGGGACAGCAATAGGCAGAGGAACATCCTCAACCACCAGCTGTGCCGGTCCAAAGACAGCATTCTTCTTTGGACGCACCTTCGCCATCGAAAGCTTCAGATAGAAGTGTGGATGCTCGTGATCGCAAGTGGTGTAGATGCCATGACGCATGTAAATTTCATCATTAGCCCCTTTCTTCGCTTCCGAGCTGGTTACATATCCTTCGCCCTGCTGGGTTTTAATCGTATTGATGAATCCCTTCTTGGTCTTGAAGTTATAACGCATGGTCTTCGACTCGTAGGGGGTATCCCCTTCCTTAAAGATAGGAGAACCTGTTTCTGTGCCCAATGAGTCTTTCACTCCTTGTGCATACACCGTACTGCTATCCATATTCATGGTGATAACGGCCGAGGTAAGTTCGATGTTTTCATAGTTCACCTTACCATCGCCGAACAAATGCACCAAATTCCCTTCCGTAAACACAATAGAGTCATTGGCTTCATAGGTTACAGGAGCATCCAACGCCTGTTTTTTCTTTCCACCACCTACCGAGTCCAAAGCCACCGTATCCGTACTCAACGTGTCGACCACCACCGTATCATTGAGGGTACGATTGCGGTTTCTACGGCTTCTTTGCGCTTCCGAGCTAACAGAAAGCATTAAAAAAAGCGCCAACAACAAAAAGGGTATTAATCTATGTAGTTTGTTTTGCGTCATTCTTCATTTTTTGCTTTGAAAGGGCAAAAATAAGCATAATCCACCAAATATGAAGGATTTCAGCGAATTTTAATTTATTTTTTAGAAACAGTTCAACAATTCTTCCGGTTCATCTGCCCAAAGCTTTTTCAAAAAAGTTCTTCATCTTTTGGCTGAAACCTGAAGAGCTTTCCGGAAAAGCCTTAGAGGAAACGCGTACACCAATCGTTGAATCGCACGATTCCTTCCTCGCCATATTTGGAAATACTCTTCAAGGCCTTTTCGATGGTTTTCTCTCTATCCAAATGCGTCTTTGAGAAAAACTTATCGGCAAAGCAAATCACTTGTTCTTCCAATGACACCGGAAGCATTTCCCGATGCGGCACAGGCAAATTCTGCTCCACAATGCTTTGGAGAGACAATCCGGCTCCCGTATGCCGTTCGCACACCAACGCATGTTTAGGATAGCCTTCCTGTTGGAGTAATTGCGAACCCAAATATCCATGACAGATGTAAGGATGCGTGCCATAACAATGAATTCCCGACGCATCTGTCAAGAATACGCCAATGTCATGCAAGAGAGCTGCCTCCTCCAAGAAAGTACGGTCGAGGTTCAACTTCGGATGCCGGTCGGCAATCCATAAAGCCTTATCTGCCACCGAACGGCTATGTGTGAGCAAAATATGCTTCAACTCATTCTCTTCCGGATAATATTTATTTATGATAGCTAATGCGTCCATCTCATTTTATTTGTTTATTTTTGTGCAATATTACGAAATTATCAGGACATAATCATGAAAGCAAGCTCTATTTTATCCTTTTTTCTTTTCATCTTTTCCGTTTCGTTGCAAGCCCAAAGCCTGCAAACGGGAGCCGAACAAACAGAAACTCTCCTCTCTTTGCTCAAGGGGAAACGCGTGGCGCTTGTTGTCAATCAGACATCAGTGGTAGGCAGTCAGCACACCCATTTGCTCGACACATTGTTGTCTCTGAGAGTAAATGTCCGTAAAATTTTTGCTCCAGAGCATGGCTTTCGCGGCAATGCCGACGCTGGCGAAACGGTTAAAAACGGAAAAGATGTAAAAAGTGGGCTTCCCATCCTTTCATTATATGGGAAAAACAAGAAGCCATCGGCCGCCCAACTAAGCGATGTCGATGTGATTGTCTTTGACATACAAGATGTAGGGGCGCGTTTTTACACGTACATCAGCACGATGCACTATCTCATGGAGGCTTGCGCCGAGAACAACAAACACCTGATTATTGCCGACCGCCCCAACCCCTGCGACTTCATAGACGGGCCGATTCGTGAAGCTTCCCAAAAAAGTTTTGTGGGCATGCACCCGATTCCCATCTTGCATGGCTGTACGGTGGGCGAATTGGCTCGTATGATCAATGGCGAAGGATGGCTGCCCGGAAATCGCACTTGTCCGTTGACCGTCATCCCCGTCAAAGGCTGGAAGCATGGCGAGCCTTATTCACTTCCCATCAAGCCCTCTCCCAACCTTCCCAACGACCAAGCCATTGCCCTTTATGCTTCGATTTGCCCGTTTGAAGGAACGGCCATTAGCGTAGGTCGAGGCACGTACACCCCCTTCCAAATCTTCGGTTCTCCCGACCTTCTGACCTACGATTTCCGCTTCATGCCTAAAGCATTGGAAGGGTTTGACAAGAATCCGATGTACAAAGGAGAATATTGTTATGGCAAGGATTTACAACAAGTGGATGCTCCGCAAGGCTTCTCTTTAAAGTATGTCATTGAATGTTATCAGGCCTATTCAAAAGCCGGCAAAGCCGACAAGTTTTTCACTCGCCCTAACTGGTTTGACCTCTTGCTTGGCACACGTAGCGTCCGTCAACAAATCATAGTAGGAAAAGACGAAGCGAGCATCCGTAAGGCTTGGCAATCGTCCTTGAACAGCTATCGAATCATGCGAAAGAAATACCTATTATATAAGGAATAAGGCAACGTCCGTTTTTTCGGGTTTTATAGTAACTTTTGGCCGAAAACGAGAAAACTTAAAGGGTTTTACCGAGTTTTCATAAAAATTAGCTACATTTGCAACATTATACATCTATGACACACAAAAGATTATATATTACATTCCTTATATGCGCCTTTTGGTCGGTTCTTCCTTTCTTCTGTTTGACCGCAGAGGGAAAGGACTTTGTTGTAGTCATCGATCCCGGACATGGAGGTAAAGATCCCGGCGCCATCGGTCGACGAGGCAAGGAAAAGACCATAAACTTAAACGTGGCTTTGAAGTTGGGTGCCTTGATTCGAGAAAACTGCAAGGATGTAAAGATAGTCTACACCCGTCAGAAAGATGTATTCGTAGCATTGGACAAGCGAGCCCAAATCGCCAACAATGCAAAAGCCGATTTGTTCATTTCCATTCACACCAATTCAGTGGCCAAAGGCAGAACCATCCGAGGCACAGAAACCTACACATTGGGGCTTCATCGCACAGAAGACAATTTGGAAGTGGCCAAAAAGGAAAACTCGGTCATCTTGATTGAAAACGACTATGAACAGCGTTATGCCGGCTTTAACCCAAACTCGGCAGAGAGTTATATCATTTTCGAGTTCTTGCAAGACAAAAACATGGAAAAGAGTGTACAATTAGCCACTTATATCCAGAAGCAATTCAAGACAACCGCCAAAAGAATAGACAAGGGTGTACATCAAGCAGGCTTTCTGGTCTTACGAGAAACAACCATGCCGGGGGTGTTGGTGGAATTAGGATACATCTCTACCCCTGACGAAGAACGCTATTTATTGACAGAAGCCGGCACAACGGCTTTGGCCAAAAGCATCTATCAAGCGTTCCTCAAATACAAACAACAGAATGGAACGCTTCATGAAAAAGCCGTAGCCCAACCCGTTCAAGCGGAGACACCTACCCGTCAACCTGCTGAGAAGAAGCCGCAAGCCAAACAATCGGCTCCCGCTTCAGCACAAGTTTCAGATGAAAAACCCATCTTTAAAATCCAAATATTAACTTCAGACAGAAAGCTCCCTGCCAAAAGCAAACAATTCAAGGGACTAAGTCCGGTGGGCTATTATCAAGAAAATGGCATCTATAAATATACCTACGGAGAAAGCTCCGACTACAACAAAGTTTTAAGGAGCAAACGTCAAATCTCTGCCAAGTTTAAAGATGCTTTCATCATAGCCTTCAAAAACGGCAAGAAGATGAACATCAACGAAGCAATTAAGGAATTCAAAAGAAACAGATAACTCATTAAGAAAACGAATATGACAAAAGAAGTAAAAATAGGAATCATTGGAATTACTGCGTTAGTCATGCTCTTTCTGGGCATCAACTATTTAAAAGGAGTCAGCATGTTCAAGTCATCAACGTCCTATTATGTGGAATATACGAACATCAATGGTTTGGCCACCTCAAGTCCTGTGTTTGCCAGCGGATACAAGGTAGGGATTGTCAGAGGGATCCAATACAATCATGCCAATCCGGGACATGTCGTTGTAGAAATCGAATTGGACAAAGGCATGCAAATTCCAACAGGCAGTAAAGGCGAATTGGTTACAGAGATGTTAGGAACCGTCAAAATGAACCTGAAGCTGAACTTAGAAAGCAAAACTTATTGCCAACCGGGAGACACTCTCCCCGGCAATGTCAACAACGGACTTATGGGCATCGCAGAAACAGCCATGCCTAAAGTGGAACAACTTCTCCCGAAGATGGACTCTATCCTGACTTCCCTCAATGCATTGTTGGCTAATCCAGCCTTGACCGCAACCCTGCAAAATGCCGAAAAGATAACCACGAACTTAGACGTTACGACTCGTCATTTGAACGATTTGATGAAGAATGACCTTCCTCAATTAACCAGTCATCTAACAACCATTACGGACAATGTGTCGGTTATCACAGATAATCTGAAAGGAATTGATTATGCCAATATCATGCAGAAGGTTGACTCTACTTTATATCAAGTCCAGCTATTGACCGGCAAACTCAATAGCAAAGACAACACAGTAGGTCTACTGTTCAATGATCCGACCTTGTACAACAACCTAAGCGCAACAACCGCCAATGCAGCCTCTTTGTTAGAAGATTTGCAGGCTCATCCAAAGCGTTATGTCCACTTCTCCCTTTTCGGAAGAAAAGAAAAGTCGGTCGAGCAAGTAAAATAGATTTTTTCTAAATAAGATCCCAAAAGTCTTTTTCTCTCCTGCATCTTGAAAATGCCCTAAAAAGAAGAGAAAAAGGCTTTTTCCATAAACAAACCACTTTTATCGACAAACAACAATCCAAGCACAAATCTACTGAACATCAAAGACTTACAATTACGCAAATCTTTTTTTTGAAGCCTTCAATAAGGAATTTTATAAGTGTCTGAATTTAAGAAACTTACTTTTCCATTCAAAAAAGCAAGAAAAAAGTGATTTGTTTTTCTGAAATTTGATTTAGAAATTTGCAAGCGTAGAAGTTTCGCTTATTAAATAAATGCCTTTATGATTGAAAACAATCACGTTGAACTGTGGAAACGTTGTCTAAGTTTTATCAAAGACAACGTTAATGAAAGAACCTACTCATGTTGGTTCGAGCCAATTGAGCCAATCAAATATGAGAACAATACGTTAACTATTGGCGTAAAAAGTATGTATGCTTATGAAATACTGGAAAGCCAATTCCTTAACTTGATGCGTAATGCCTTACACAAAGGTATTGCAGAAGGAACGCAACTAAACTACAAGATATTGGCCGATCAGACCAACAATATCACAGTAGACATGTCAGGAAGCAATCGTTCTACCGATGTTCCTGTGCGCCCGATTAAGGACGGGAATAAGACTCCGAATCCCATGCAAGCCATTGCTCCGCAGGATTTGGACCCACACCTCAACCCTAACTACACATTCAACAACTTCATCAAAGGCACCAGCAATGAATTCTCACGCACAGTAGGCGAAACTATAGCCAAAGAACCGGCAAAGACATTTAATCCGTTGTTCTTGCATGGCCCATCCGGTGTTGGTAAAACTCATTTGACCAATGCCATTGGTACACGTATTAAAGAGTTGTATCCTCAAATGCGTGTATTATATGTTTCGGCTCATTTGTTTCAAGTGCAATACACCGATTCGGTAAGAACCAACCAATCCAATAACTTCTTTCGGTTCTACCAAAGCATTGATGTATTGATCATTGATGATATTCAAGAATTATCAGGTTCACCAAAAACCTTGCAAACATTCTTCCATATCTTCAACCACCTTCAACAAAACGGCAAGCAGATAATCCTGACTTCCGACCGTCCTCCAGTCATGATGCAAGACTTGGAAGACCGCATGTTGACACGCTTCAAATGGGGCTTGGTTGTTGAATTGGAAAAGCCAGACTTGGAATTGAGAAAAAGCATTTTGCGCAATAAAATAGCCTACGATGGACTAAGCATTCCGGAAAATGTCATCAGCTATATCGCCGAGAACGTAAGCAATAGCGTTCGTGAATTGGAAGGTATTATTACTTCTTTATTGGCACACTCTATCCTACTGAAACGCGAAATTGACCTGGAACTAACAGAACGCATTGTACGAAAAGCAGTTCTCTGTGAAAAGAAGCCCGTTACCATCGAAAGCATTATCAGTAAGGTATGCGAACATTACAAGATAGAAGAGACGGCTATTCACACCAAAACTCGCAAACGCGAAATCGTACAAGTTCGTCAGGTTGCCATGTTTTTGGCAAAGAAGCATACAGAAAACTCTGCATCTAAAATTGGCCAACTTATCGGCAAACGAGACCATGCCACTGTCTTGCATGCTTGCAATGTCGTAAAAGACCAATTGGAAGTGGATAAAAACTTTAAAGCAGAAATCGAAGAAATAGAAGCTTCAATCAAGCAATAAGCAAATAAAGGGTGTGTGAGAAACAATCCTAAAGGAATTTAAAAAAGCTTTTGAGCTTTTGACAAAAAGCTTTTGAGGTTTCCCAAACAGACGCCCTATTCAGGAAAAGACAACCAAACATTAACAATTAACAGTTAACAGTTATTCATTTTACCTATTTAGCTTAAAAAAACATCTATAATTATTATAATAATATTATTATATATAATTATAAAATTATTTCTCGTATTTTTGATTGGATTTAAAATAACTGTTAACTGTTAATTGTTAATGTATCCTTGTGTGTAAAGACATCCTACTTATCAAAGCCCTGCTGTTTCAATGTCTTTTTCAGAACATCCGACATATATTCATTATCAGCCTTTTTATAACGAAGGTCGGTAAAGACCTGTGCCAACGTCTCCTTATGGTTTATTGTTACAAAATGACGGTTCTCAGGCATGGCTTCTTTAGCCGCGTAGATTCGGTCAATATCCGTCGGAGTATAATCATGATAAGTTTCATCATGCACCAATCCTTCCAATGGCAATCGTTCAGGCTGTGCAGGAGACTCATCCGGATAACCTACCGTAATGGTTGCCACCGGCATAACCAATTTAGGTAATTGCAGTATTTCCACAATCTTGTCCGGGTTATAAATGGTCGTGCCTAAAAAGCAAATACCCAGTCCATGAGCCTCAGCCAACGTACAGAAGTTCTGCGTAACCAATAAAGCATCCGTTGCCGCATTCAAGAAAGAAATCGGGTTGTCATACCCCGGTTCAGCCTTCCGACAACGACACCATTTGCTAAACCGATTAAAATCCGCGCAAAAGGTAAGAACGACCGGAGCATTCATAACCATTGGCTGATTAAAATGCGCCGGAGCCAATTTTTCCTTCATTTGTTTATCCCGAGTAACAACTACACTATAAAGTTGCATATTACCCATTGTAGAAGCTCTGAAAGAATCTTCTAACAGTTCATTCAACAAGTCCGCAGCAATATCTTCTTGCTTGTATTTACGGATAGTCCGTCTATTC
Organism: Bacteroidaceae bacterium; assembly: GCA_017467385.1. Classification (GTDB taxonomy): domain Bacteria; phylum Bacteroidota; class Bacteroidia; order Bacteroidales; family Bacteroidaceae; genus Phocaeicola. The sequence continues at coordinate 10,355 of JAFTSK010000172.1, forward strand.
TTTATGTATTCCATCACATTTATTTTTATAGAGACAAAGTTAAAAAAGTAATTCATAACAAACAAACGATTCATTCATATTCAAGTCATTAATTTTTCCGCAAATACAGTTTTCACAAAAAACTTTCAGTCCAAGTTTTCCTTTTTGGGAAACTTTTTAAAACAAACAAAACTACAAACAATTAGTAATCAATAGATTAAATATTAAAAACGGAAAACTTTTAAATTGTTGAAAACTTTTCACCAAAACATTTTGTCAGTTCAAAAAACATCCATAGTTTTGCAACGCATTTATTCATAAGCAAAGATACTTCTACAACAGAACGAGTTTAAATACATTAAATCTATTTATAGGACAGTGGAAAAACAAACGTACACCTACGATGAAGCCTTTGCAAAATCTTTGGAATATTTCAAAGGCGATGAACTTGCTGCAAGAGTTTGGGTAAACAAATATGCAGTAAAAGATTCTTTTGGAAATATCTATGAACAATCTCCAGAAGACATGCATTGGCGGTTGGCCAATGAAGTGGCTCGCATAGAAGCTAAATATGCGAATGGACTGAGTGCACAACAACTTTTTGAGTTGTTCGACCATTTCAAATACATCGTACCGCAAGGAAGTCCCATGACTGGTATTGGAAATGATTTCCAAGTTGCTTCTCTTTCCAATTGCTTTGTGATTGGCATGGAAGGTGCTGCCGACTCTTACGGTGCTATCATACGTATTGACGAAGAACAAGTTCAGTTAATGAAACGTCGTGGTGGTGTAGGTCATGACCTATCACACATCCGTCCTAAAGGCTCTCCGGTTAAGAACTCTGCATTAACTTCTACGGGATTGGTTCCTTTTATGGAACGTTATTCCAACTCGACTCGTGAAGTAGCCCAAGACGGAAGACGTGGCGCATTGATGTTAAGCGTATCCATCAAGCATCCTGATTCTGAAGCTTTCATTGACGCAAAGATGACAGAAGGCAAAGTTACTGGTGCCAATGTATCGGTCAAATTGGACGATGACTTCATGAAGGCAGCGATTGAAGGAACTCCGTACACCCAACAATACCCTATTGATTCCAATGAACCCATTGTCAGCAAAGAGATTGATGCAACCGCTTTGTGGAAGAAAGTAGTACACAACGCATGGAAATCAGCCGAACCGGGAGTTTTGTTCTGGGATACCATCATCCGCGAATCTGTACCCGATTGTTATGCCGACTTAGGTTATCGCACCGTATCCACCAATCCTTGTGGAGAAATTCCTCTTTGCCCTTACGACTCTTGCCGTTTGTTGGCTATCAATTTATACTCATACGTCGTTAACCCATTTACCAAAGATGCTTATTTCGACTTCGACCTGTTCAAGAAGCATGTCGGATTGGCTCAACGCATCATGGACGACATTATCGACTTAGAGCTGGAAAAGATTGAGAAAATCATGGAAAAGATTGCTTCCGATCCGGAAGGCGAAGAAGTCAAAGGAGCCGAAAGACATCTCTGGGAAAAGATTTACAAGAAAAGTGGCCAGGGAAGACGTACCGGTGTAGGTATTACTGCAGAAGGAGATATGCTTGCAGCTATGAATCTTCGTTATGGCACCGAAGAAGCAACCGCTTTCTCTGAAAAAGTGCATCAAACCGTTGCATTGGAAGCCTACCGTTCTTCTGTAAATATGGCAAAGGAAAGAGGAGCTTTCGCTATTTATGACTGGGAAAGAGAACTGCAGAACCCGTTCATCAACCGTATCAAGGAAGTAGATCCTGCTTTATACGAAGAGATGAAACAATATGGTCGCCGCAACATTGCTTGTTTGACCATTGCTCCAACCGGAACTACCAGTTTGATGACTCAAACAACTTCGGGCATTGAACCTGTCTTCATGCCTGTTTACAAACGCAGAAGA
>JAFTSK010000173.1 GCA_017467385.1 Bacteroidaceae bacterium
CAGAATATTTCGGAATTGATGCAAGCATCGTTCGTGTTGTTTGGTTGCTTTGTGTATTGTTGGGTGGTTTCGGTCTTTTGGCTTACCTCATCATGTGGATTGTAATGCCTGCACAGAAGTAATCTTTAAATAAGGTATAATAAAAAGGCTTGGATGGTTTCCGAGCCTTTTTTTATTTATAGTGATTCCCTAAACCAAAGAATCTACCTTATTTTAATGTATATAAAGAGGATAATACTCAATATTTTAACTCCTATATAGACAGAAAACAGAAGAAATGCAGAAGAATTCATCGAAAGAGCTATATACAAACTTAGTCGGGAACAGAAGAAAAAGTTAATCCATGTCACGGATTGAGCAAACTGTGTCATAAATCGCCCAAACCGTGTCACGGATTAACCGATTACTGACACGGATTAACTTATGGATGCAGAACTTTCCATGTTTGTATCGGCTTGCGACCGCTTCTCTTAGTACAAGAAACCAAAAAGCCAAAGAGGTATTTTGTTTCCCATGCCATATTCAATGTTATCGGCTGCGATATAGGCATTCTCTAAAGTGGCAATCTGCTTCTTACCTTTGTCTTTTCCTCCGATTTCAAAAGTGTATTTCTGGTCAATTAGGAAATCGCTGACCTCCGACAGATTTACTTGGTGTTTTTTGCGTAACTGATTGACAAAGAATGTCTCACGTACATTGCCGATGTCTGTCTGTACATCAGCCAAAGCATACATCAAGTTGGAATTTTCCAGATAAATCTTGTCTGGTTTTTGGAGAATATTCATTCCATTTCCTTGCTTTTTGGCACTAAAAGTCAGTCGGCTTTCGTGCAAGGCGTTCAAGTAGGCAAGTAAGGAATTGCGGGTAATACCGATTCGTTCGCTTAGCTTGGTTATGTTGGGGATAAAAGGAGCTGATTCGGATATGACGTATAACAATTGCTTGATTTTGTACACATAAGCTGAATCCACCCCACGCAATTGAGGGATTTCTATCTCGATAATCAGATTGATGACTTCGTTTATCCTTGTATGGTAGAGACTCGGCAATTCGTTGTAGAAAGGGTAATATCCATTCTTCAAATACTCCATAAAATATTTGAGAACCTTTACCTGCGATACAATCTGTTGCGATAAAACAAGATGATTGTTCAATACTTCTTCAAGTTTAAATGTAGGAAGTGACAGGTGCAAGTTCCGGTTCAAGTATTCACGAAAAGAGAATCCCTGCATTTCATAAACAATGGCTCTTCGGCTCAAATCAGATTTAGCATTCAATATTTCCAATAAAGATGAACCGGTAAAGACGATTTTCAGCTCTGGTAGGTCATCATAGATATTTTTCAACTCTTGCGACCAATTAGGATATTTGTGTACTTCATCCAGAAACAGATACTTTCCACCTCGTTTAACAAATTCAGTTGCCATATCGTAAAGTCGATGTTCACTAAACCAAATATTATCCACACTGGCATAGAGGGTGCTTCCGTCCAACTGATGGAATAATTTGATTCGTTGTAACAACAAGGTGGTTTTTCCTACACCACGAGCACCTTTAAGTCCGATAAGTCGAGCTTCCCATTCAATCTCGTTCATTAGGCTTCTAACGAATGAAACATTTGTTTGGTTTATCTTTTTGACGAAGATTTCAAAGAGTCTTTCCATAAATTGTTGATTTGAGAAAGCAAATATACAAATAAATTGTTTATCACAATCAACAATTTTACCCATTTTTTGTTGACAACAATAAACAATTATTCAAAAGTCGCAATCTATTTCTGTTGAAAGAAAGCGCCGAACGCTTTTATACAAACACAATAAAAATCCCGAGACATTACTGCCCCGGGATTTTTATTGTTGTTATACGGTTACAATTAAAAGGTGAACCTTATGGTTGCATAAAGAATTGCATACCATCGATTTCGATGCCATAGCTATTTGTTGATTCAGTAAATACTAATCGCATGTATCTAACTTTTTCTGGAGCAGACAAGTTTACATAGTAGCGGCTATATGGTTCATAAGAAACTTCACCCCAATCAATCCATTTACTACCATCAGCACTTGTTTCAAGCGTCATACCGGTAGCACTATAAGATGCTGACCAGTGGTAAACGTAGAATGAAGTCAAGTCAACTACATTACCAAAGTCGATTTCAATCACAGAATTTGGATTTAAATAACCGTATGACCATGATTCATAGTCAATGATATCAAGCCATGAATATTCTGACCAACCACCGTCATAAATAGAGCTACCATCTACTGTACATGCAATAGGTTTGAAAGAAGATCCGCTATATTCGTTTGGTGAAACAGTCAATTCGCGACCAACCCCTTTCACTACTACATACACTGTTTGATTACCTTCTTCAATTTCAATAGCTCCACCCTCAACAGATGTGACTGTTACAGGGATTACATATGATCCTTCGTTCGCAATTCCGGTAAGATCACCAGTATTGATAGCAAACGAACCCCAATTACCGTCTGTGCCGATAGTCAAAGAATTAGACACAAGCTCTGCATCAGCTTTAAACTCATAGTCAGTTCCGTTGGCTTCATTATAAGCAGCAACCTTGCTCTCATCGATAGCAATGTTTATTGTTACTTCTTCGTAAGGAGCATAGCTGAGTTTGAATGCATTGTTAGCATTGATTGTGCTAATAGTTTCTTCCCATCCCTCATTCATAATACCGGCTTTATATACCATATTTTCTGTTGGGATTGTCATAATATTAGGACGATAAGTTGACTTGAAAGTGAGGAAGACACGACCACTTTTTGAAAGAGTCAATCCTTCACCGTTCTTTACTACAATAGGAAGAATCAAATCATTTTCTTGATTGATGAATCCACTATGGTCTCCGAAACTGATTGTAACTGAATCAGCAGAGATGTATTGACCTTCCGCGATACTTATCATCGGATTATCGATTGAAGCCCCTTCAAGGAAAGTGTAATCAGTTCCTTTGGCCTCATTGTATTCGTCAACAAGAGTTGGATCAATAGCAATTTCAACTTGAATATTGCTTGGAGCTGGTTTTGTAAGACGAACAGGCACAAGTTTCAATGGATCAGTTAGTCCCGATATGAAATCACCGTTAGCCTTATACTCTACCTCTGCATAGGTTGAGTTGGGCTGTTCAAAATATACAAAGTTGGCTTCGTAGTTAGCTTTGTCCTTTGGGCCCAATTCATCATCATCATCGCAAGAGGTCAACGGAACCATTACCGCTGTTAGCATAGTAATGGCAATATATTTCCATAATTTTTCCACGATATTAGAATTTTAAATTTAAGACTTTTTTATTATTCCCAAGTGTATTCTTTCCAGCTATATGCTTCTTTCTTTGGAGTACCATCGGTGTAACCTGAGCCGAAAGATAAACCAAAGCCGTTACCAGTCACATCATTGAGTACTTCGCCTTCACCTTCGTTCATCGGGAAGTAGAACAAGAGGTTCGGATCATCATACTTAACTTCTTTCTTCATGTTCTTAGCAATCTGAGCTGCAGTACGAGTGGTTTTCCACATACGCAACTGACACATTTCAACGAGGTCATAGAAGTAGTATTGGCCTGATCCAAACATTGTACAACCAGTAAAATTGAATACTGTGCCTGCGCCACCATTATTGCGGTTGACTTCCTTACCATTCATATAAAGAACGACATCACCGGTAGCTGCATCATAAGTATGTGCAAAGTGAATCCATTCCCCCCACTTCAATGGAGTTTCGTTAGGATCTCCTGAATCATAGTTTGCATCAATACCCATAGTCTTGATTTGCAAGAAATTGTACAATGAACGACCATACTGGTCAGCATATACGATATCACCGAAGCGGATGTAAAGTTCTTTATTTGCTTGAAAAGCAAACAATGCCTGGTTGTTTATAGAGAAACCGCCTGTACCTCTCTTATTTGTACAACGTACCCACCATTCAAGTGTGAAGTTGGTCAAGTCGTACTGCTGTGGCCAAACCATATTCATTTTACTATCATAACAGAATGCAGGAGCTTTCTGTACGAGAGGTTTACCAAAGGTATAGATATAAGCACCGGAACCTGCTGATACAGAAACACCGGTTGCAGATACTACCTTGATAGGAGCTGCATATTCAACACCTTTTTCACCATCAAATGAGGTTACAGTAAAAGGAACTTCCACCTGTGATGCACCAGCAGAAATAACCACCTCTGAAGGCAGTGAAATATGTTCAGCAGGAATCATGGCAAATTCAGCGTCATTGCGGCTGTTGTAGCTTGCAAGAACAGAGTTATCAAGCGCAATCTGCACTTTGATATCTTTGGTTGCTACTTGGCCTGCTCTTACAGTAATGACACCCGTAGAGACTTCGCCGGTTTTACCAAGAATGATTTCACCAGCTGATGCTGATGCGGCCTCAGAAATGTAAACCATGTTGTCAATAACATCGTTTTCGGCATCTTCACATGCTGTGAATGACGCTACCACCATTCCGAGAGCAAATATATTTAATGCTATTTTTTTCATTTCGTTAAATCCTTAAAAGTGATTATTCATAGATCGGAGGATTCTGTGTAGTAATACCTTCACGCACGTAGGGATAGTCAGGGTTACCAGGATAGTCATATTCTATGTGATATGCACCTTGCCCTGCGTGGGGAAGTCCATCACGATGTCTCCATGTAGATTGGATGGGGAAAAGATATTTGTCAATTGCTCGTTCAAAGGTAGCTGTGATAACAGATTTTGAAAGCACATCTTTGAAAATATCCGGCTTATAACTCTTAACTGCATCGAAGAAATTGTCAAGACCTGCGTGATTCAATTCATACGTCTGCCAACAAATGTATTTAGTTCTTGCCAATACATCTTCTTCAATGAGGTCATAATAGCTCAACCAACCAGTTCCCCCAGGAATATCAAGTACCAGCCAACGACCTTCTGGTTCGAAGCGGTCAGCCAATCGGCGAAGGAATTCATTGAATACAACAGCTTTATCACCACCTCTGATAAGCGAACCGGTATTTTCAATATCGGCATCGAAACCATCGATATTGTACTTCTCGCAAGTATCAGCAATTGCGTCAGCGTATTTTAGCGCAGCTTCGATATGTTTTTCAAGAGTGTATTCGTGGTGAACGGTTACTTGTTCGCCATTCTCATCCAATATTGGTTCACCATTGGCATCAAACTGAGGTTCGTCATAACCGTTTTCCGGTACATAACCCCAATATTTGAATGCTTCATCTCGATTAGGGATACCACTGACACCCGGAGTAATATTTTCACCAATATTAGTGCTAAGCCAACAAAGGACAGCTCTTGAACCGCGTTCTTGGAATGCTTTCAAATCAGCCTGCTGAGCTTCGTTGAGGTTACCATAGCAGAGCCAAAGTGATACGAAGTCAGTAGAGTCAGGAAGACCAATCAGTTTATTACTGATGTTACCTGCTGACCATGAACCAAACCATCCAAACATCACCTTATGCGGTGAGTTGAAGTAGTTTTTCAATTGGGCCTTGTAGGCTTCAGTGTTTGCAGTAGCCGAGAAGTAGTCTTTTGCTTCTGGTTCGGTCCAGTCGTCACATGATGTTACCATAGTGGGAACTGTAATCATAGCGGCTACGGCAAAAAGTATTAATTTTAATCCTTTCATTTTCATAAATTTAATTTGCTAATTAAAACATGGGTTAAATTAGTCTTTTTTTGCCCACCAGAGGTCGGTAGCACCCGTATCCGGACCGCCGAGCATCTGTTGTGCAGCTTTAACATTAGCTTCGTTGGTATTGAATTCCGACTGTGGGAAAGGTAAACGGCGCATACCACGCTGTGAACTTACACCAGCAGTAGAACGGTTTTCAACAGCAGGGAAGAACTTAGGATAACCTGTACGACGTACATCAGCCCAGGTTTCCCAACCATTAGGGAAGTTACCGATCCATTTCTGAACCATGATTTGTTCAAGATTAGCCTCGGCATTACCCTCAATCCATTTAGGAGTTACTGTCGAAACAGCAGAAATGTTGTGTGCCGCGTTGTTAGGATCCTCGTAGTCAGCCGGCGTTGCTGTACTTTCAAGATAATTATCAAGAGCAGCACCACGTTCGGACATAGATACTTCAATACCTTTTTCGTAGAGTGATTGAGCCGTACCGCCCATATTCCATCCGCGAAGAGCGCCTTCCGCACGCGCAAACCAAGACTCACTGGCTGATATACAAAGCAAAGGTGTGGTTTCTGTTACAACCGGTTTTGAGAACAAGTCAAAACCATTACCCGCATCTCTGTGCCAGATACCAGAACGCATACCGATGTAGTCGCCGTTTTCGTTTGCTGTAGCATATTTAGAAATACGAGGATCGGCATAACCATTCATGTATGAAAGTATATCAGCACTTACAGCACCTTCGTTCCAAGAAATATTGGTTTTATGAAGTGCGTTACCTCCAGGAGTAAATGTTGACCAAGCAGCATCGGCAGGTGCAGAAATCAAGCCACCGGCATCGTTAACAGCTTCCTCTGCTTTCTGCTGAGCCAGAGTAGGATTAACATTTACAAGACGCATAGCCAAGCGGAGCTTCAATGTGTTGGCAAATTTCACCCACTTTGTCATGTCTCCACCATAGATACAGTCGACATCAGCAAATACAGCCGCATTACCACCTTCTTTCAAACCGGCAATAACCACATCAAGCTCTTCTAACATTGCATTAAACAACGTTGGCATATCGTCATAAGCCACTTGATACTCAGAACCGCTACCAATCAATGAGAAAGGAATTGGTCCATAACAGTCACTCACGCGAAGTGTTCCGAAGATACGAATGAGGTTTGCCCAATGGTAGGTCAAGCCTTCGCCGCCAGAAATGTCGCGAATTTTAAAGAAAGGGGTGTAAATCTGAGGCATACTGGTATCAAAAGGAATACCTGCCCAGTTCTGTGAGGGGTTGAAGCATGCAAAATAAGCATCAGAGCCCCAGTGGTTACGCGCACTGGTCATGTGCCCATATTCACAACCTATCATCTGGTCAATCATCTGATAGTTGTTTTCCTGTCCCTGCACCATTACCGGAATCATTGTAGAAATCAATGCTGCGGTTGATGCAAAGTCGCCCTCCATTTGTTCTGGAGTCGGTGCTTTGGGATTGGTGTTGTAGTCCTCGAAGCTTTCTGTACAGCCAATACTGCCAAGCATGAGAGAGCCTCCCAACATCAAAGTAGCTATTTGTTTGAATTTACTATTGTTCATAACTTATATTCTAATGGATTAGAAAGATACTTTTACATTGAAACCGTAAGAACGGATGCTCGGTTGCTGGAAGTAATCTACACCCTGATAGAAGTTGTTGGTTGTAGATGAAGTTGATTCGGGATCAAACGGAGCCTTGCAGTAGATCATCCAAAGGTTTTTACCGGTAACACTGAATGTGAGGTCGCATACGTTGCCAAGTTTTGTGCGTGGCAATGTATAAGATAATGTCAAGTCAGCCAAACGAATGTTGGTTGCATCGTAAACATAATAAGCACCTGGCATTTGTGAGATAACTTCATAATAGTTCTGTGCGTCAACTATGCCGTTACCATAGATTTCTACACCACCATTGTCACGTGCAATAGCCGATGCTTCCGATACACCGTAGCGGTCCAAAAGTGCCTGTGTGTCTGAAATAACCTGACCGCCAAAGCGTCCGGTTACGGCCCATGTCAACTGAATGTTTTTCCAGCCCAATGAACCTGTCCAACCCATATTGAATTTGGGGAGTACAGAACCTACTTTATAATAATCAATTGTTTCGTCTTGCACTTTGCCAGTCTGAGGATCTTTCCAGATGTAACCGTTTGCTGACTGACGGAGACGTTTGTTGTAGTAAAGGTCTCCCATTGAGCCACCTTCATAAAGGCGAATTGTAGGACCACCTGCCATACCAAGACAACCAGAGGCAGTATAATATTCCATTTCGATTGGTTTACCTGTTTCCGGATCAAGAGCACCGTTAGCAAGCGCAATGATCTTGTTCTTGTTCCATGACCAAGTTACACCCGTATTGAAACGCCAGTCTCCCCAAGTGTTGTTGTAGTTAAGAGCAGCTTCGATACCATTGTTCTGAATGTTACCAGTCTGAACAAGGTTGGTTTTGTAACCAGAAGATGCAGATGCAGGAATCTGGAATGTCTGATTGAATGTATTAGCCTTATAATATGTAAATTCAAGACCAACTGTATTGTTGAAGAATTTAGCACTCAAACCAACTTCCCAGGATCTTGTATTTTCAGGACGAAGGTTCGTATTATAGTGAATTGACGCCCATTCATATTGATTGGTTTGTTCATTATAACTATACTGCATGCGAGTTAAATAGCGTGAAGGTGAAGTTGCAACTTCCGCCCAAGAACCACGTACTTTCAAGAATGAGATGAAGTTAGGAAGCTGTTCTTTGAATGTTTCGCTAACAATCCATGATCCACCCACTGAAGGATAGAAGTAACTCAACTTGTCGGTAAATGCAAGCATAGAAGTCCAGTCGTTACGACCTGTAACAGTCAAATAAACTTGACGGTCCCAGCCTAATTCAACGTTACCAAATACAGACTGAGTCTGGTCATGCCATTCTGAATCACCTTTCTTGTAATTCAATGTGCTAATGTTACCAATAGAGAAGAAGTTAGGCAACGATGCAAGGTCTCCTTCATAATGTTCCATTTCTTCGCGCATATCGTTGATTGAAGCACCGAGCTGAGCATTGACATTCAAACGGTCATTAAAGAATGTTTTGTTCATTGAGGCCATCACATCCGCGTATGTGGTGTGGTTCATGGTACGAGTTTTGCCATACGTACCTTTTTCACCAGAAAGAACGCGGATAGTTGAAGCGTAGTATTCTTCTTCAAATGTAGTGTTGGCATTGTCTACACGTACACGTCCTATTACATATAACCAGGGAAGAATATCATATTTCAATGAAACATTATACATATTACGCCATTTACGAGCTTCGCGATTCATGCGTTTCTGTGTCCAATAAGGGTTCTGCATCGTAAATGCGTTAGGATACTTTTCTTCCCAATACTGAGTATAGATGTTACGTGAAGGATCGAAGCGTTCAAACATACGGACATCATCGAAATCTTCTCCACGAGGGAACAACCAAAGAGCCGGAATTGGGTTATAGTATTCACCTGAACCTACCATATTCTTATTGTTCTGGATGATATAAGAAGCTCCAAGATCCAATGTAAGTTTATCATTGAGGAACTTGGTGGTGTTACGTATTGAGAAATTGTAACGGTTGTAATCTGATTCAGGCATTACACCAGGGGCATTTGTAACAGCTGCAGAAGCAAATGTTTGGTTTCTTTCGTTACCAACAGTGAATGTCAATGAATTGATTTCAGTTACACCTGTGTTGAAGAAGTCAAGTGGATCATAATCGGAAGGAGTATCAAGTTTCTTACCCCAAGATTCAAATTGACCTTCAACATTTCCGTAACGATTCTGGAATTTAGGAGTCATCCATACATTATGGAATGTAGTAGAGTTGCTATAAGTCAATTTAGCTTTGCCCTCTGCACCTTTCTTAGTAGTAATCAAAATCACACCACTTGCTGCTGCTGAGCCATAAAGAGCCGCCGCAGAAGGACCGGAAAGAACTGACATTGACTCAATGTCGTCAGGGTTAATATCGGCAACCCCACTTGAACCCGGCTGTTTTGACATTGTACCACCTGATTCAGAACCGGTGTTAATGTCAAACATAGGAATACCATCAATTACATAGAGGGCGTTGTCATTACCACTCAAAGATTTAGTACCACGCATGATAACACGAGCAGAACTACCGGCACCGGCAGCACTTGAACTAATGTTAACACCTGCTACCTTACCAGCCAATGAGTTGATAAAGTTGGCATCTTTGTTTGCGGTGAATATATCACCCTTCACTGTTTGCACGTTGTAACTCAACGCTTTCTGTTCACGTCTAATACCGAGAGCTGTAACTACAACTTCATTCAAGACTGTAGTTTCTTCCGATAAAACGACTTTCATTTGCCCACTCGCTGGAACGGGCATTGCCACTGTGCGATAGCCGATGTAACTGAATTTCAGTATATCACCAGTTTTGGCTTCAACACTGAATTCACCATCGATGTTTGTCTGTGTACCCGTAAAGGTGCCTTCTATGATTACAGAAACACCTATCAACGGTTCGCCACTTGTGTCTGTTACAATTCCCTTGACTGTGCTGGTCTGTGCCATCACACTCATCACGGGGAAGAGCAAAAGCATCAATAACAGGCTTGTTACCTTTGACTTCATAATGTTTAAATGATTGGTTAGTAATTTAAGGTTAATTAATTCGGGGCGAATATATATATATATATTTAGAATTGCAAATAACCAATCATTTATTTTTCAAAGGAAAATTAAAAAAAGGCGGGTGTTTTTTTAAGAACATTTTAGCAAATGTGATAATTATCCAATCCCCAACAATTCCACCTCAAAAACAAGCGTAGAGAAGGCAGGGATTCCGGCACAAGTTTTCGTACCATAACCCATTTCATAAGGAATATAGATAATCCATTTATCGCCGACGTGCATGCGCTGGAGGGCGATTTGCCAACCGTCAATCACATCGCAAAGACGAAAGGCTTCAGGGCAATTCCGTTTGTAGGAATTGTCAAACTCCTTACCGTCGATAAAGGTGCCTTTGTAGTGTACACTTACAATGCTTCGAGGAGTTGGAGAAACATTTCCTTGACCTGTCTCTAATACTTTATAATATATGCCGCAGGGAAGGGAGTGTACATCCTCTTGAGCAGAAAGCTCCTTTAAGAACGCTATATTCTTTTGTTTGTAAATTTCTTTTTTACTCATAAGAGTTATTTGGATTATCGTTTCCCCTCTTGAGAGGGGATTAAGGGGTGTGTGAGACACATATAGGTGGTTGTATTTCACACACCCCCTTCCCCCTCTCAAGAGGGGGAGCATACCTGTCTAAACAGATTTTAAGTATTATTCAAACACTTCCTCGCCAATCAAAGTAGCTGAGCTGGAAGCCGTTACTTTTACATTCACAAAATCGCCAATGTGATGATTGCCTCGATTGAAGACTACGACTTTGTTCTGTTGAGTACGGCCGAAGAGTTGTTCTTTTGAACGCTTCGAGACACCTTCTACCAACACCTCGAACACCTTGCCCACGTCTTTGGCATTGCTTTCGGCCGAGAGTTGATTTTGAAGTTCGATGATTTCGTTTAAGCGACGGATTTTCACTTCTTCAGGGATGTCGTCGGGCAAATGCTTGGAAGCGTAAGTACCCGGACGTTCAGAATACTTGAACATGAAAGCCGAGTCGTAGCCGCAAGCACGCATCAACGAGAGAGATTCTTGATGGTCTTCTTCTGTTTCGGAGTGATAACCCGAGAAGATGTCCGTACTCAATCCACAATCGGGGATGATGCGACGGATAGCCGCCACCCTATCTAAATACCATTCACGAGTGTATTTACGGTTCATCAACTTCAAGATACGGGAGCTTCCGCTTTGTACAGGCAGATGGATGTGTTTGCACACGTTCGGCACATCGGCAATCACTTGTAGGGTTTCATCACTCATATCCTTCGGATGCGAGGTTGTGAAGCGAACACGCATGGTTGGAACGGCTTCGGCCACAATACGGAGAAGGGCTGGGAAATTAATAATTTCTCCCTCGCGTTCAAAGCGATAAGAGTTTACGTTCTGCCCTAAAAGAATCACTTCCTTATAGCCTTTTGAAGCAAGGTCGCGCACTTCGTTGAGAATACTTTCCACGTCTCGGCTTCGTTCACGACCGCGAGTATAAGGCACAATGCAATAGTGGCAGAAGTTGTTGCAACCTCGCATAATGCTCACATAGCCTGAGATATGGTTTCCACAGATGCGTGAAGGAATCACATCGCGATAGGTTTCGGTGGTCGAAAGCTCTACGTTGATGGCCTTTTCGCCGGCTTCCACCGAAGCAATCAGTTCGGGGAGGGTGAGATAGGCATCAGGGCCTACCACGAGGTCTACATGATGATTCTCGATCAAGTCTTGTTTCACACGTTCGGCCATACAGCCCAATACACCCACAATCAGCTGATTGCGTTTGCCACGCTTCGAGTTCATGGCATGGAAGAACTCCAGTCGGTTGAGGATTTTCTGCTCGGCATTGTCGCGAATGGAGCAAGTGTTCATAAACACCGCATCGGCTTCTTCAAGCGAATCGCATACATTATAGCCCGCCATCTGCATGATGGAAGCAATCACTTCACTATCGGCCACATTCATCTGGCAACCGTAAGTCTCGATAAACAATTTCTTGTTGTCAGTTGCTGATTTAAAGTCAGCTCCTGTGTTTTCTTTTGTCATACGTCTTTATTGATTTGAATTTCGACGGCAAAGATAATGATTTTCTCCTTTTCCTAAAAGCAGAAGAGCTTTCAAGCAAAAGATGCAGCGCTTTTTTAAAAAGCTTTTGTGTGGATTACAACTCTCCTTTACGAATCGCTTCCATCACATTGGCTGGCGGACGTTCGGCCAATAGCTCCCGCTTCATGAAATCCATGTAAGG
>JAFTSK010000174.1 GCA_017467385.1 Bacteroidaceae bacterium
CAAGCATAGCAAATTAGAAAACAATGTACCTCGCCGCCGAGGTGTAACCGTATTGAACGCATTAGGTATTGCCATGAGTGTGTTGGCCGTCATTACCGGACTATGGCATCAGCAGACAGCCGGTTGGGATACCGACAAGACATTGCTTATCATTTCGTTCGTTTTTGCCTTTACGCATTGTGCGTTCTACATGTATCGCATGTGGAAGCAAACACGAGTGAAGGCATAAGTAAAAAACGTCTTTACAACGCGTAAAAAAACTCTTTGACGCAAAAGTATTAACGTCAAAGAGTTTTTATCATTTTACCAAAGCGTTTCATACACCTGTTTAGCCACCTCGATACTGTTTCCTTCCGGCTCTGCCGAATAAGTACCCGAAATCTTTGTCCAGGCTTCTTCTATCGGATACCAATCGAGGATAGGAGCCATTTTCCCATTCAACGAAGCGGTCAGAGCTTCAAAATATTTCTCCCAACGCACGTAGTAGAGATCCTTCAGAATACCGTTCCATTCCTTGTGGGCATAGTCGTGAAGTTTACCGCGATCGGCCACATCCCGATTGCCCCAAGTCGTGATTTGTACACGTGCATTCCATTCGTAGAGGTTCTTTTCTTCCGGTGTATTTCCAAGCTTACGTGCCTTTTCTGTCCAATAACCTACCCGAAACTCCTTACGAGTACCTAACAGTTTGTCTTGCAAAAGAATCAGTTGCAAGAAACGTTGTGAAGCCTTTTCAAACAATTCCTTGTCTTCGGCCTGATAAGCGGCAGCTACTACTTTTAAAGTCAACCGTCCTTTTTCAGCGATTGCCTGACGAAGCACGTCCACCAAATCATACTCGAAGTTGTTGTTGCCCTGATACTTGTCGGCCACAGAAAGCATCAGTCGGGCGGCTTTCATCACTTCTTTCGGATCATAATAGTCCTGCGACCATGCCCAGGTAGAAACGGTATTTACATTCAATCCCGGACGAGCACAAAACAGCGATTCGTGCGTACCTTGTTGTACCTTCTCCTTCGGACTGTTATAAATACCCTTTCCCAACAACTGCCATGCCTGCAACAAAGCCTTGTCTGCCACACCATAGCGTGCTTTCACATAATCAGCCAACCATGCCTCGCGGGTAATACGTTCGTTGTGCCAGGGTAGTTCGTAGAGCAGTTCGTACATCACAGGGTTGTTTTCAATGGCTTCGGGAGTAATGCCTACTCCCTTCATTGTCTGTGAGGCACGAGGATCTTCCTTTGCATGATAAAAACCGTCAATCAACACATCCATCTTACCATGCAACCCTACGTTTCCACCAAAGTTGAGCAACATGCAATACGCCCAGTCATGCTGCAAGAAGCCTTCCTTACGGTGGTAAATCGACCAGGTTTCTCCCCATTGGGGCGTACATTCTGCATGAAGGTCAAGCACTAACATGTCGCCTGCCTTGCGGTTTTGAATCATCGGCACACGAGGATTTTCCTGCCAACATTGAATCACCCAAACAGCTTCGGGGTTGCATCGTTTCATGGCATCCATTACAGCTTGTCCGGCTTTGTCAAGGTTTACACCCGATGTATTTCCTCCTTCATGGAAAGGATCCATCGCATAAAACTTGGACTTTCCGTATAGTTTGGTCAGCTCTTTATAATATAAGGTAGAGATTTCTTCAAAGCGTTCGTCTTCCGGTTGCAGGAACGCCGGACGGTTATAGCTGTTCCAACGTCCCGGATCGGCTACATTCAAGCCCAACTTCTCTTTGGCATTGTGAGGAACCATACCACAATAACCCGGTAATACCGGTTGGATACCGTACTCACGCATCCGCTTCACAATCTTTTTCTGAAGTTCTTCTTGTTGCACATACCAGCTATCGGGATTCGGTCCGCCCCACCCTTCAAGGTTGTTCATCAACCACCAAGCGGTAAAGCCCGGGCCGGAAACAAATTCATTGATTTCGTCTTTGGTGTAACCTAACTTGGTCAGTACGTTCTTCCAGACAGCCTCAGCTCCCGTCAAAGCCAACGAAAGGTTTACGCCATGCAAAGCCAACCAGTCGATTTCCTGTTGCCAACGTTCCCAATCCCAAAAGGCCATCGAATAAGAGAACGTACAATAATTATAAGCATAACGATAAGGCAGAGTTGTTTCATGCCGTTCTTTCTGGGTTACAGCCGGAAGCACTTCGGGCAAATCGGCCGTCATACCGTTCCAAGAGAGATGAATACCTGCATGGTATTTCAAGTACCAGTTGATACCAGTAGCAATACTTACATAGTTATTTCCCCGCACGACCACCTTATTGCCTTTTTGGTCGAGTTCAAAGAAATCCACATCGGACTTTTGTTGCTGAATGATGAACTTCTTGGAAGCTCCCTTGTCGATACGTTCCAACAAGCCGGTGATGGGATTAGCGGAGAGGGTGGTTATGCACCCTAATAATAGAATGAAAGATAAGAGTTTTTTCATGGTAAAATAATAAAAGCCTCAAATCCATGTCATTCAGAACGAAACGTAGTGTAGTGAAGAATCTCGGTAACACCCACTTTATGCTACCGAGATTCTTCGCTTCATTTCATTCCGCTCTGAATGACAGTACGAGAGGCTTATTCAATTAAACAATATTACTTGCAAGAACAACGAGGCTTCAACTGCTTGAAGAAGTCATTACCCTTGTCGTCTACCAGGATGAATGCCGGGAAGTCTTCCACTTCAATCTTCCAAATGGCTTCCATACCCAATTCCGGATATTCCACACATTCGATGCTCTTGATATTGTTCTGAGCCAAGATAGCAGCCGGACCACCGATAGAACCGAGGTAGAAACCGCCATGCTTCTGGCAAGCGTCTGTTACTTGCTGGCTACGATTACCCTTTGCCAACATAATCATGCTACCGCCATGACTCTGGAACAAGTCCACGTAAGAGTCCATACGTCCGGCAGTAGTCGGTCCCATCGAACCACAAGCCATGCCTGCAGGAGTCTTGGCAGGACCGGCGTAGTAAATAGGATGATCCTTGATGTATTGCGGCAAGTCTTCGCCATTGTCAATGCGTTCTTTCAGTTTGGCATGAGCAATGTCGCGACCTACGATGATGGTTCCGTTCAAAGACAAACGAGTAGCTACCGGATACTTAGTCAATTCCTTCAATATGTCGGCCATCGGCTGGTTGAGGTTAATCTTTACAGCATCGCCTTCGCCTGCTTCGCGGAGTTCAGCCGGAATCAATTCGCCCGGATTGTCGTCCATCTTTTCAATCCAGATACCGTCCTTGTTAATCTTACACTTAATGTTACGGTCGGCAGAGCAAGAAACGCCGAGACCAATCGGACAAGAAGCACCATGACGAGGCAAACGGATAATACGCACATCGTGTGCCATGTATTTACCACCGAACTGAGCACCCAAACCAATCTTGTGAGCTTCTTCCAACACCTGCTTTTCAAGTTCTACATCGCGGAAAGCACGACCGTATTCATTACCGGTAGTCGGCAATTCATCATAATAGTGAGTAGAAGCCAACTTCACAGTGAGCAAGTTCTTTTCAGCAGAAGTACCACCAATAACGAATGCGATGTGATACGGAGGACAAGCGGCTGTACCGAGAGATTTCATCTTTTCAATCATGAACGGCACGAGAGTAGCCGGATTCAATACCGCCTTTGTTTCCTGATACAAGTAAGTCTTGTTGGCCGAGCCACCACCCTTTGTTACGCAAAGGAACTTGTATTCCATGCCTTCGGTTGCTTCGATGTCAATCTGAGCCGGAAGGTTACACTTAGTGTTCACTTCGTCGTACATGGTCAGAGGAGCATTCTGGGAATAGCGCAAGTTTTCTTCGGTATAAGTCTTGTACACACCGAGTGAAAGGGCTTCTTCATCGCAGTAACCTGTCCATACGTGCTGACCTTTTTCGCCATGAATGATAGCTGTACCGGTGTCTTGGCACAAAGGCAACTTACCCTTAGCGGCTACTTCGGCATTGCGAAGGAAAGTCAAAGCTACATATTTATCGTTATCACTTGCTTCCGGATCACTCAAGATTTTGGCTACTTGTTCGTTGTGTGCGCGGCGAAGCAAGAAAGAAACATCGCGGAAAGCGGCGTTAGCCATTGCAGTCAACCCTTCCTTTTCTACTTTCAGGATAGGCTTGCCCTCAAATTCACTTACTGACACATAGTCTTTGGTCAGCAAATAATACTCGGTCTTGTCAGGACCTAAATCAAACATCGGCTGATAATGAAATTCTGGATTTGCCATAATGATTGTATTTTAGTTATTAATTAAATTCCATTTCGACAAAGATAAAAACTATTCTCCGAATTCTTATTGCTTTCTGAAGAGAATTTCAAAATTCTCTTTGAAGAAAAAGGAAAAACCCTTTGGAGGACACGACCAAACGCTTTGGAGAAAAATGTAGCGTTTCTATGAAAAGGAAATGTTGTATTTTGAAAAGTATGCCCCCTCTTGAGAGGGGGAAGGGGGTGTGTTAGGAAACACCCACGCAAAATGTTACCATCTGTATGTGTTTCACACACCCTCTTTTTATTTCCCTGTTTGGGATTTTTTCTTTTCCACGTGGGTGGAGAGTGATTTTCACCTAAGTTAAGAGCTCTCTTCACCTACGTGAAGAGCTTTCTTCATTATCGTGAAGAGATAAAATATTTCTTACATTTCTGTATCGTCGTAAGTCTGATACAAGAAATCATTGTACGGATACTTCTGCACATGCAGTTCCCTTACCTTATTATATATAATAGACTTCAACTCATCCAAGTTGGTCTTTTCTTTGGCCGAGATAAAAATGCAGTTGTCATTCAGTTTGGCCATCCAAGTCTTCATCAGTTCTTCCAACGTGATGTTTTCTTTCGTCTTCGGTGTCAGGTCATCTTCTGCCTTTTCCACGTAGGTATAAGCATCGACCTTGTTGAAGACAATCATGCTCGGCTTTCCACTTGCCCCTAAGTCGGCAATGGTCTTGTCTACTACCTCGATTTGTTCTTCAAAGTCGGGATGAGAAATGTCTACCACATGTACCAAGAAATCCGCTTCACGTACCTCGTCCAACGTAGACTTGAACGAATCCACCAAATCGGTAGGGAGCTTGCGAATGAAGCCAACCGTATCAGACAACAGGAAAGGCAAGTTCTCAATAATGACTTTACGAACCGTTGTATCCAACGTTGCAAACAGTTTGTTTTCGGCAAACACTTCACTCTTGGCCAACAAGTTCATCAATGTAGACTTGCCCACATTGGTATATCCCACCAACGCCACACGAATCATGCGGCCACGATTCTTGCGTTGTGTAGCTTTTTGCTTGTCGATTTCTGCCAAGCGTTCTTTCAACAGCGACATACGGTTCAAGATGATACGGCGGTCCATTTCCAACTGAGTTTCCCCAGGACCACGAAGACCTACCGAACCTTTACCGCCACCGGCTCCGGAACCACCCCCCTGGCGTTCCAAGTGCGTCCAAAGTCGTTGCAAACGAGGAAGCATGTATTTATATTGAGCCAATTCCACCTGCGTCTTGGCATTGGCTGTCTGGGCTCGCATCGCAAAAATATCGAGAATCAACGAAGTACGGTCCAGAATCTTTACCTTCAGCTCTGCTTCGATGTTACGAATCTGCTTGGCAGAAAGCTCATCATCGAAGATAACCATACCGATTTCACGTTCTTCTTCCTCTTCCGCACGAATATAATCACGAATTTCTTCTAATTTTCCTTTTCCCACGTATGTAACCGAATGAGCCGAAGGCAACTTCTGCGTGAATCTCTTAACCACTTGCGCCCCGGCTGTATGAGCCAAGAACTCCAACTCATCCAAATATTCCGTTGTCTTACGTTCGTCCTGTGTTTGGGTAATCAAACCCACCAACACAGCCGTTTCTACCTTCGCTTCCGATATGACAAATTCTTTCATTTATACTATTTTCTTGAAATATTGCGCAAATATAACAAAAAAAGAGTGCATTCGGTTGAAATGCACTCTTTTTACTATTAGAGTTGATATTTATTCTGCATCTGGAATAAAGTAATCATAATCATAACCTAAGTTACCAGCTGATACATAGTACTGAATCATCAAGAAACAAGAGTAATCTTCATACATACCACTTTCGTAGCCGTTATCAGTTACCCAAGCAGAACTTCCTTGCCAATAACCTACGTCACGTACACTTACTGCACCATAGTTTCCATAAGTAAACGGAGTCGTTGTTGCCGGAATACGGAAATAAGTATAAGTACCATCTGCATCGGTTGCTGTATAATCCGGTAACAGTTGAATCTTCATGTGAGAATCAGCTCCAAATACATCCTTGAAACGATACAATGTAGCATCAGTTGTACAAACCTGCAAGGTAGTTGCATTAGTTTCCATTCCTGCAACATCAGGACGAACTTGGAAATAGTATGTACCAGTTACTACATCTTCCCATTCCAAACCTGTAAATTCAGAAGTAGCAGATGCTTTCTTTGTACCATTAACAGCAACAGCAGTAATGGCATACTTACCAAACAAACCGGTAATAACCACATCTGCATCTGCAGTAACATCGCTTACTTTAGTACCATTAGATACCACATAATCCAAGTAACCTTCTTCACCCAAAGAAGCTACACGCGATTCCTTTTCAGAAGCCTTTTCTGCCAAATAGTAAGCAGATTCAACCTGGTTATTGAAAGCCAAGCGGAGAGTTACGTCATTATCTTCGTTATAAGGCTTCTTAGAAGTATATTGATACATCACTACACTGGGATTTGTATCATTTCCAGGTACTGTACCTTCATCTTCAGTACATGAAGTCATTGTAGCAGTTGCCAACAGCACTGCAAACAAACTATAGATATATTTTTTCATATTACTTATCTCTTTTAATATGTTTAAGACCTCTATTACCAATTATATTCCGGAGAATCTGCAGTCGGCTTAGTCGGTGTTGGATTATTTACAAGAGCAGTGTTGTAGTTACCTTCGGTCTGTACGATACAGAAGTCCATCCATTCCGGATAGTTGTTTCCGGCACTTGCACCGTAAACGTCAGCATTCCAACGATAACCTTCCGGATGGTTAGTTCCGGCATAGCTACGAATAACTTGCTTATCCAAACGCTTGATATCGAACATTGCGAAACCTTCGCCCCACAATTCAACGCGACGTTGCCACCATACTTCATTCTGGAAGTCAGTAGCATAAGAGCTACCATAATCTTCTGTTCCATGAACACCATATTCATACGCAGCATCACGAGTCTTGGCAAAAGTAGTCAACAACTGGATACCTCTGCTTTCATCCTGCATACCAGCAGCTTCGGCTTCGATCAACATCATTTCTTCTACACGCATCAAAGGTACTGCAACAGTAAAGGCAGCATATTGGTCGTTATGTTCACCATCTTTTGGACGGAACTTAACAGACAAACCACCTACAACCTTTGAATCGGTAGCACTTGCAGTAGTCATCAAGCCCATTGGTGAATCTGAGTATTCAGACAAAGCTTCCAATGCTTCCATTTGTTCCATTTCGTCGATAGCGAAGTCTACGAAACACTTCTTACGGAAGTCTGTTTCCGGAATACTCTGGTAGAGATGATAGTCAATACGCTTTGGTTGACCATAGTTGGCTGCATATCCACAAAGAGACTCACTTACTTCGATAATCATCTGTGCGCCCCAGCTTGAGTCACCATCGTTATACAAGATGTTGTCGTCTGTACTCTTGAAAGTCAAAGCAAACATCCAAGCATCGTTTACAGAGTTGAAACCACTTGTCTGTGAACGGTAAGCAGCTTCGTTCAAGGCGATATAACCGTCTTGTGCCTTCTTTGCATATTCTTCAGCCTTAGCCCAGTTTTCCATTGTCAAGTAAGCACGAGCCTTGAAACCATATACTACAGAAAGGTCTGGAGTATACTTGTCAGCACGTTCATAATCAGCAAGGTATGTTTCAGCCTTGTCCAAGTCAGAAAGGATTTGTGTCCACATCACTTCGTTGGTCGCACGTGGGTTGGTAGTCAAATCTGTCAAAGTAGTAGTTTCCAATACCAATGGAACAGTAATGGCTTCCTTATCCTTTGCATAAGTTTTCGGGGCAAACATACGTGCCAAGTCCATATAGAACATTGCACGCATAGCGTATGCAATACCGGCACCTGACTTCATATCTTCCGATGGTTCTTCACCGGCCAATGAAATAACATTGTTACAGTTCTTGATCCACTTGTAATAGTAGGTCCAGGGTAACTGACACCAAGCATACTGAGGTCCAAGACTTGTACCGCAACCATACCAAGTAGAATACCAACCTTCTCCAGCTTCTACTGCGATATCTTGTCCCATCACATCGCGCACCAAGAAGAATGAAGAGTAACCATAATCCATAGGATACGTGTCAGAAGTACCACCGTAAGTAAATGAACCAGCCAAAGAACTGGTAATGGTAGTAACGAAGTTTTGGAATGCCCCCGGAGCATTGGCTGCTTGGTCAGCAGTCACAGTTGAAGACTGTGGATCAATTTCCTTAATACAACTTGTTGCAGTAAGTGCAAAACCGACAGTTACAACAGAAAATAATTTAACTATATTTTTCATACTTGTTTTCTTTTAATCGTTTGTTTAGAATGACACTTGAAGACCACCCAAAATTGTACGTGTCGGAGAGTACGTATTCATAGATTCTGTAGATGAGTATGAATAACGTGGGTCCAGACCTTTACGTGCCGACCAGAAGCAAAGGTTTTCACCTGATGCATAAACACGCAACTTGCTTACGCCCAAACGTTCCAACCACTTCTTTGGCAATGTATAACCTACTGTAAATGACTGGAAGTTCAAGTATTTAGCACTGGTCATAAAGCGGTCTGATGTAGCAGTCGTATATTGGTCTCCAAACTGTGAACGTGGAATATTAGTTGCAGTATTATTCGGAGTCCAAGAATTCAAGATGTCCTTATGGATAGCACTAATTTGAGAGCCAGAGTCGCTGAGGTTACTCATCAAAGAAGCATAACGGTTATCGTAGATCTTACCACCGAGCTGATAGTCGAATGTTACAGACAAATCAAATCCATACAAAGACAATGAAGTACCGAAACCACCGTAAGCATCCGGCAAACTGCTACCTTGTTCATACTTAGTAGCGTTGTTCGGGTTCGTTGTTGTAGCATCGTGATTCTTACCCGGTCTGTTTGTAGCACCGTTCAAAGAAGAGTCTACCCAATAAAGAGCCTGTCCATATTCGTCTACACCGGCATATTCCGGACACATACGGTTATAGAGTGAACCACCTTCTTTGTACCAATGACCACTTTCCTGGAAACCACCTAATTCTGTAATCTTAGATTCCGGCAAACTCAGGATTTTATCCTTGTTGTGTGAAATATTGAATGAAACACTCCAGTCGATATTTTGAGTACGAATAATTGAACCGGTCAAAGCCACTTCAACACCCGAGTTACGGATATCACCTACGTTACCATAGTAACCACGAGAACCAGCAGATTCAGGAACTGACAACCAGAACAGCAAGTCGGTAGTCTTCTTGTTATAGTAGTCAATGCTACCACTCAAACGGCTATTGAACAAGTCAAATTCCAAACCAACGTTGAAGTTAGTCGTTGTTTCCCAAGTAATGTCTTTGTTACCAATACGGTAGAAAGAAGCACCCATTGAAGAAGTAGAAGCCGGAGTCAACGAATACAAATCTGTATAAGCCCAGTTACCGATGTTATCGTTACCTTGCTGACCAAGAGATACTTTGAACTTCAATTGGTCTACCCAATCGTATTCTTCCATGAACTTTTCCTTATTAATCAACCAAGCACCACCGACTGACCAGAAGTTACCCCAACGGTTATCTTTGTGGAAACGTGATGAAGCATCGCGACGATAAGAAGCAGAACCGAAATACTTGTCATCATAGTTATATTGCAAGCTTGCGAAATAACCTTCTACATTGTAAGAAGTATTGTATGATTGAGAACTAACAGGATTTGCAGCAGCATTGATTTCCTTAATATCCGGGCTGAAAAGTCCTTGAGCATACGCATACAAATAATCAGTCTTATAGTAGTAATATTCGTGACCAGCCAACAAGGTTACATTGTGCTTACCGAATGTATCGAAATAAGTCAATGTCTGAACGTGGTTCTGACGGATAGTGTTCGTATGAGACTTGTCAATCTGACCGTTTACAGAAACCTTAGGACCATAAAGGGCAGTCTGATAATCAGAATAGTATGTATTTCCCCAGTCCAAAGTACTTGTAGCATTGAACTTCAAGAATTCAGTAAAATTAACGTCAGCATTGAATGTACCATTCAACTTGTTACCTTTTTGGATAACTTCATTGTAACGGTTAGAACCAAGAGGGTTACCGGTTGACAAGTACGGACGAGTCAATCCCGGATAGTTAGAAGCAGCTACCCCGTAGTCATATTGAGGATTACCATTTTCATCGGTACGGATCTGCGGACCGTTTGCACCCATTACACGAACATAAATAGGATAAATCGGAGCAATACCTGAAGTATAGTACATCAAGTTAGTAGAACTACCAGAAGTACTCAAGTTCGGGTTAGATTCTGTTTCAGAGTTAGTATAGCTAACGTTAGCACCCACCTTCAACCATTTTGTTGCTTGATAATCAGCCTTCAAACGAGCAGAGATACGCTTGTAACCAGAATATTCAATGATACCGTCTTCATCCAAATAGCTTACGCTGGTATAGTAGGAACCCTTATCGTTAGCACCATTGATACTAATGTTATATTCCTGACGAAGTGCATTGCTATAAGCAGCATCACGCCAGTTGTCATTAATCAAATAGTAAGTTTCGCCATTGGCTTCGTATGTACGTCCCAATGTAGCGTTCGGATTCAACTTACCATCCATACCAATCAAGTTTTCACCTTCCGGCAAAGTATAAATATTGTAAACCGTATGGCTTAACAGAGACTTGTTGGCATTCGCATTAGCCGTTGCCAAACTCTGGCCTTGACCATAATAATAATAGTTATAATACTGGCCATAAATAGCTTCGTAATATGCACCCGGATCATTGATTGTTTCATAATCCTGAATAGCACGGCTGTTAGCACCAATCTTGATGTCTACATTTACCTGAGCTTTCTTGTTCTTACCAGTCTTTGTAGTAACAAGGATTACACCGGCAGCACCACGCGCACCATAAAGAGCAGCTGAAGCAGCATCCTTCAATACAGTTACAGATTCGATGTCATCTTGCGGGATATTACTCAAAGATGCACTATAAGGAGCACCGTCTACAATGATAAGCGGATCAGTCTCTGCATACATAGAAGCAATACCACGAATCTTGATACTTCCCTGACCAGCACCCGGAGCACCAGAACCACCACGAAGCTGGAGACCAGGAGTAGAACCAACCAAAGCATTAGCCACGTTAGTAGTTACGTGCTTTGAAAGTTCTTCTGTACCAACGACCGTTGCAGCACCTGTAAATGAAGACTTTTTCTGAGTACCGAACGCAACAACCATTACTTCGTCAAGTACCTCAGTATCAGACTTTAAAGTAATGCTAAGATTACGTCCAACCGGCACTTCAACAGTCTTCATACCGATGAACGAAATCATCAAAGTCTTTGCGGAACTTGGCCGATTTGCAAAAGACTGTATTTCAATTGGTTATAAAATACCCGTTTAAAAGAAGAAAACATCCATACCCTTGTTAGAGGCCGTATAACGCAGATTCCTGTTTTATTTTTCTACCCGTTTGGTACCCATTTTGGGTATTCAGCAGGCAAAAAAAGGAAACTTATACAAGAAATCTTTGTTTTTCAGGAAAACAATGTATCTTTGCCAAAGCGAAGATAAGCTCACTTTGGCAGATTCAAATAAATTTGTTTCTGCTCTCGGTTTGCATTATCTTTGTATCCAAAGAGTGTAAGTGTATGATACCAGTAGCAAAGTTCTTTAATACAGCAGGACCGATAAAAGCGGATATTCATTATAATGTGAACCCTTTAAGTCGTATTGATTTGGATGAGATTGAGCAACTCATTCAACAACAAAAGTATTTTATTCTTCATGCACCCCGACAGACGGGGAAGACCTCGTGTTTGCTTGCACTTCGCGATTATTTGAATGAACAAGGCAACTATATTGCTGTATATGCCAATGTTGAAGCTGGACAAGCGGCTCGAAATGATGTTTTACGGGTAGTAACAGTTACAGCTTCTACTATTGCAGACCGATTAAGTATCGTATTAAAAGATGATATGCCCAAAGAATTGTTTCAACAAATGAAACAAAAAGAAAATGCAGACTCTTTATTAACAGCCTATTTACAAGAGCTTTGCTCGATACTTCCCAAACCACTTGTTTTGTTTATTGACGAAATCGATGCTTTGGTAGGTGATTCTTTGGTCAGTGTTTTGAGACAGATTCGTTCGGGCTACGACCAACG
>JAFTSK010000175.1 GCA_017467385.1 Bacteroidaceae bacterium
CATGCTGCACACCATCAAGGTAAAAACAGAAAAGATAAGATATTTGTATTGTTTCATATAGGTTGATTTTTAATAGGTTATTTCACAAGTACAGGCCATCCGTCGGCAGTCCATTGAATAGGCTTTTGTACCAAAATAGATGCACCTTCGTGAGCAATGCTATATCCATGACTGATGAAGATGTCTTCACCATTAAAGTGATACACCGCACAATGACCGATAGCATCGAACGCTTTCTTGTCGCCTTCAATAAACGGAACACCACCACCATCGCGCATATCTACACCATCGCGGTCTAAGTATGGACCATCAACAGATTTACTACGGCCAACTGCTACCCGATAAGTACTCTTACTGCCTTGGCAACAATAATCCCAAGACACAAAAAGATAATAATAGCCATCATGCTTGAAGATGAAGGGGGCTTCAATAGCATTCGGTCCTGCATACTGTGAAGTAGGGTTCTTTGGCAAATTATCATTAGCTTCCTTGACAGGATAACGACGAGCAATGGTACGTGGTTGTTCACCTGCAGCAATGTGCATGGTTGAATCAAGACGTGCTATTTGGATACCATCCCAAAACGAACCCCATGTAATCCATGGTTGGTCGTTTTCATCGATTACAAGATTTGGATCAATAGCGTTCCAATTATCACGTTTTTCTTGTGAACTGACAATGCAACCTTCATCCTCCCAAATAGGGAAAGACAATGAACGATTGGACAACAGACCAATAGCAGAACCATTCTTACCAAAGGTAGAACAGCTATAGGCCAACCACCATTTACCGTGCCACTTGATTACATCGGGTGCCCACACATGATTACGAAAACCGGGTACACTGTCTTGAGCCCATGTAGGGATGACAGTCATGACGGGATTTGGTGAAACGTTCCATGTCTGACGGTCTTTCGAGGTCATCTGTTGGATGCCTAAACCAGTAGCAAAGATATGATAGGTACTGTCTTCGTATGCCATAACGGGATCGTGCAACATGGGTGTATCTGTTGTAAACACTTCACGTGGGAAACGTCTCCGTTGTTGGGCTTGTAAAGTCATACATATAACAAGAGTCAGTAGTAAAAAGGATGCTCGCTTCATTGTCAGAAAGTTTATAGTGATTAATAAAGGGGACGGGCAATCGCTGTCCGCCCCCTTTTTAAACAAATAGTTTATTTTCTATTTATTCAAATTCGTAGTGACTGCTGTCTACTGTAAATGCGAAGTTGAGATCATCTACATTAACTGTATTAATACCCATGTAATATTGGATATATGCATTGCCATCTGTACCGTTCATCAATACTTGGATGTCAGCCGTACCATTACCTACATTGGTGATATAGGCAGTACACTTGGCACCGTTCATAGCTGCAAGCCATGTAGCCCAATCGGCTTGTCCACCGCTATTAATCAAGTTGGTGTTACCTTCGTAACCGCCACCCCAACCATAGTTGTCGGCACGTACCACTGCATATTCTGGAGTACCTGCTGCTGCACGGAGTACAATGACATAGTTATTCCAATTACCACCACCACTTGAATAGTTGGTGAAGTTTACTTGGTAGGTAGCACCGGCTGGTACCAAAATGTTGTCTGAATGAGCTGACCACCAACCACTAGTATTGTCTTCATTACCAAGGATTGTTGGTGTAGGATGTACCAAGGTCACTTCCGATTCTACTACAGTAATACCTTCAACAACCGCTGTTTGGCCATTTGATGTAGAAATTGTCACATCATAAGTTCCTGCTATTGTAGGAAGACCATCTACCAACAATTTAGAATTATCCATGATAGCAGTAGTACCATCCGAATAAGTAGCTTGTACTTCCATACCTGTTGGGTCGAACGCAAGAGTACGTTCCACACCAGCTGCTATTACAGGATCATTATAATAGTAATAAGCCATATGAGCAGGAGGAGTCAATACCTCAATCGCAGTTATTTCAAGTACTAATCTAAAGTTGGCGTAAGCCATAACCGGTGTATCGGCATTTTCGCCCTTGAAGGTCTTGTTATAGATAGCTACCAAAGTCTTTTCACCCGGATTCTCCATATCAGGAATAGCTTGGAAGGTAAGTTCTTCTGCTGTTACAGTCTTTGGAGTCGGAACACTTTCAAAGTATACATTGGCAGTAATACCTGCTACAGCTTCTTCGAGTGTAGTTCCTACAGGTACTTCATCAGGAACATTCAACAATTCCATAGAAATCGGCAACTTGTCTTCTGCAGAAGTAAAGCCACCAATCGGTTCGATAGTTGAGCCCAAGAAATTGATGTAAGAACCTTCAGGCACAAGGAATGCACGAATGTTTGTATTGGCTGCATCGGCATTCAAATTTGTCAAAGGAGTTTTTGCCTTATAAGTCTTGGTTACAGTTCCATTAGTCATAGTCACTGAGAATCCACTTGGGTCCGTACGGTCTACCGTCAAGGTCACCTTACCGCCGAGTTTGTCAACACCTGCATCAGTATCGGTAGCAAATGTCAATGTACTTTCTACACAACTGCGGTCAATGTGATCTCCCCATTCCGAGTTACCACTGGGTTGGTTGTCGAAACGGATAGCACCATATTCCACATAACCGGCACCACCACGATCATCGTCAGAACAAAGAATAAGAGCAAAGTTCTTATAAGTATTTGGTGCAGAAGGATTAATACCCAAGTTGAATTGAGCAATCCATTTTTCACCATCAGGAATCACATAATATTTGGAGAAACTTGCCCACCATCCGGTTGAATAGTCTGTATTACCGACAGTATATACATCTTCTTCCAAACCTTCTATTGCGGTATCTTCATTCTTCGGTTTTGCATTATTGATAGAATCGACTTTTTCAGCGATCCAATCGGGAGCATCCACGCTATATAGTTCGCCTCCTTCGCAATTGGTCAGAGCCAATAATCCAAGGACAGCAGCACCAAAGAAGGATGCCATTTTATTCAGATGTTTCATAATCTTTTGATTTAATAGGTTTGTTTTTATTTATTCAAATCGACTACCGGATGAATAGTCCAACCCTTAGCAGCAAAATAGTTAGCATTGCTTGTACTATAATTAGCAGAATTACCAACCAAGTTAGGATTATCATTCAAAGTTCCTTGATAGATAGGCAAAAATTCATGACCTGTAATCCATGAATCATAGCTACTCTTGCTACAAGTAGAATAATCAACTGCATCTTTCGGAGTATAGTCATAAGTACCTGTCTTAGTCCAGAAATTGAATGAACCATGATCCTTCAATTGTTGTAGACGGTCGGCACTATAGAAGAATCCCCAACGGATGAGGTCCCATCCACGGCCAAATTCACAACCGAATTCCTTAGGACGTTCCACATTGGCAATTTGTTCGAACAATTTGTCTTTTGAATCAAAATTAGCAAGTTGTAAACCAGCCAATCCTGCACGACTACGTACTTCGTTAATCCAATCAATTGCTTGTTGTGTAGGACCGTTCACTTCATTTTCGCACTCAGCTGCACGAAGCAACACATCGGAATAGCGCATCATACGAAGGTTGATACCGCATTTCAAACCGGTAACGACCTTATCGTAAAGGCCTGTACGGAGATTAGTCCACTTGGCAATAGGAAGACCACCATAACCATTGTTGGTTACAATAAATGCATCAGCAGTCATCGGTTGAGTGTATGCTACATTACCATATTCAAAACCATCCCATTCTGATTCGTAAGTACCGATAGTCCAATAAAGACGTGGGTCAAGGCTTCCGCTTGTAGTGCGTTCGGCTTTAAACAAATTGTAAAGCCAAGGCGAAGCCGAGAGGTCGGCCCATCCACCACAATCACCAGGGCCAAAGTTACTTTCAATAGCATGGCCTTGTGTTGCATTCGGACTGGTATTAACCGGTGTCCATTCGTCGTCAGTACCTTGAGTTCCATAATCAAGGAATTGAACTTCGAACAAACTTTCATCATTGTTTTCATAAGCAGCGCCTTCGCGGAAGTTATCACCATAGTTGGCCATCAGCTTATAAGAACCATACTTCTTGCCAATGATATCTTTCAACACTTGAAGAGCATCACTGTATTTGTGACGTTGCATCAAAACACGGGCATAGTATCCGGCTGCTGAACCGCAAGTTGCACGACCTTTAGACCATTCACCACCAGCATCACGACTGGGGAGCAATGCCATAGCACTTGTAAAGTCTGCTTCAACTTGGTCAAGCACCAAATCAAACTGAGCGTTAGGATCTTCAACAGCGCCATTCGAACAATAAAGGCCATCCAATGAAGAATATTGGCTATAATCAGTAATTAATGGAGGATTCTGGTAAAGCATAGCCAGATTATAATAAGACAAACCACGGATGAAAAGGGCTTGTCCCTTAATACGCTGCATCTGAGTAGAGAGTTGTGCATCC
>JAFTSK010000176.1 GCA_017467385.1 Bacteroidaceae bacterium
CCCTGAAACTGTTCCCACCCTTACGACATTGAAAGAGAAAGGAGCAAAAATAGGTGTTATATCCACCAAATTCCGCTATCGGCTTAAAGCCGTCCTCGACTTGCATTTTCCAACGGACTTCTTCGACATCATCATCGGCGGCGAAGACGTGAAGGTTATGAAGCCTGATCAACAAGGTATACAAATGGCCTTGAAAAAATTAAAACGGAATCGAAAAGAAACACTCTACATCGGCGATAGCATTGTAGATGCTGAAACAGCCCGAAATGCCAAAGTGGATTTTGTCGGTGTGCTGAACGGAATGACCACCCGAGAAGAATTGGAAGCCTATCCACATCGGCAGATATTGAATGATTTAAGCCAACTGCCTTTGATTCAATAGAGAAAGTTCCTTCCATTGCGCAATAAAAGCGAAAAAAGAAGAAAAAAGTTTTTGTCAATCAAAATAAAAGGCGTAACTTTGCGGCCGATTGAGATCGTGAAGGTAGAAAAGTAATCTCAAGTGAGGTTCACCTTGCGATAAAAACCGTTTAATAATTAAAATAAAATGTACGTAATTGTAGAAATTAACGGTCAGCAGTTCAAGGCTGAAGAAGGCAAGAAACTGTTTGTTCACCACATTCAGAATGCTGAAAACGGCGCAACTGTTGAATTTGAAAAGGTATTATTGGTAGACAACAATGGTACTGTAACTGTAGGTGCTCCTACTGTAGAAGGTGCTAAGGTCGTTTGTGAAGTAGTTTCTCCGCTTGTAAAGGGCGAAAAAGTTCTTGTATTCCACAAGAAGAGAAGAAAAGGTTACAGAAAACTGAACGGTCACCGTCAGCAGTTTACTGAATTGACTATTAAACAAGTTATTGCTTAATCATTTAAAAAAGTAAGAAGACATGGCACATAAAAAAGGTGTAGGTAGTTCTAAGAACGGCCGCGAATCAGCAAGTAAGAGATTAGGCGTTAAGATTTTCGGTGGTCAGGCTTGCAAGGCAGGTAACATCATCGTTCGTCAGAGAGGTACAGAATTCCACCCGGGTAACAACATGGGTATGGGTAAGGACCACACTCTTTTCGCTTTGGTAGATGGTACAGTTAACTTCAAGGTAGGTCGCGAAGACAAGCGTATTGTTTCCGTAATCCCAGCTGAAGCTTAATCAGTTACACATAAACGGTAAAAAAAGGCTCACTTCGTTAAAGAAGTTGAGCCTTTTTTCGTACACCCTATCAAAATTTTCTCTATCTTTGCGAATCATTAAAAGAAATTTCAAAAAATACATAGATATGCTTACTATCAAACAAATTACTGACAACACAGAAGCCGTTATTCGTGGATTGGAAAAGAAGCATTTCAAGAATGCAAAAGAAACCATTGAACAGGTGCTTGCTTTCAACGACAAGCGTAAAAGCGCCCAGAATGTACTCGATAAGAACTTGGCAGAAGTAAATGCTATTTCTAAATCAATCGGCATGCTGATGAAGGAAGGCAAGAAAGAAGAAGCCGAAGTTGCTAAAGCTCGCGTAGCCGAAATCAAAGAAGCCAACAAGTCTCTCCAGACTGAAATGGATAAGGCTCAGGAAGACTTGAACAATTTGCTTTATACCATACCCAACGTTCCATACGATGAAGTTCCAGAAGGTAAAACAGCCGAAGACAATGTGGTAGAAAAGACAGGTGGCATGGAAACACAGCTTCCGGAAAATGCACTTTCCCATTGGGAACTCGCCAAGAAATACGATTTGATTGACTTTGACCTCGGTGTAAAGATTACAGGTGCAGGGTTCCCTGTATATAAAGGAAAGGGTGCACAGTTGCAACGTGCGCTTATTAACTTCTTCCTCGATGAAGCACGCAAGTCTGGTTATACAGAAATCATGCCTCCTACTGTGGTAAATGCCGCATCAGGCTATGGTACAGGCCAGTTGCCCGACAAGGAAGGTCAGATGTATCATTGCGAAGTAGACGACCTCTACCTGATTCCTACTGCCGAAGTTCCTGTAACCAACATCTATCGTGATGTGATTTTGGACGAAAAGCAGTTGCCTATCAAGAATTGTGCTTATACTCAGTGTTTTCGTCGTGAAGCCGGTTCGTATGGTAAGGACGTTCGTGGTTTGAACCGTTTGCACGAATTCTCAAAGATTGAAATCGTTCGTATCGACAAGCCGGAACACAGTAAGGAATCACACAAAGAAATGTTGGAACATGTAGAAGGTTTGTTAAAGAAGCTTGAACTCCCCTATCGTATCCTTCGCCTTTGTGGTGGCGACATGAGCTTTACAGCTGCCCTTTGTTTCGACTTTGAGGTGTACTCAGAAGCCCAGAAGCGTTGGTTGGAAGTCAGCTCAGTTTCTAATTTCGATACTTATCAGGCAAACCGTTTGAAGTGTCGTTATCGCACCTCAGAAAAGAAGACTGAACTTTGTCATACATTGAACGGTTCAGCTTTGGCTTTGCCACGTATCTTGGCCGCTTTATTGGAAAACAATCAAACTCCAGAAGGTATCCGTATCCCGAAGGCATTGGTTCCATATTGTGGTTTTGAATTGATTGACTAAGATATCTTTCAGATATAAAAAAGCGGGCATATTATTATGCTCGCTTTTTTGTCATTATCTAAGTCCATTATTTTACCACCGGAAAAGCTGATATACGTAGTCGAGCTGCTCCCATTGGTATTAACGAAATCGGTTCAGCAATAGACGATGTTTCGACATTCTGTTCAGGAAGTACATCACATAAACCATATTGGTCAAGCCCCCACGATGGGATCAGCTTGCCTCGTGTTTGAATTCTGATAGGAGTGCTTTCAGGGGTAAAAGGATAATTATCCACCGGGAAAGCTTTTCTCTCAACAGTAAAACCTGTTGTTGGGTTCTTTTCATCAAGAGGAAGACCATAATTCCAAGAAGAAGCTGGATAAATCTCACAAGCGCGCCATTTCACACTATCAGCTTCTGGCTGCCACCTGGAGTCCCAGAAAGAATTGTCTGGAGCATTCGCATCACTGTATTCCTCTTTTATTTCTAAAGAAAAAGAAATAGGACCATAATAAACAGTTGCACTGTTCTTATTTAAAGCCCATCTTTTAACTGACAACTCCATCGGTAAAATCAATTCTATTTGATCTGCATTGTTCCATTCCCGATGAATACATAAATAACTTCCAGCTTCGGCCTTTACTGCCACTTTCTTATTATTTATTTTCAACATAGCATTTTGACACCAACCTGGAATTCGTAAGTAAAGAGGAAATGTTACGGAATTCTTGATTTCAAGACTTATACGGATGTTTTCTTCAAACGGATAGTTAGTTTCTTCATGCAAAACAACCGGGGTTCCTTCTGCAACCATCGCATTCACATCACACGAGTTATACATATTTATCAATAAACCATTGTCATTGGAAGCCATAACCATGTTCTGTATATAATAAGGTAAAGCATGCGCATGATTATGTTGACAACAACGACTACTAAATGGGTTCATCATCATAAAGGTTCCTTTATTTTGAATTCCCGGTGAATAATTCTTTCTATCTGAAACTACCATGTTGGGAGCTGTAAAATATCGGAGAGACTTCATGTCCGGCATAAATGCGGCAGGAAAACTATTGAAAAGTATATCTTCACAGTTGTCTGCCCACATCACATTTCCAGTAATACATGTAAGAATCCCATCTGAAGTCATTTGTTCTGCAAAACCACAAGTCTCAGTTGCCTGGCGAGGATCGATAAATCCCATGCGACAGTTTTCATCTGCACCAAACATACCTCCAGGAACTTGACCAAATATGCGACGCACCAATGAATAATGGTCATAAGTTGCTTGCAAATCCTTACTCTCTCCTGACAACTGGTAATACACAGCCGGTTCGCGAAAACATTCAGCAATGTTTACGTTATGCCAATTTGGATAAGTGTTATCGCTACCCCAGTTAGCAGTATTTCTATGCACTTTATGCGCCACATCTAGTAACCATTTCTCTCCCGTTTGGTTATAAAGCCATAAAATACTGTACAAGTTATCACCACCACGACTATTTTCTACGTAACTTTTTAAGAAAGTTTCTTCCGATACATTTTGTTGATAACGAAAATATCGAGTCATCAAATCAATGACACGTTTATCCTTTGTATATTCATAATAATGTTGCATAGCAAACAAGATCAACATATTCGACCAAGCATCCCTTCCTCCATGTCGATTATCTACTATAGGTCCAAACCAACCATCTTCACGTTGGCTGGCAAATATTGCTTCAAGCCATACGGAAGCTTCTTCTTTCATTTCTGCATCGTTCAACAAATAAGCCATGTCTACATAACCACGAAGCCAATAAGGAAGTTCTTCCCAACCCCATTTATCTCCCGTTCCTAACCAAGCATTTTCTCGTTTATCGAGCCAGGCGCTAATTTCTCCTAAATGTCCGGCCAATCCATTCCCTTGTCGAACCAACATTTCCTTAATCCATCCTTGAGGCTGAATGGCTCCCATAGGTAGTTTTATAAAGGCTGTTGGTTGTAAAGGTGCACGATTTCCTTGATAGTTATCATTCTGTGAGGTCATATCCGGTCGTGTAACCACTTTGACATCTACCTGATTTTCACAAGCCGAAAAAGTAAACAAGAAAGACGCTAAAACTAAATAACATTTGTTTCTCCACTTTAACATACACATTTTTTTAAAGGTTTTATGAATATACAAAAGTCACTATAATAAG
Organism: Bacteroidaceae bacterium; assembly: GCA_017467385.1. Classification (GTDB taxonomy): domain Bacteria; phylum Bacteroidota; class Bacteroidia; order Bacteroidales; family Bacteroidaceae; genus Phocaeicola. The sequence goes on from JAFTSK010000176.1 coordinate 4,716, forward strand.
GGTTTTGAGAGTAAATATTCGTCTCAAAAAAGAACAATATCATCTCAAAACCAATCGAAATCAATATTTCTCTTATTTTTTTTGATATTAAATAATAAGCCGTATCTTTGCAAATACATCAAATTGAAAGTAAAGAAACGAATACACCAACAAAATCACAGAATCTATGAATAAAATCATAAGTAAGGAGCAATTCTCTGAGAAAGTATTCAAGTTGGAGATTGAAGCTCCATTGATAGCCAAATCGCGTCGCGCTGGGCATTTTGTCATTGTACGTGTAGACGAAAAGGGTGAACGTATGCCACTGACTATTGCCGGTTCTAATATAGAAAAAGGTACTATTACATTGGTTGTGCAAACCGTAGGGTTGTCATCAACTAAGTTATGCAAGCTCAATGTAGGCGATTATGTACTTGATGTTGTAGGACCGTTAGGCCAAGCTACCCACATCCAGAAATACGGAACAGTAGTTTGTGCCGGGGGCGGTGTGGGTGTAGCTCCAATGCTCCCTATCATTCAGGCATTGAAAGCGGCAGGTAATCGTGTTATCTCCGTACTTGCCGGACGAAGTAAGGACTTGATTATCCTCGAAGATGAAGTACGTGCTTCATCGGATGAGGTCATCATCATGACTGATGACGGTTCGTATGGCAACAAAGGTCTTGTAACCGAAGGCATCGAAAGTGTCATCAAGCGTGAAAAAGTGGACAAGTGTTTCGCTATCGGTCCTGCCATCATGATGAAGTTCTGTTGCTTACTAACCAAGAAATACGAAATTCCGACAGATGTTTCTCTGAATACCATTATGGTGGACGGTACAGGTATGTGTGGTGCATGCCGTATCACCGTAGGTGGAAAGACCAAGTTCGTTTGCGTGGATGGTCCTGAATTCGATGGCCATCAAGTGGATTTCGATGAAATGTTCAAGCGTATGGGTTCATTCAAAGATGTGGAACGGGAAGAGATGAGCCATCTCGAACAGCATGTTTGCATGATAGAGCCACAAGCAGAAGTCCAAAACTCAGAACCCAAAACTCAAAACTCAGAACTCACTCAGACTCCGATGGAAGTGCTTCTCGACCGCAAGGCTCCCTGGCGCGAAGAACTCCGCAAAGCCATGAAGCCAAAGGAACGTACTGCTATCCCTCGTTGTCCGATGAACGAACTTGATCCGGTTTATCGAGCCACCACTCGTACCGAGGAAGTGAACACCGGTTATACAAAAGAGCAGGCCATGACTGAAGCCAAACGTTGTTTGGACTGTGCCAATCCAACTTGTATGCAAGGTTGTCCGGTAAGTATCAATATCCCTTCGTTTATTAAGAATGTAGAACGAGGTGAGTTCCTTGAAGCAGCTCGTGTATTGAAACATACCTCTGCCCTCCCCGCCGTTTGCGGTCGCGTTTGTCCGCAGGAAAAGCAATGCGAAAACCAATGTATGCATCTCAAGATGAACGAACCGGCCGTTGCTATTGGTAATCTTGAACGCTTCGTTGCCGACTATGAACGGGAAAGTGGCAATATAACCCTTCCAGAAATAGCTCCGGCGAATGGTATAAAGGTAGCTGTCGTAGGCTCTGGCCCTGCCGGATTGAGTTTTGCCGGAGACATGGTGAAGTTGGGTTATGATGTAACAGTCTTTGAAGCTTTGCACGAAATCGGTGGTGTATTGAAATACGGTATCCCTGAATTCCGTCTCCCGAACAAGATTGTAGACGTAGAAATCAATAACCTTGAAAAGATGGGTGTAAACTTTGTAAAGGACTGCATCGTAGGTAAGACCATCAGCGTGGAAGAACTTCAAGAACAAGGTTACAAAGGTATCTTCGTAGCTTCGGGTGCCGGTCTGCCGAACTTTATGAATATTCCGGGAGAAAACAGTGTGAACATCATGTCGTCCAACGAATATCTTACTCGTGTGAACTTGATGGATGCTTCCAATCCAGACACCGATACAACGATTAATCCGGCCAAGAACGTAATGGTTGTTGGTGGTTGTAATACCGCTATGGACTATTGTCGTACAGCTAAACGTTTGGGTGCTGAAAAAGTATTTATCGTTTACCGCCGTAGTGAAGCCGAAATGCCGGCGCGTCTCGAAGAAGTGAAGCATGCTAAGGAAGAAGGTATTGAATTCCTCACTCTCCATAACCCATTGGAATACATTGCCGATGAGCAAGGAAAGGTGAAGCAGGTGGTACTTCAAAAGATGGAATTGGGCGAGCCGGATGCATCCGGTCGTCGCAGTCCGGTTGCGATTCCGGGTGCTACCGTTACTCTTGACATCGACATGGCTGTTGTCGCTGTTGGTGTATCTCCCAACCCGATTGTTCCGACATCCATTAAGGGATTGGAACTCGGTCGCAAAAACACCATTGCAGTCAATGAAAAGATGCAGTCATCTATCCCGACTATCTTTGCCGGTGGAGACATTGTTCGCGGAGGAGCAACGGTTATTCTCGCTATGGGAGACGGGCGCAAAGCTGCCGCTTCCATGCATGAGATGCTAAGTAAATAAAGAGTAATCCAATAATGAAAGGCTGTTATCTTTTTAATAGGATAGCAGCCTTTTTTTTATCAAAAGATTATTGTATCTTTGTTATATTCTCATTCTTAATTATATTTGCAAACAATAGAATAATCACAAGTTTCTAATAATGGAACAAATCAGAAAAATATCAAAAGAGCAGATATTGATGGCTTTTATTGCCACTTGCATTGAGGCCACCGCAAGACTGACGGAAAGCAACTATCAAGAAATTTTCCAACGTATGAACCATGTTGGAATGATAGAGAACTATATTATTCCAAGCTATGAAGCACTGCACTGTGAAAGTCGTGAAGTTTTAGTAGAACGATTGTTGGAATGTCTAAAGAACTGGGAAAAACAATTATGAAAGAGATTATTGTATATCATGGAGGAACAGAAAAGATAGAAAATCCAATCTGTAAGTTTGGGCGGAAAAATCTGGATTTCGGTCAAGGATTTTATGTAACGGATATACGCAACCAAGCTGTAACATGGGCAAACAATGTGTCGAGAAATAGAAAAAAGCCAGCCATACTTAATTGTTATAGACTATATAAAGAAAATATCCTACAAGAAGCACGATACAAAATATTCAAGGCATACGATGAGGAATGGCTTGAATTTATTGTGGGCAATCGGACAGGACAAGAGTTAGCTTTAAACTATGACTATGTAGAAGGTGGGGTGGCCAATGATCGTGTTGTGGATACTGTTAATCTTTATATTGCAGGGTTGATGGATCTTAGCATAGCATTACGTGAATTGTCAAAACATCAACCTAATAATCAGATTTGTATATTGAAACAAGATTTAATTAATAAATATCTCATATATGATGGAACAGAAGAATTATGATAATCCAACCAAATCACCAGTTATTCAAGAAATCATTATGAGTAATCGGATTGGATCTATTGCCGTCCTTTTGGCTGAACGTTTAAATATTGACAGTATAAAAGCATTGAAATTGTTTTATGAAAGTCAAACATGTGTTGCTTTACATGATAAGTCTACAGGTCTTTATCTGTACGGGGATTTGTATGTTGTCGATGAGTTCATACGCGAAATGGAAAATAGACAATAATTATACCAAACCTACTTTTTAAGAGTTCAATCAGTAGATTAAAAAAAATAAATCTTATTCTTAATAAAACCATGAAAAAATATAATCGAATAATGTTAGGAAGGGGTAGCAAATATGCTAAGCTATGTAAGAAAGAAGGGTATATAGGTGCTGATTTTGAAATATATACAGACTTATCTGATTCTCTATATGAAAATTGGAGAGATTTTAATGCCAAGTTTATACCTGTATGGATGGAAAATGTTCCAGGAAAATCCAAAACCGCAGCAGGTCTTGCTTGTGGTTTTTTGTGGACTATTGTAAAAGGATTGCAAATAGGAGACACAGTACTTTCTCCTTCTGGAGAAGGATTCTACTACGTTGGAACTATCGTTAGCGATTATTACTATGAACCTAACTGTGAACTTCCTCATCGTAGAAAGGTAAACTGGTTAGAAAAGGTAATACAAAGAAAAGATATGTCTCAAGAATTAAAAAATTCAACCGGATCCATCGGAACTTGTTGTGATGTTAGTAAGTATGCGATTGAAATTGAGGCATTAATATCTAAAGACTATATTCCTGTACAATATGTAAATACATCGGAAGCAACTCCTTCCAAATGTTTCGATGAACGTTCTTTACATAAACTTTTTTGCAGTTTCTTACGCACTCGTAATATATTTGCAAAAACCATCTTCCATGAAAAGTCATCGACAAAGATTGATAACTCCCAGAAGTGGGTACACCCAGACATTATAGGAGTAGAATTTGAAGAATATAAAAATGAAGCCACTCTTGCTTTATTGAAAGCTACTGAGCCCAAAGAAACTGTACATATTTATTCTTATGAGCTAAAAAAGAAAATTGAATCAGACTACCAATTAAAACAATATTATTTTCAAGCCTTGTCCAACAGTAGTTGGGCTAATTATGGTTATCTGGTAGCTTTTGAAATCAATGAGAATCTGACCGAAGAAATGGAACGTTTGAATAGTGCTTTTGGTATAGGAATTATACTAATGCAGGCCAATGATTCAAAAATACTTTATCCAGCGCATAAAAAGAGACTTGACTATAATACAATAGAAAAGTTGAATAATTTAAACGCTGACTTTTGTAACTTCATTACCAAATTATCGAAAGTAATGAATGCATCAAAAGATTATACTTTAGATGCAAAACAAAGTTTTGAGAAAATATGCGATAAAGTATTTATATCAGACGAAGAATTGGAAAGCTATTGTAAGGAGCATAAAATTCCATTCTGATAGAAGTTCTTTGCTCCTCTATTGCTTGTACTTTAATGGGAGAAAAGTCAACTCAAATCATGACTAAGTTAAAATGAAGTCAACATATAATAAAAATAAAGTTTAACTCAGTCAACCCACTTTATCAATAAGACAAAAAACGGTCAACTAAATCCGTTAATATACAGTGCGATATTCCATTCACAATACATCGTTTCTTAATTCAAAGTCTTTGAATCACCATTCACAATACCTCGAATGGCCATTCAATGGTTGTGAACGGAATATATGATGAGATTCTTATCAATTAACAAACATGATTACTTGCCTATCTGATTGGCAAATTTTATACAGTATAGAAAATCATTAATTATCTATAACGGCAAGACTTTATAACACTTCTTTAAATCCTCTTAACGCTGAAGCATTTACCTTTGTTGCCATAAATAAAAGGTATATCAGACAGACATGGCCCTCAAAATCATAACTACTATTATTTTATGCTCGTTAGGTGTGTTATCTGCCCAAGCACAACTGGAAAAGGAAGATTCTATCCGCTTGAAAAACATGTTGGATGGAAAGGAAGAAATAAAAATCAATGAAGATGCTTTGCGAAGTATTCAGTTCAACTTTCTCCCCAAAGAAGAAGCCTACTCCTCCCAACCTCTTGCCTCGGAAGAGAAATCATGGATGAAGTTTATTACAAAATTGCCGGATGAATTTATCCGAAAGACCGTAGAAAGTGATTTTCAAATCAAGCTCGATTTTGATTTCAGTTTGCCGAATCAAACGACTGTTCCGCTTGTAACTTTTGATGCAGATAAACTGTTGTTTGAAAACCTGACGAAGCGAGGACGAGCCATCAAGCACAACCGCAAGTATGCACAAGCTTGGAAAATCTACAATGACTATCAACCTACATACGAAGATTCTTTGAAATGGTGGGGAAATGAAAAGCGCATCCCGAAGGACACGCTTGCTATAGTCAAGAAAGATTCAGCTTCTCATCATTTCATGAAGACGAAGTAAACCGCCAATATCAGGCAAACAAAGGCTGCCAAATGATTCCAATGCAATACCTCTCCTTTGAAAAAGACAGTTGTAAAGATGGTAAATATAATTAAGGTAATAACCTCTTGAATAATCTTCAACTGCATCAACGTAAAAGGTCCTCCATTGTCAATGAATCCTATTCGATTAGCGGGTATTTGACATAAATATTCAAAAAAGGCCAGCGACCAACTAAAAGCTACTACCCCAATTAAGGGCAACGTTTCAAACCAGCTGAAAGTTTGCTTCATCTTCAAATGACCGTACCAGGCAAAGGTCATAAAAATGTTAGAAATGACCAATAAACCAATCGTCCAAAATGCTTTCATATTCTTTTTGTTCTTTAATTGTAAAACTAATGTTTCTCTGTGTCCTTGTTTTGTTTGGAATGACACGAAGGTGGGAGCAGTTCCTCTTGCACATTTGTCATGCTTCCCCAAAGGCTGTATCTCGCTTCCGGATTGAGAGCCTCCAGTTGGCTCAATATGCCTTTCATATCCGTCCGATTGCTCTGTGTTTCGTATGGGCAATTCTTTATTTGCTTTTGAAAACCTCGCATTTGTGCCATTTGTATTAAATCGGCTTCATGTACCAGGCACATCGGACGAATAAGTGTCATATCAAACTTTCTCATGACCAACTTAGGTGGCATGGTGCTAAAGGCTCCTTGAAAAGTAAGATTCATCAACAATGTTTCAAGGATGTCGTCCATGTGATGCCCCAACGCAATCTTGTTACATCCCTGCCCCTTTGCTACCGTAAAAAGAGCCTTCCGACGGTTCCAGGAACAAAGAAAACAAGGCGATTTGCGGGTATCGGTAGACGGATCGAAGCTTGTTTCATAATGCACGAAAGGTACCCCAAATGCTTCTGCATACGCACGTAGATATTCTAAGTCGGCTTGATAAGGGATGTTGCTCATCGACACATGCACCGCTACCACAGAAAACTTTGGTTTAAGAATACGAGAACGCTTGGCCAACAACTCCAATAAGGACAAAGAATCCTTGCCTCCCGAGAGTCCCACCAAGATTTTATCTCCATCTTCGATAAGACGATATTGCACAACCCCCTTGTTGAAACGGTTGCCAATCCGACGCATCAATATATCCTCTTCCGTAAATTTTGCCATATTCACTTTCAAAATCGGGTGCAAAATTAAAGGAAAAGAATGATTTTGGAAAAAATTAAGGAAATAGAATTGTTCGGACGATGATAAATCCAATAAAATATACTATTTTTGGACTGGTATATAGACACAATTTAGATGAAAGATATGATAAGACGATATATCTGTTGCTTGATAGCATTATTTTGCATAGGCACACTTACTGCTCAAACACTGAGCCAGGCAAAGAAATTGTTCAATAACGGAAACTATGAGAAGGCCAAAAATACCTTCCAGAATTTAGTCAAGCGTTCACCGGCAAGTGCCGAATATAACTTTTATTTCGGTGCTTGTTGTTATGAAACCGGCGAGAAGGAAAAGGCACTTCCCTACTTGGAAAAGAGTGCAAACCGACGTTATATCAATGCTTACCGCTATTTGGGTAAGCTTTATGCCGATATGTATCGGTTTGATGAAGCAATCGAAAACTACGAGAAACACATTGAATGGCTTGTCGAAAAGAATCGGGATACCGAACAGGCTGAAGCCGAACTTTCTGAAATCCGCAAGATGGCACGTATGTTTAAGGGAGTAGAAAAAGTGGTAGTCATTGATAGCTTTGTCGTGAATAAGCAAGACTTCCTGACTACCATAAAAATCAGTAAAGAATCGGGAACCATTGGTCAAGCAGACGATATAGCCGGAACATTTTATATCAATGAATTGGGCAACAAGAAGCTCTACACCGATAGCATTGAAGGTGGAAAAATGCAACTTTATTCTCAAGGAAAGTTGTTGAACGGTTGGGAAGAAGCCGTAGAAGTCTCATCACTCAACGAACTTGGAAGCATCAACTATCCATTTCTCATGGGCGATGGCGTTACCCTTTACTTTGCAAGTGATAACGAAACTTCTATGGGAGGATATGACATCTTCGTAACCCGATATGATTCGGAAGACAACAATTATCTGCGTCCAGATAATCTTGGAATGCCATTCAACTCTCCGGCTAACGATTACATGTATGCCATTGACGAATTTAATAATCTCGGTTGGTTTGTTTCTGATAGAAACCAGCCACAAGATACCGTTTGCGTGTATGTATTTGTTCCCAATGAATCGAAAGAAGTCTACAATTATGAAACAACCGATGCGCAAATCATCCAAAAGGCGGCTACGATTCATAGCATCCAAGATACTTGGACAGACGAAGAAAAGGTGCGTACCGGTCGCCAACGATTGGCTGGTTTAAAGTATCATATAGGTAAAGAAGGACCAACGAAAGACTTTGAATTTATCATTGATGATTCGTCGACTTATTATACATTGACTGACTTCCGTTCGCAAGAGGCGAAAGAGGCATATCGTCAGTTAATGCAACAAGAGAAAGATTTGAAACATTTAAAGCAAACCTTACAACAAAAGCGTTATGAATACGCCAATGAGAACGGATTGGGAAAGAAAAAGTTGGAACCTTCTATCCTTGACTTAGAAAAACGAATACCTACATTGGAAAAAGAAATAGAACAGCTGACGATAAAAGTTAGAAACCTTGAAATTCAGAAGCTTAGACAATAACCTTTAAAACGAAGAAGGATTATGGATATACTTATTATTGTATCACTCATTGTAGCAGGATTGCTTCTGTTTGCCATCGAAGTATTCCTCATTCCCGGTATCAGCATTGCAGGACTTACTTCAGCCGGTTGTATCTTATATGCCAACTACTATGCCTTCAGTACACTTGGTACTGTACTTGGCATAATCACATTAGTTATATCTGCATTGGGAGTCATTGCAGTAACCGTATGGTTTATGCGTTCCAAAACAGTAGATAAACTTTCCCTGAAGAAAAGTATCGACTATCGTCCTGAACCGCTGAAAGGACTGGATTTGAAAGCGGGCGATGAAGGAGTAGCTATCACTCGTTTGGCCTTGATAGGCAATGCCGAATTCAACGGTCGTATCATCGAAGTACGTTCGTCCGACGGATTCATTGACGAGAAATGCCGGATTCGCGTGGAACGAATATTGGATGGTGTAGTAATGGTACAAAAAGCGTAAGTAATAACTTTAAAAACATAATAGTATGATTGATCCGAGTTTTATTCCGTTCATTCTGATTGGTGGTGGAGTACTCTTCCTGTTCGTATTCTTCCATTATGTGCCTTTCTTCCTTTGGTTGAGTGCCAAAGTTTCAGGCGTAAACATTTCCTTGATTCAACTCTTCTTGATGCGTATTCGTAATGTACCTCCCTACGTTATCGTTCCGGCCATGATTGAAGCCCATAAGGCCGGTTTGAGTAACATTACCCGCGACGAGCTTGAAGCTCACTACATGGCCGGTGGTCATGTGGAAAGAGTGGTACATGCACTCGTATCCGCATCAAAGGCCAACATTGAATTGACTTTCCAAATGGCTACCGGTATCGACCTTGCCGGACGTGATGTGTTTGAAGCTGTACAGATGTCCGTTAACCCTAAAGTGATTGACACACCGGCCGTAACTGCCGTAGCCAAAGACGGTATCCAGCTCATTACCAAAGCACGTGTAACAGTACGTGCCAATATTCGCCAGTTGGTCGGTGGTGCCGGCGAAGATACCATCCTTGCTCGTGTAGGCGAAGGTATTGTATCTTCCATCGGTTCATCGGAAAACCACAAGTCGGTATTGGAAAACCCGGACAGCATTTCCAAACTTGTACTCCGTAAGGGATTGGATGCCGGAACCGCTTTCGAGATACTCTCTATCGACATCGCCGATATTGATATAGGTAGAAACATTGGTGCCGCCCTTCAGATTGATCAAGCGAATGCCGACAAGAACATTGCTCAAGCAAAGGCGGAAGAACGTCGTGCAATGGCAGTAGCCCTTGAACAAGAAATGAAGGCAAAAGCTGAAGAAGCTCGTGCCAACGTTATCCAAGCCGAAGCTGAAGTACCAAAGGCTATGGCAGAAGCTTTCCGTAGTGGCAATCTCGGTATCATGGACTATTATCGCATGAAGAACATTCAGGCGGACACCAATATGCGAGATAGCATTGCCCAACCGGACGGTACATCGGGGAATAATGAAATAAAATAAGGATTTGCATGGAAAAGAAATATTATGCCGAATCGGAACTGATTATCAATGTCGACGGAACCATCTTCCACCTTCATCTGAAGCCGGAGCAATTGGCCGACAAAGTAATTCTGGTAGGCGATCCAAGTCGGGTTTCACTCGTAGCTTCACATTTCGACAGTCGTGAATGTGAAGTGGAAAACCGGGAATTCAAGACCATTACCGGTATGTATAAAGGCAAACGGATTACCGTTCTTTCATCCGGTATCGGATGTGATAACATCGACATCGTGATGAACGAGATTGATGCATTGGCCAACATCAATTTCAAGACACGTTATGAAAACGAGGAATTCCGCCAGTTGGAAATTGTACGTATCGGAACTTGTGGAGGACTTCAAGAGAACACACCGCTTGGTTCATTCGTCTGTACGGTCAAGAGTATCGGATTCGATGGATTACTTAATTTCTATGCCAACCGTAATATGGTGTGCGACCTTGATTTTGAACATGCATTCTTAGTACACATGGGTTGGAGAGGCAACCAATGTATTGCCCACCCCTATGTCGTAGATACGGACAAGGAGTTGCTTAATCGTATTGCAAAGGGAGATATGGTTCGCGGTGTAACTGTTGCGGCAGGAGGATTCTTCGGCCCACAAGGTCGTGAACTACGTATTCCGTTGGCCGATCCTCAGCAGAATGAGAAAATCCGTAACTTTGAATACCACACCTTACGCATTACCAACTTTGAGATGGAAAGTTCTGCCCTTACCGGACTTGCACGTCTTATGGGGCATAAGGCACTTACCGTTTGTATGGTAGTGGCTAACCGTACCCGTAAGGAAGCAAGTACCGAATACCGCCGTCAGATTGATGAACTGATTGTGAAGGTTTTGGATAGAATTTGATTTATGGAACAAAGCTTTAAAACAGACATTATAAATAAGGAGGAGAAATACCGCCATTTTCTCTCCGATTGGGAACTACTTATCAGCGGAGAGACCAATGAGGTGTCCGTCTTAGCCAACACCTGTGCCGCCCTGAAGGAAGCCTTCGGCTTCTTTTGGGTAGGTTTTTATTTGGTCCAAAACGAGGAACTGTTGCTTGGTCCTTTCCAGGGAAGTGTAGCCTGCTATCGTATCCGTAAAGGAAAGGGTGTGTGTGGAACAGCATGGGCAGAAGCCCGTACACAAGTCGTACCCGATGTTGAACAGTTTCCCGGACACATCGCATGCAGTTCTCTTTCAAGATCGGAGATTGTCGTTCCCATATTCAAAGGTGAACAAGTAATAGCCGTACTCGATATTGATAGCGACCAACTTGCCACTTTCGATGAGACAGACCGTATATATTTAGAAAAGTTGGCAACCGTACTTTCTCAAACCATTTATTCAAGAAAATAATGCAACAAGATACTATCTGTGCCATAGCTACTGCTCCCGGAGGAGCCATTGGAATGATTCGTGTCTCCGGACCACAAGCCATCAACATTACCTCTAAAATTTTTACTTCCATAAATGGAAAGTCTTTAGAGGAGTGTATGCCTTATACGCTTTCCTTTGGGAAAATCCTTTCAGCCAAAGGAGAAATCATCGATGAAGTGTTGGTATCAGTCTTCAAAGCTCCCCACTCCTACACCGGCGAAGACTCCACCGAAATCTCATGTCATGGTTCCTCGTACATCCTTCAGCAAGTGATGTACCAACTGATTGAAAACGGTTGCCGTTCGGCTCTTCCCGGCGAATACACCCAACGAGCCTTCTTAAATGGCAAGATGGACTTAAGTCAGGCCGAGGCCGTAGCCGATCTGATTGCCTCTTCATCAGCCGCCACACACCGGCTTGCTATGAATCAAATGAGAGGTGGATTCAGTCAGGAATTGTCGGTACTTCGAGACAAACTTCTGCATCTTACCTCCCTGATGGAATTGGAACTTGACTTCAGCGACCATGAAGAGTTAGAATTTGCCGACCGTACCGAACTTACTCAGATAGCGAACGACATCGAAAGAGTGATTACCCGCTTGGCAAATTCGTTCCATGTAGGAAATGCCATAAAGAATGGAGTGCCTGTAGCCATTATCGGCGAAACAAATGCCGGTAAGTCTACCCTACTTAACGCCCTTCTGAACGAAGAAAAAGCCATCGTAAGCGATATACATGGTACAACTCGCGATGTTATAGAAGACACCATCAATCTGCGTGGTATTACCTTCCGTTTCATTGACACAGCCGGTATCCGTCAAACAACAGATGTTGTGGAAAGTATAGGCATCGAACGTACCTTTCAAAAGCTTGATCAAGCCGACATTGTGCTATGGATGATTGATGCAGACAGCGAAGAGGATTTGGAAGCTCTCAAGAACGAAATCCTCCCCCATTGCGAGGGAAAGAGCCTGATTATCCTTTTCAACAAATGCGACAAGGTATCCGATGAACAACACCAGACTTTGGAAAACGCCTTTGCCGATATAGATGTACCAAAACTGTTCATTTCTGCCAAACAACGTAAGGGATTGGAAGAATTAGAAACTCTTCTTGTAGAAACCGCTGCCCTCCCAGAAATCTCACAGAACGATGTCATTGTGACCAACATTCGTCATTACGAAGCATTGAATCGTGCA
>JAFTSK010000177.1 GCA_017467385.1 Bacteroidaceae bacterium
TAAATGTCGACTAACATCTTCTTGCAACGAGACTTTTCAGCGATACCCAATTTGTTGTTCTGAGTAGGAATCTTCAACGAACGTTTGAATACGGCCATGTCTGGCAGAAAGTTGATGTTGGTAATGCCGATATTGGTGGCCATTACTGCTTGGTAATACACTCGGATGAGTGTCATGAAGTCTTCCATCCCACCTACACGAGTGGTTTCTTCTACTTCCTTCTTACCGAATAATTTAGAGAATATGCTCATTTCTTTCTGATTTTTAATTTATACGGGTGCAAATATAATGAAAATCTTTTGTTCGTCAATCTTCTTTCAGTTTAAACAAGAATTTATGCGCTTGAAAAACAGGCGTAACCAAGCCGAAGCGAATGAAATCGGCCAACAAGTTACATAACGTATGTCGGTTCAGCCGACTTAGCTTGTTGCATTGGTTGAGGGTAAGCGCTCCTCTTTCTTTCAGTAAGTCCAAAAGCTGTTGTTCTTTGTCGGTAAAACTGAGGAAGGAACCTTCCTTTTTCTTGCTGTGTTGCCATACCTTTAAATGTACGGGGGTGGCCAAGATGTTTTCATCCTTTATCCGGATGTAGGCTTTGGGGGTGTTGTTTTCATCTAACGCAAAGATAGGCTTTACCGGAGCTTCGTCGATGCTAATTTCGAGAACGGTCTTTCCTTCGACTGTGAAAGTTCGGGTAGTGGTTTGAATGGGAGGTTGGCTATACATACCGGCCGCTGTTTCTATCATATAGATTTCCTCCTCCGAACGAACTCCGGCTATTTTCCCGTTGTCTTTCACACCGACTAATAGCCTTCCGCCTTCGGTGTTGGCAAAGGCAGAGATGCTTCGGGCGATTTTGCGGGCATCCGAAATCTCAAATTTAAAGTCTTGGTGGCAATGTTCGCCTTCGGCCACCAAACGCTGTATGTATTGGGTGTCTGTCAATGCTCTTTTCATGGTGCAAAGGTAGGAAAAATATTGCTCTCTTGGAGAGGAGCAACGCTTTATCCGTTGTGAGAAAATGACATTATCGTCTCAAAGTATAGGGAATGAGACGTTTGAACTAAAAAAAAAGACCGTTAAAAAAACTTCACGTTCGATTTTATTTCTACTTTTGTGCGACGGAATAGAAATTCATAACTCATTTTATATACATAAAAATATGAAAAAGACATTTGGAGTATTTGGGTTGTCGCTTGCTCTTCTGACAGCATGTACGCCCCAGCAAAAGGAAGCCCTTACCTTGTCGGGCTTGAATCCGGCTAATTTTGAAACATTGGTAGATGGAAACAAGTCGGTGAAACTTTATACTTTGAAGAATGCTTCCGGTATGGAGGTTTGTATCACGAACTTTGGCGGACGATTGGTGTCGGTGATGGTTCCGGATAAGGAAGGCAACCTGACCGATGTTATCTTGGGTTTTGATAATATAAAGGATTATCAGACTGTGCCGACTGATTTTGGTGCTTCTATCGGACGTTATGCCAACCGCATCAACCAGGGAAAGATTGTGATTGACGGGGAAGAAATTCAATTGCCACAGAATAACTATGGTCATTGCTTGCATGGCGGTCCGGAAGGATGGCAATATCAGGTGTACGAAGCCAAGCAGTTGAACGATACTCAACTGGAATTGGTGCTCAACTCTCCGGATGGCGACAGCAACTTCCCGGGGAACGTAGTAGCTAAGGTCGTTTATACCTTGACGGACGACAATGCCATTGATATTGCCTACGAAGCTACTACTGACAAGAAGACCATCATCAACATGACCAACCATGCTTACTTTAATCTGAATGGTAATCCTGCAGTTCCTGGAACAAATCAAGTGTTGTATATTGCTTCGGACAGTATCACTCCGGTCGACAGTACGTTTATGACCACCGGCGAGATGATGGCAGTAGCCGGTACTTCGTTCGATTTCAATACTCCTAAGGCTATTGAACAGGACGTTACCAATTTCGACAATGAGCAGATTAAGTTCGGTAAGGGTTATGACCACAACTGGGTATTGACAACCAAAGGCGACATTTCAAAGGTAGCCGCTAAATTGTCAAGCCCCGTAACAGGCATTACATTGGAAGTTTACACCAATGAACCGGGTATTCAGGTCTATACAGGTAATTTCTTGGATGGAACCGTAACCGGAAAGAAAGGCATTGCTTATCCGCAACGTGCTTCTGTTTGCTTGGAAACTCAACATTATCCGGACAGTCCTAACAAGGCTCATTGGCCTTCAGTGATTTTAGAACCCGGACAAACTTATCACAGTCGTTGCATCTATAAATTCGGTGTAGAATAAGGTCAAAAAGTCGATAAAAGCGCGGCTTTAAAAAAGCTTTGATGAACGATAAAACTCTCTTTGGAGAACGACTTGTTTCTCCAAAGAGAGTTTCTTGCTTTTGTTAGGCGTAACGAGACTTGCTTCGTTTGTGCATGAGACTGCAAGCGTAGGTCAACGAGATTTGCTTCGTTGGCACATGAAACTTGCTTCGTTTGTACATGAGACTGCAAGCGTGTGGTGCTCAGACTGCCATAGAAATACTTCCGCTTTAGTGTACTGATATTCTGTATGCATGAAGGACATTTAAGAGTGAGGTCTTCTGATTTTCTCACACAAAATTTCTTTCATTTTGAATTCAAGAAGTGCGATTTTTTCCCATTTCATCGAAAAAGAGATGAAAATTGATACGAGATTTTTCTTTTGTGATACGATATTTTCATACCCTTGATAATGCTTCTACTTACTTTGTATTTGAATGAAACGTATGTCAAATTAAGGAAAAGTAAGCTTATGAAGAAGGGTATATTGCTATTTTGTTTAGCATGTTCGTGTATATTCGTTCATGCTCAATGGAAGCCGGTAGGTACACAAATTAAAACAGCTTGGGCTGGTGAAATAAATCCGGATAATGTGTTGCCGGAATATCCTCGACCGATTCAAGAACGTTCGGAATGGAAGAATTTAAATGGCTTGTGGAACTATGCCGTACTTCCTGCCAATGCTCCGGCTCCATCAAAGTTTGATGGTCAGATTTTAGTACCTTTTGCCATAGAGTCCAGTTTGTCGGGGGTACAAAAGCCTCTCGGACCGGATAATACTTTGTGGTATCAACGTCGTTTTACGGTTCCTTCCAAATGGAATGGGAAAAGAATCCTGCTTCATTTTGGAGCTGTCGACTGGAAAACAGAAGTATGGGTAAATAATATTATGGTGGGAGAACATACCGGTGGGTATGATCCTTTCTATTTTGATATTACGACTGCTTTAGAAAAAGGAAAGGAGAATACATTATTGGTAAAGGTCAACGATCCAAGTAGCAAAGGATGGCAACCACGTGGTAAACAATCGGAACGTCCCTGGTTGTTGTGGTACACTACTGTCAGCGGTATTTGGCAGACGGTATGGATGGAACCGGTTCCTGATAATTATATTCAAACGATCCGAACGACTCCGGATATAGATAAAGGTATATTGAGTGTGCAAGTAAAGGCAGGCGACAATAATAATACGGTAGCAGAAGTAAAAGTATTCGATGAGGGTAAGTTGGTTGCTTCGGGTAAGAGTGTCAATGGACTACCGGTACGCCTCTCTCTTCCTGATGCTAAACTGTGGTCTCCGGAATCTCCGTTCTTATATGATTTGGAAGTCGCTTTAATTGAAAACGGAAAGAAAGTGGATAAGGTAAAGAGTTATGCCGCTATGCGTAAGTTCTCGACCAAGATGGGGAATGACCACATTATTCGTTTGCAGTTGAACAATCAGGACTATTTTCAGTTTGGTACATTGGATCAAGGTTATTGGCCGGATGGTTTATATACGGCACCTACTGATGAAGCTTTATTATATGACATAAAGAAAACAAAGGAATTTGGTTATAACCTGATTCGTAAGCATATCAAGGTGGAACCGGCTCGTTGGTATACGCATTGCGATCGTGAAGGAATCATCGTATGGCAGGACATGCCGTCAGGAGATGAAACACCTGAATTCCAATGGAGACAATTCTTCACCGGTAAGGACTTGGTGCGTACTCCAGAATCGGAAGCAAACTTTCGTAAGGAGTGGAAAGCGATACTTGATGCCCTGTATTCATATCCATGTATTGGTACATGGGTAACTTTCAATGAAGGATGGGGACAGTTTAAGACTGTCGAGATAGCCAACTGGACGAAAGAATACGATCCTTCTCGTATTGTGGATGCTGCCAGTGGTGGTAATCATTATCATGAAGGTGGCGATTTATTGGACTTACACAATTATCCGGAACCTCAAATGTATTTGTTTGATACCAAGCGTGCCAATGTATTGGGGGAATATGGTGGTATAGGTTATAAAATTGATGACCACACCTGGGAAACCGAAAAGTTGAATGTGCCGGCTAAGACAGGAGGAATGAAAGAAGCTACTGACAAATATGAGGATTATGCTAATATCCTAAAAACGTTGATAACCAGAGGATATACGGCTGCTGTTTATACGCAGATAACAGATGTTGAAGGAGAGTTGAATGGATTGATGACTTACGACCGGGCTGTCGTTAAGTTGGATATGAACCGTGTGAAGAAAATCAATCAGGAAATCTGTCGTTCGTTCGCAGAAAAGAAATAGCTAAACGAAAAGGCCATGCGTAGGTTGTTGTTGATATTGGGGCTTGTACTGTGTACTTGCAAAATGGTTGCATCTCAGTATTCCAATTTCTATTTTAGGAATATTGGGGTAGACATGGGACTTTCTCATAATATGGTTTATGCCATCTTGCAGGACAAACAGGGGTTTATGTGGTTTGGTACACAAGAGGGATTGAACCGTTTCGATGGAGTGTCTTTCAAGGTGTACAAAAAGGACTTGTTAAAGAAGAACAGTTTGAAGAATGATGCAATCTTTGCGTTGACAGAGGATAGAGACGGAGTGATTTGGATAGGTACAGACAATGGAGTGGCATTGTATGATCCGAAATATGACCGTTTCTCGGATTTAGAATTAAAAACTTCGGATGGAGAAACCTGTACAGGAGTAGTTCGTTCCATCGTTTGTGATGATAATGGAGACGTGTGGTTGGCTTTGGGAGAAAAAGGAATCTTTAAAGTCAACCAAGAAAGAGAAGTCAGTTTTTATTCTTTAATGGAGTATTTTGATGATGGGCATGGCTCTATACGGGATGTTGTGTTTGATATGGACGATAATCTTTGGATTGCGACTTATCAGCAGGGACTTCTGAAACTTGATAAGCTGACTGGAAAAATTACTCAAATAAAGTTGACCGACAGACTGAAGGAGGCTTTGGATAACAATATCAACCGCTTGTGTTTGCTTGACTCTGAAACATTATTGATAGGAACAGGGTATGGCTTGCTGATGTACGACTTACGCTACGAGAATTTTAGCATACTTGTTTCGAAAAACCGGATGGGAAAGAAAATGTTTGTCAGGGATATTCATATTGACAAGGAAAAACGAATATGGTTAGGTACGGAAACCGGTGGTTATGTATATTCGGTACAAGGAGATTGTATTGCCAATTTCAAACACCGACAAAATGATACTTATTCATTGTCGGACAATGCAGTACATTCCATTTATCAAGATAGAGAAGGAGGTATTTGGTTGGGTACTTTCTTTGGTGGGGTGAACTATTATACAAAGGCGCATGCACAGTTTGAAAAATATTATCCTATAATGGAACCAAACTCTATCATGGGAAAGAGTATTAGTGAATTCTGTGAAGATGGAGAAGGGAAGATATGGGTAGGTACAGAAGATAAAGGATTATATCATTTTGATCCTGAGAAGAGGACGTTTTCCAAAGGTAAGGTGGCAGCCGACAATGTTCATGCTTTGTTATATGATGAGAATAGACTTTGGGTAGGTTCTTTTTCGGAGGGCTTGTTTGTGGTCGATTTGAAATCGGGTAAGGTTAAGAATTATCTAAACAGTCCTTTGGGTAGTTCCTTGAGTGATAATAACGTTTACTCTATTTATAAGGATTATAAAGGTACGGTTTGGGTGGGAACTATGACAGGTTTGCATCGTTATCAGCCCAAGACAGACACATTTATACGGGTAGGAGAACGCATGATAACTTCCCAAGTGAATGATATTTTGGAAGACTTTGATGGAACACTTTGGTTTGCTACATTGGGACAAGGACTTTTTTCTTACGATTATAACACAGACCGATGGAATCATATTCCTATAGTAGTGGAAGGTGATTCTGTACGTGGTCGAAAGATTATATGTTTGTTAGAAGATAAATCGCATAAGATGTGGTTGGGTACTGAAGGAGCCGGATTGGTGTGTTTTGATAAGAAAGCTCGTTCAATGGTGGTAAAGAATTATACGGTTAGTAACGGTCTGCCTAATAATGTTATTTACCGTTTGGTTGAAGATGCCGAAGGAGGTATTTGGGGAAGTACCAATTATGGTTTGTTTTGTTTGGACCCTTCGGATGAGACCATTCGGAAATATACCCATTCCGATGGTTTATTAGGTAATCAGTTTAACTATAAATCCGGAATGATAACAAAGTCCGGGAAAATCTACTTTGGAGGAATCAAAGGTTTTGTGGCTTTTCGTCCGGACGAAATGAACTTTCCATCTGTACAACCTAAAGTCGTATTTAATAGTTTTCAACTAAATAACAACGAAATATCGGTAGGAGAAGAAGATGCTTTGCTGACAAAGGCCATTACTTATACAGACAAAATAGAACTTTCTCCTGAGCAGTCTACATTTAGTTTGGGGTTTGCGGTATTGGATTACGATTTCCCCAAAGATGCTTTATGTGCCTATAAATTGGAAGGTTGGGATAGTGATTGGATTTCTGTTAAACAGTTAAGACGTATCACGTACTCCAATATTCCGTTTGGGGATTATGTATTGAGAGTTAAAGTATCCGATAAAGATGGAGTTTGGGGTAAGAACGAGGCTTCCATGTCTATTCGTATTTTACCTCCGGCTTATCTGACAGTTTGGGCTTTTGTGATATATGCTGTTTTGATTGCTGTCATTTGTGTATATGTGTACAGACGACAAGCTGAACATGTGAAGAAAAAGAATGAGAAAGTTTTAGATTTGCTGCAACGGGAGAAAAATAAAGAATTGTATGATGCAAAGATTACGTTCTTTACCAATATTACACATGAAATCCGAACTCCACTTAGCTTGATAAAGATGCCATTGGAAGAAGTGATGCGGAAAATCAAAAAGACAGATGGATGTTATGAAAATTTGGAAATCATACAGAAGAATACAGATCGTTTATTAAAATTGGTCAATGAACTTTTGGACTTCCGTCGGGTGGAAGCCAAGGATATTCAGGTAAGTTTTATGACGGTTGATTTGGTAGAAATGATTCGTGAAACGGTTAAACGATTCATCCCAACAGCTAACATTCAGGATATTCAGATGATTGAGGAGCTTCCGGAAGATGGATTACGGGCAGATGTAGATGTGGAAATTTTTACTAAGATTTTGAGTAATCTTTTAAATAATGCTTTGAAACATTCGGCTACTTTTATCAAGGTTTCGTTGGTTATAGAGAATGATATGGCTTGTTTGTGTGTTGTAAATGACGGAGAAAGGATACCAAAAGAACAAGCCGAACGAATCTTCGAGCCTTTTGTAAAATTGGATGAAAATAGTTTGGGGGCCGGTATCGGGTTGGCTTTTGTTCGTTCATTGGTAGAAAGTCATAATGGAAAAATATATGTAGATATCGATCAACCGAAAGTTACTTTTGTTTTAAAACTTCCTATAACTCAGCCTTTGGCTGTTTCCGTAGATGAAAATAAGGAATCGAAATGTGAAGATGTAAATGAGGTAGTACCTGAAATCATTCCGTTGCCTAAAGAAGATATGCGCAAAGTTATTCTCTTGGTAGAGGATAATGAGGAATTCCAACAGTTTATGGCCGGGCAATTAAAGCAGGACTATCGACTTCTGAAGGCAGCCAATGGAAAAGATGCTTTAGATGTCTTGAACACCCATCGAGTGGATTTGGTGATTAGCGATATTATGATGCCGGTAATGGATGGTATGGCTTTGTGTAAAGAAATAAAGGAAGATATTCGTTATAGTCATATTCCGGTGATTTTACTTTCTGCTAAGATGGACCTACATGTTCGTTTGGATGGTATGAAGTTAGGAGCCGATGAATATATTGTTAAGCCGTATTCAGTAGATTACCTCAAAGTACGCATTGAAAATTTGATGAGTAATCGGAATAAAATTAAGGAAGCTTATCAACATTCACCAGAATCATCGGTAGAAGACATCGCATATTCCAAAGCGGATGAAGAGTTTTTGAATAAATTAGTAGAAAAGATTCATCAACATTTGAATGAAGATGATTTGAATGTAGATTCATTGGCACAAATGTTGAATATGAGTCGTGCAACGCTGTATCGTAAGCTTAAGAATGTCTCCGAACTTACTCCGAATGAGTTTATTCGTTTGGTTCGTCTGAAAAAAGCGGCAGAATTGTTGAAACAAAGAGAATATCGTGTCAATGAGATAGCTTTCATTGTAGGTTTCAATTCTGTATCTTATTTTGCTAAATGTTTTTCTAAACAGTTTGGTGTATTGCCGAAAGATTATGGCAATATACAAGCAAAAGGAACTGATACGACCAAATGATAAGTGTAATAGAACCTTTACGATGTGCCAATTTCTCATTCTTTGAGAAAATAATATCAAAGTGTTTTATCAATGTGAAAATGATACGATTATTTTCTTTTGTGAGATGATTTTTAACTTCCCTTGACTCCTTGTTTGGTAATTTTGGCAAACGATAAAAATAATTACCTTATGTTTAACTTTAATTATTTGAAGTATGAGAAAAAATTATTGGCTATGTAAAACATTTCTGTTGGCCGCAATAGGACTTTGTTCTGTTGCAACCACAGGGTATGCCAGTCCTGATGCTCCATCTGTTCTGGGTATTGAACAGCAGAAGACTATTCAGGTGGTAGGTACTGTTGAAGATAGTAACGGTGTACCTTTGCCGGGGGTAAATGTAACGGTAAAAGGAACTACGAATGGTACTATAACCGATGAAAATGGTAAATTTAGATTGTCTGTTCCGGCCGGTGCCACATTGTCTATTACTTATATTGGTTATGCCAGTCAGGAAGTGAAAGCAAAACCCAAAATGGAAATAACCATGTCTGAAGATGCTGAACTTCTTTCTGAAGTAATTGTTACTGGTGTGGCTCGTGGTACTTCTCGCGAGAAACTTTCATTTAATGTAGAAAAGGTTCAGAAGACTGCTTTGAAAGAAGTAACTGGTACTACAGTTGCAGCAACATTGAATGGTAAGATGCCTGGTATTAAGATTTTACCTACTTCTGGGGATCCGAATTCAGAACCAATCATTCAATTGCGTGGTGCATTGTCTTTTGCAAGTACTGACCAACCGTTGATTATCATTGATGGTATCGTAACCGGTGGTTCGTTGAAAGATATCAACATGGAAGATGTTGAAAACATTGAAGTTGTAAAGGGTGCAGCTGCTGCTTCGTTTTACGGTGCTAAAGCAGCAGCCGGTGTAATTTCTATCACAACTAAGCGTGGTTCTGGATTGGATAACGGACAGGTAGATGTATCGTTCAAATCAGAACTTGGTGCAAGTTGGATTGGTTTTGTTCCAGAAAGAACAACAGCTCATGGACACGTAATAGACGCTTCTGGAAACATTACTGGTACAATGGAAGCTGACCAAATTTGGGATAATAAGTATGATATGTCTCACGATGCATTCGATGATTTCTTTGTAACTCGTTTCTTCCATACGAATACTCTCAGTCTTACCGGTCGTTCAAAAAGTGGAGATATCAACTATTACGCTTCTATCACTAATACTAAGAATCCGGGTATTGTGAAGATGTTGGAAGGTGTAAATCGTACCAGCTTCCGTGCTAACATGGATGCTAAATTGTCCGATAAGTTGACATTGTCTACTTCTAATATGTATGTAAGAAGTCATAGTGATAACCGAAGCATTAACTTCGATGATATTTACTATGCAGATCCAAACGCAGATTTTAATGCAGTGAATTTGGATGGTAGTCCGTATAAGGTTAATCCGAACATCGTTTCTACTCGTAACAATATCAACCCGTTGTACACCGTAGCTAATACACGCGCAGAAGGTACTTCTAATCGTTTCTTAGGTGCATACGCTTTACGTTATCAACCGTTTGAATGGTTGTCTTTGAATGCAAATTACAGTATTGATTTCAGTCATTCTTATAGTTATTATTTGAATCCGAAGGGTAATTTGAAGGTTGATTCTCCTGATGGTACTAATAGAGAAACAGGTTCTATTTCTACAAGTTCTTCAGATGATTTCAAACACAACTTGGAAGTTGGTGCTTTGTTTACCAAGAAATTTGGGGATTTCAATACTTCTTTGAAATTACAATATTTGTATGAAGACGATAAATATGAATCAGTATATGGAGCAGGTAGCAAATTAGCTGTTGGTGGAATGGATAATATTTCATTGGAATTGGCAGATCCTGAAACTTTGGATATAAACTCATACGGTCAACGTATTGTGTCTAATAGTTATACTGCTGTATTCCAGGGCGATTACAAAGATACTTATATGTTCGATGCATTGGTTCGTAGAGACGGTGCTTCTGTAATTGGTGATGATAATATGTGGAATACTTACTATCGTATTTCCGGTGCTTGGAACATTGCCAAGACTTTTGAAATAAAAGGTATTGATTTGTTGAAACCGAGAGTCTCTTACGGTACAGCTGGTATCCTTCCGGCATACGGTGCCAAGTACGAAGTGTATAGCATGAGTGCTGGCTCATTATACGGTGCAGAACAGATGGGTAACTCTAAGTTGAAAGCTGCGTTGTCGCAGGAATTAGAAATTGGTTTGGACGTTCGTTTCTTGAAACGTTTTGATTTGGCATTGACTTATTCTCATAAGCGTAATACAGATCTTCCATACGTGATGGCAGTTTCTGGTATCACCGGTTTTTCTTATCAGAATGTGAACTTGGGTGAGTTCTTTGTTCAAAGTTATGAAGCTACATTGAATGCCAATTTGATTCAGAAGAAGGATATGGCATGGGATGTTACTTTGACATGGGATAAGATGCACCAAAAAGTCGGTGAATTGGGAAGACCTAACTTTACTTCCGGTAACATGAAGATTAATTCTAATGAAACATACGGTAAGGTATATGGAACTAAGTTCGCTACTTCATTGGATCAGGTAGCCACTCACAAAGATATCAAGCCGGGGCAATCAGTTGAAGATGTATTTACTATTAATAATTACGGTTATGTAGTTCGTAAAGACAGAATTGGTACAACCGAAGAAACTCACATGTATGTATTGGATGAAAATGGTAACAACAAGCGAGGTTATATCGGTAACATCAATCCAGACTTCAATATGAACATGACTAATACATTTACTTGGAAAAACTTGACATTCTATTTCACTATGTCATGGCAACAGGGTGGTTTGTTGTTCAACAATACCAAGCAGTATATGAGTTTTGCCGGACGTAATGCCAAGTTCTGGGATATGTCAGATCGAGTTTGGGCACATCGTAAAGCATATAGCTATACTAACCAACACCCAACAGCTTCTTTCTTTGAAGATGCTACTTTCTTGAAGATGCGTGAAATGGCGTTGAATTATCGCTTTAATAAGAATCAGTTGAGAGCTGTAGGTCTTGATTTCTTGAGAGGAGTAAAGATTGGTATTATTGGACGTAACTTGTTCACTTTAACAGAATTCTCAGGTCCGGACCCTGAAACTCGTACTGTAGAAGGCGGTGTACTTAACGGTATTGAAACTCCGAAGTATCCTTCTGATATCAGAACGGTAACAGGTACTATAACAATTGACTTTTAATTAAAATAAACAGAATATTATGAAAGCAAAAATATATTTATTGTCATTGTTGGCAGTATTCTTCTCTTCTTGCGATGATTACTTCTCAGGGATGGATATCAAAAATGAATATTCGCCAAGTATTGAGACGGTAATGGGTGATGCCAATCAGTATCCATCCTTATTGTCAGGTGTTTGTACTTCCTATTGGAGTGCTTTGCTTGGATGGAGTAATGAAGCTATTTGGCCAATGGGTACTGTTTCCGATCAATATGCTCCAGGTGCAGGTAACTTTAATTTGACAACATGGGCTTATTATGATGGTATGGAAAAACCGGAAATTGATAATTCCAATGAAGATTCTACTTTCCCAAAAGCTTTGTGGTATGACTTTTATGGCATGATCAATACGTTGAAGAATGTATTGGCAGGTATTGAAGGTGGTGCTGTTTATACAGAAAGTGGTCAGGAAACCAATTATAAGATTTTAGCCAATGCCTATTTCCTAATGGGAACAGTTTATACAGAAATGGCTTTGTTCTTCGATCAAGCTTTTATCTTGACAGAAACAACAGATGTAACAGCTATTACTGCAGAAGACTTGAAGCCTGCTTCAGAAGTTCAAAAGACTGCTTTGGATTATTTGGATAAGTGTATTAAGATTTGTAATGAAAAGGGAGACTTTGAAAACTTGACAGGTTTGTTCCCGAACAATACAATGTCTACCGGTAATAAGTTGAAACAGTTAGCAAACTTTATGGCAGCTCGTTGTTTGGCTTACTTCCCACGCACTAAGGCCGAAACTGAAGCTTTGGATTGGAATAAGGTTCTTGGTTATGCAAAAGAAGCTTTGCAGGAGGATATCATTGCTACATTGCCGAATGATAACTATTCACAATGGACATTGATTCAGAATGCCTCTCCAGAAAGTGGTTGGGCTCGTGTAGGTATGCGTATTTTAGAAATGATGTGTCCGGATGATGCAAATGCTGTATGGCCTCTTCCAAGAGATTTTGATGCTACTGCTACTTTACCGGAATTTACCAGTCCTGATAAACGTTTGGTTACTGACTTTTCTTATACTCCGGAACATCGTTCTGCTGCTGGTGTAAGTTTCTCCGGATACCAGAAGTATAGTCCGTATTCAATTACTCGTTTCTGTGATTATCGTTTCTCTGGTGAAGGTGATATGTATCTTTATACCAAGGTTGAATCTGATTTGATTTATGCGGAAGCTTTGTTGAACACCAACGGTATGGCAGATGCAGCTAATATCATTAATGCAACCCGTGTAGGTCGTGGTGAATTGGAGGCTGTTAGTGCTGCTACTCCGGCTGATGAACTTACCAGAGCTCTTTATTATGAAAGATTTGTAGAATGTGATTTCCCATATCCAGCTACAGCTTTCTTTGATAGAAGAAGAGTTCCTTTGGATGAATTCCAACTTACAACTCGTTCTTTCAGACAGTTGCCGGTTCCATTTTATGAATTGAAAACTTATGGTTTGGAAAGCTATACATTCGGTGGTGAAAAAGATGCAAATCCATTATATAAATTCTAAGAACTATGAAAACATATATCTATAAATTATTAGTGTTGTTTTTCGCTTTGTTGCCTGTATCATGCGACAGAAGCGGTATTTGGGAAGAATTCCAACAGGAAATCGATTGGAATCTTTGTGTAGTAGCTGTTGCGGATGAAAACCATACAGAACCAATTAGTGGCGCTACTGTAGAAATCTATAAGTCAGAAGCTGATAGAAATAATGGTGTTGTGTTCTTGTCTAAATCAACAGATTCTAAAGGTGAAGCTCTCTTTACTTTAGCTGAGTTTGATAAAGACAACAAAGGTGCTGAAGCTTTGAAAGGTAACTACTATTTAAAAGTTACAAGTGGTAGTAAAGTGGCCGAAGAAACCACACGTTATTTGTTGATGAATAGTGGTACTACTTATCATTGGGTAGTATTGGAATAAATATATAAATAAGAGGAGAGGAGGTACAGCTATGTTACTCTTCTCTCCTCTTGATTGTATTGAGCAGATATACTCTCTTTATAGGATTTCAATAGGTTATAATATAAGGAACCGATGTATTTATGCTGTTTTATGTAGGTTTCAAAATAAAAGGAAATATAAAGATTTTTCTCTTTTATAGAGATTTTATAAATGTTAAATTAGTTTTTTCTATGAAGAAAAATATATTAGCCCTCACTATGTTATTTATGTTTGGTGGAGCTGTTCAGGCACAAGAGACAACTGACCTCTATATGAATAATCGAGCTCCGTTGATAACCAAAACATATATGGAATTACCTTTAGGTGCTGTGCGTCCGGAGGGATGGTTAAAAGAACAACTTCAACGAATGAGTGACGGAATGACCGGACATTTGGATGAGTTGTATGCAAAGGTAATGGGACCACGTAACGGTTGGTTAGGTGGTGATGGTGATGTATGGGAACGTGGTCCGTACTGGATTGATGGTTTGTTACCTTTAGCATACATAATGAATGATGCCCATTTGAAAGAGAAAGTACAACCTTGGATAGAATGGACATTGCAAAGTCAACAAGAAGATGGATACTTTGGTCCTAGTGTAGATAGAGAACCGGAATCGGGATTGCAGCGTAATAATGCCAAAGACTGGTGGCCCAAGATGGTAGTATTAAAATATATGAAACAGTATTATGATGCTACCGGAGACCAACGTGTTATTCCTTTCATGACTAACTATTTCAAATATCAGTTAACAGAATTAAAGAAGACTCCATTGGATCATTGGACCTATTGGGGGAAGATGCGTGGTGGGGATAACTTGTATGTTATTTATTGGTTGTATAATATTACGGGAGATTCATTCTTGCTTGAACTCGGTGATTTGATCAATGAACAAACTTATGATTATACAGCTCAGTTTCTTGGACGAGATATGTTAACTCGTTTGTTTAGTATCCATTGTGTCAATTTGGCACAGGGTATGAAACAGCCGGTTATCCGTTATCAAGCTACTCAAAATCGTGAGCATTTAGATGCCATTGAAATAGGCTATAAGGATTTGATGCGAACTCATGGTTGGCCAACCGGCCTTTACGGAGGGGATGAATTGTTGCATACAGGTAATCCGACACAAGGTTCAGAGCTCTGTACTGCGGTAGAAATGATGTTCTCTTTAGAAAAAATGGTGGAAATTACCGGTCGTACAGATTGGGCAGACTGGTTGGAAAGAGTAACCTTCAACGCTTTGCCTACCCAGATAACTGATGCTTTTGATGCAAGACAGTATTATCAACAGTTAAATCAGGTTCAGGTTTCGCGACAAGACCGTAACTTTGTTACTTGCTATAATGGTACTGACCAGTTATTTGGTTTGTTAACAGGTTATCCATGTTGTACTTCTAATTTACATCAAGGCTGGCCTAAGTTTACTCGTAATCTTTGGTTCGCAACTGAAGACAGAGGATTAGCTGCTTTATTCTATTCTCCTTCTAATGTAACAGCCAAAGTGGCACAGGGAATAAATGTAAAATTAACAGAATCGACAGATTATCCTTTTAGTGGAAATATTCGTTTTCAATTGTCTATTTTGGATAGAAAGATAAAGAAAGTTGCTTTCCCGCTTCATTTACGTGTTCCTGGATGGTGTAAAGAAGCTGTAGTAAAAGTGAATGGTCAGGAATGGACCAAGTCTGTGGCTGGTTCTATTGTAAAGGTTTATCGTGAATGGGCTACTAATGATGTGGTAGAACTGGTGTTGCCGATGGAGGTAACTATCAGTCGTTGGTATGAACGTTCGGCTGTGGTAGAACGTGGTCCGTTAGTATATGCTTTGAAGATTGGAGAAGAATGGAAAAAAGTAGAAGATGATCGTAAGTTTGGTGACCGTTATGGCGATTGGTACTATGAAGTATATCCTACAACTCCCTGGAATTACTGCTTGCCAAATAAGTCTATTGAACCAGAAAATTTAGTTAACGCCTTTAAGGTAGTAGAAAAACCAGTAAAAGGGTATCCCTGGAATTTAGAAAATGCTCCTATTGAGATTCATACTCAAGGAAAGCGCATGAATGAATGGCAGATGTATAATGGTATGGCAGGCCCATTACCTTATAGTACACAGTACCAAATCAATACGTTGCCGGCAGAAGATATTGTACTTGTACCTTATGGATGTACAACGCTACGTATCACAGAGTTCCCGGTAACTACCAAATAATAATATAGGTTAATAAATAACTCTCTCTTTCCTCTTTTTTAGGGAACATGATGATTTTAATAGGTTGCATCATGTTCCCTTTTTTATCAATCACACTGCTTATGAGTCATAATATCCAATACAAGCTTGTCCGTTTCGTTCATACCTTGTGAACCGATACGGGTAAGGTTGCGGATACTACGGTCTACGTCATCGTCAATGATACCTTCTACCGAAGTAACACATTTGTTTTCCATTGCAAGGATGGCGGAGAGGACGGCTGTTGATACGCCGCAGGTCAGCTTCAAGGCACAACTTGGCTTGGCACCGTCGCAAATCATACCGGTGATGTTGGCAATCATGTTCTTGACTGCAAAGGTAATCTGCTCGTATGTACCGCCCATGAGGTAAGTGATACCGCAACTGGAACCGGTTGCCGCCACTACACAACCACACAAAGCCGAGAGTCTTCCCAAGCTCTGCTTGATGTAGATAACGGTCAGGTGGCTCAAGGCTAAGGCACGAATCAGTTCTTCCTCACTCTTGTTGTTGTCTTCGGCATAAACCACGACAGGAAGGGTGGCGGTAATTCCTTGATTACCACTACCAGAATTACTCATGACCGGAATCATGGCACCTGCCATACGGGCATCGCAAGCGGCCGAGGTGTAGGAAAGAATGTGGGTAAACGTGTTGTCGCCCATGATTAGTTTCTCGTTCTTCTTGCTGTTCAAGGTCTTTCCTAACTGGTGTCCGTAATTTCCCATGAACGACCGTTCGGCCGCCGCTTTGTTTAAGTTACGGGTTTCCAGAATGAATCTTAATTCTTCAATTGGAGATTCGATGGCGAAATCATACACCTTGCGTAACGTCAGCTCAATGTCCTTTTCGCTTGCTTCGCAAGAAACTGTAGTTTGCTTGTTCAGCAATACGTTTTCATCACAAGCCACATAAATAAAATTGGTATGGCCGCCACTAATGATGGCAGTGGCCTTCTTTCCTTCCACTTCACAGATGATTTCGATGTAAAGTTTCTCTTGGATGTTCTCCTTCAATGCTATATGGATAGCCTGTGATTCAATCAGTTTCTTTCCTTCCTCTACGGCTTCGGGGGTACTGTCTTTCAAAACCTCTAATTGATATTCACTTTTGCCTATGAGTGCTCCGAGAGCAATGGCGATGGGAAGCCCTATCATGCCGGTTCCGGGAATACCTACTCCCATAGCATTTTTCAAGATGTTCGCACTCAGTAAAGCTTGAATCTTTTCCGGACGACATCCGAGGGCTTCGGTAGCTTTGGCTACGCAAAGTGCTACGGCAATCGGTTCTGTACATCCGATGGCAGGAATCACTTCACGATTGATGAGAGCAATGATTTGTTCTCTTTCTGATTTGTTGATCATGATGATTAGGAATGATAAGTATTCAAATTCCCCTCTTGAGAGGGGTAGGGGTGTGTGAGACACATGTAGTAGGATGTATTCAAACACACCCCCTCTCAAGAGGGGGTAAGATAGTTTTATTTCTTATAATTATTCAAACCGGTTTCCAAGAAATCAACGTACTTGTTGATGTCTTCATCGTAGGAGTACGATTTATTCAACGGGTTTCCTTCATTGTCAATCAAGACATAGAACGGTTGGGCATTGGCTCCAAACTTCACGCGTTGCAAGTAGCTCCACTTGTCGCCGAGAGTACGGAGAGTACGTTCCTTACCGTTTTCTGTAACTTTGATGTTTTCTGGAAGCGGAGTTTTGTTGTCTACATAAAGCGTAATCAAAACATAGTCTTCTTGAATCATCTTGCTAACCTTCGGATCAGTCCATACAGCCAATTCCATCTTACGGCAGTTTACACAGCCATAGCCTGTAAAGTCAAGCATAACCGGCTTGCCATTTCTCTTGGCATATTCCATACCGGCATCGAAGTCATCGAACTGAGCATGTACTTCGTTTTTATAAAGGTTGAAGTCCTGAGTGTTCATAGGAGGAGCAAATGCGCTGACTGCTTTCAAAGGAGCACCCCACAAGCCTGGAACCATGTAAACGGCAAAGGCCAAAGAACAGAGTGCCATGAAGAAACGAGGAACGCTTACGGTTGTATCATCGTCATCGTGTGGGAACTTGATTTTGCCTAACAGATAGAATCCCAACAGACCAAAGATGACAATCCACAAAGCAAGGAAAGTTTCGCGGTCAAGGATACGCCAGCCGTAAGCCAAGTCGGCTACCGACAAGAACTTCAAAGCAAAGGCCAATTCCAAGAAACCGAGAGTTACTTTAATGACGTTCATCCAACCGCCTGATTTTGGCATTTGCTTCAACCAAGACGGGAACATCGCAAACAAAGTGAACGGTAAGGCCAATGCCAAAGCAAAGCCCAACATACCGATGGCAGGAGCTACCACACTACCGGTAGTAGATACTTCTACCAACAAGAAACCGATGATAGGACCGGTGCAAGAGAACGATACCAACGACAAGGTAAAGGCCATCAAGAAGATGCTCAACAAGCCGCTGGTTTGTTCGGCCTTACTGTCTACGGCATTACTCCACTTGGAAGGAAGGGTAATCTCGAATGCACCAAAGAATGAAGCGGCAAATACCACCAACATCAGGAAGAACAAGATATTGAATACCGCATTGGTAGAAAGGGCATTCAAGGCACTTGCACCAAATATTAAGGTAATGGCCAAACCCAAAGTTACATAAATCACTACGATTGAAGCACCGTAAGTCCAGGCATCGCGGATACCTTTCTTCTTGTCCTTGCTACGTTTCAAAAAGAAGCTGACGGTCATCGGGATAATCGGCCACACGCAAGGAGTGAACAATGCAAGCAGACCACCGATAAAGCCAGCGAAGAAGATGTAAATCCAAGAACGATTGGCTGTTTGTGCGGTTTCTTCGCCAAAAGCATTCAACTTGTCAATGACCGGAGTCCAATAGTCTGAAGTAGAAACGGCTGAATCAGCCACCGGAGTGGCCGGAGTCAATTCCATTGCCGGAATAACGTCTCCTTCTTCATTGCTTGCTTGGGCAGCTTGAGCAACCCCTTTGCCACTGAATGAAAATTCTACATTGGTAGGAGGGAGGCAGTTTTCATCATTGCAAGAGCCGTATTGCAAATAACCTTCAATGAAGTAAGTGGCTGCTGTAATCTTCAGTTTCTGAACGAAAGTTGCTTTGTTTTCAAAGTAACGGACATTCATGTTAAACATCTTATCGAAATTCTCGATTTCTTTGCCTTCTGGAGTCAGCTTTCCATCCAATTCTACACCTTCCATCTTGTCTGTGTTGAATGTAGCGGAAATAGGACCATCTTCTGGAAGGTCGGTTGAATACACATGCCAGCCTTCGTCAATCGTACCGGTAAATACAATCTGGGCTTCTGTTTCGGAAATTTTCTTTAATTCTGTTTTGAATTGAACAGGATCTTGAATCTGTGCATAAGCAACAGTCAAGCCAAATACCATTAAAAGGCAGCTTAAAAAGAATGTCTTTTTCATACAGTAGATTTTGAATTATTTTTAGTGCGGCAAAGTTACGAAATAAAATTTATGTACTGCTATAAAAATGTATATAGTTTTAGAGTAAAAAGCAATAATTTGAAAAAAATAGGCTGAGATGCTTGCAGAATCAAAAATAAGTTGTACCTTTGCATCGCTTTTGAAAGAAAGCACTTCTGCAAAGGAGTTTTGGAGAGATGGCAGAGTGGTCGATCGCGGCGGTCTTGAAAACCGTTGTACTGAGAGGTACCGGGGGTTCGAATCCCTCTCTCTCCGCTTAACAAAAAATTAAAAGGTTTCAGAAAGCCTTCAACAAGTAAGTCAAAGCATCGTAAATCAGTTGTTTACGATGCTTTTTTCTTGCTTTATGGAGAAGCGATGAAGGCACGCTCGCAACGTTCAGCA
>JAFTSK010000178.1 GCA_017467385.1 Bacteroidaceae bacterium
CCGACAGGATTCAAACCTGTAACCTTCTGATCCGTAGTCAGATGCTCTATTCAGTTGAGCTACGGAGCCATGTCCTTTCGTTTTGACGGGTGCAAAGGTACGCACTTTTTTTGAATATGCAAGTGTTTTCTTGTCTTTTTTTATAAAAAAAAGCATCAACCGCTGGAGGCTGATGCTTTATGGGATTGATAATGAATGATTAGATCATTTCAATGCTACGCTTTACAAAATTAGTCAATGCTTCGCCTTTCAGCATATTGTTCTGTAATAAGGCGAGGTCTACCAACTGACGGATAACCTTGTTTCCACCGGCATATTTGCCCAATATGGCATCTTTCTTGCTCTTTTCATCAGCAATTTTCTTTTCCACTTCACTTAGTGCATCCTTGTCGGCCTGTGGAATTTCGTCGTATTTCTTACCTTCCTGCTTCTTGTTCAATTCACTTTGTTCAAAGTTCAAAGCAGCGATGCTGGTTTCAATCGGCAATAATTCATCACTACAAACTGAGTTCGCATCCTCTAAGACTTGTTTTACAAGCTTGTGGTCGGAATTCAAAACTACATTGAACATATCCGGCATTTCGCCATAAAAGCTCATTCCTGCTTGAATATGCGACATATCCTTCATACGACGCATGTATTCGCTTTGAGTAATCATGATAGGAGAGCCATTTTCGCCCATCGCCTGAGTTTCCACATTGAATTCTACCTTATTCATGGTTGGCAACTGACTACGGAATACTGCCGAAAGAATGTCTTTCTTTTCTGCAGCTAATTCTTCGCCCTTCGGTTCGTCTTTGGCAATCAAACGGTCAATGACATCGCTATCCACACGAGTGAAGCGGCATTTTTCCAACTTCTGTTCGAGCATGCTTACCATTGCTACATCCAACTGGCCGTCCATCAGCAATACGTTGTAGCCCTTGTTCTTGGCAGCGTCGATGTAGCTGTATTGTTCGTCCAAGTTGTTTGAATACAAGTAGATGAGGTTGCCGTCCTTGTCTGTTTGGTTGTCCTTAATCAACGTCTTGTATTCTTCGTAGGTGTAATAGTTGCCATCTGTATCCTTCATCAACGAGAACTTGTTAGCCTTGTCGTAGAAGTCTTCCTGAGTCAACATGCCGTAGTTGATGAAAATCTTTAAATCATCCCACTTGGCTTCAAAATCCTTACGGTCGTTCTTGAAGATGCTTTGCAAGCGGTCAGAAACCTTCTTTGTGATGTAAGTTGAAATCTTCTTTACATTTGAATCACTCTGGAGATAAGAACGAGATACATTCAATGGAATGTCCGGAGAGTCAATTACTCCATGAAGCAAAGTCAAGAAATCAGGCACAATGCCTTCTACTGAGTCTGTTACAAATACCTGGTTGCAATAGAGCTGAATCTTGTTCTTTTGCAATTCGAGGTTGCTCTTGATTTTTGGGAAATAGAGCACGCCGGTCAAGTTGAACGGATAGTCCACATTCAAGTGAATCCAGAACAATGGCTCGTCAGACATCGGATAAAGGTCGCGATAAAACTTCTTGTAGTCTTCATCTTTCAAATCCATCGGCTTCTTAGTCCACAATGGTTCGCTATCATTGATTACATTGTCTTCATCGGTTTCAACTTGCTTGCCATCCTTCCATTCTTTCTTCTTGCCGAAAGCCACAGGAATAGGGAGGAAGCGGCAATATTTATTCAACAAACCAGAGATACGTGATTCTTCCAAGAATTCTTTGCAATCGTCATCAATGTAAAGGATGATGTCTGTTCCTCTGTCTTCCTTTTCGATGTTTTCGAGGGTAAATTCAGGGCTACCATCGCAAGTCCATTTTACAGCCTGTGCGCCTTCTTGATAAGACTTTG
Organism: Bacteroidaceae bacterium; assembly: GCA_017467385.1. GTDB lineage: Bacteria > Bacteroidota > Bacteroidia > Bacteroidales > Bacteroidaceae > Phocaeicola. The sequence goes on from JAFTSK010000178.1 coordinate 1,852, forward strand.
TTACGATTTCCACCTTCTTGGCCACCATGAAAGCCGAATAGAAACCTAAACCGAAATGACCGATGATGGCATTGGCATCTTCCTTGTATTTATCAAGGAAGTCATTGGCTCCGGAGAAAGCAATTTGATTGATGTATTTGTCGATTTCTTCGGCGGTCATACCTATGCCTCGGTCGCTGATGGTGATTGTTTCCTTACCTACATTCACCTTTACGGTCAAGTCACCCATTTCGCCTTTGAAGTCGCCTTTTGAAGCGTATGTTTTCAGCTTTTGAGTGGCATCTACGGCGTTTGACACCAATTCGCGAAGAAAGATTTCGTGGTCGCTATACAAGAACTTTTTGATGATGGGGAAGATGTTTTCGGTCGTAACCCCAATGTTTCCTTTTTGCATAATCTTATATTTTTAATTTGTTTATACTCAATGTTGGCCTCTCGCAAGAGAGGATGACGTATGATATATAGCAAAAAAAATGCCAGACGAACTCGTCTGACATTTTGGCATATTCATAAATATTATATCAGACAAAGCAATTTATTCCGTTGACATTACAATGGCATCTTTTTCCTTATTATAAGTGCCACGAATGGTGTCTCCTTCCTGGATGTTGCTTCCAAGAATAGCTTCGGCCAATGCATCTTCTACATACGTTTGAATGGCTCGCTTCAACGGACGGGCGCCATATTGGATGTCGTAACCCTTGTTTGCAATGAATCTTCGGGATTCTTCGTCCATAACAAACTTATATCCAATGTTTTCCATACGTTTGTAAAGGCCTTCCAATTCAATGTCTACAATCTTTACGAGGCTATCTATATCCAACTGGTCGAAGTTGATGATTTCGTCCAGACGATTCAAAAATTCCGGAGCAAACTGCTTGTTCAGGGCTTTCGTGATGATGCTACGCGAATAGTCCTTCATGTTGTCAGACTGGCCGGAAGTAAAGCCGATTCCCTTGCCAAAATCCTTCAACTGACGGGTTCCGACGTTGGAAGTCATGATTACAATTGTATTCTTGAAATCTACTGTTCTGCCATTTGTGTCAGTCAGTCGGCCTTCGTCCATGACTTGAAGCAGGATATTGAATACATCCGGATGGGCTTTCTCAATTTCATCGAGCAAGACGATGGAGTAGGGCTTGCGGCGCACCTTTTCGGTCAGCAATCCACCTTCTTCGTAGCCTACATATCCCGGAGGAGCTCCCACAAGACGAGATACGGTAAACTTCTCCATGTATTCACTCATGTCTACCCGAATAAGTGCATCTGCTGAGCCAAACATGAACTTAGCCAATTCTTTGGCCAAATGTGTCTTGCCTACACCGGTCGGTCCTAAGAACATAAATGTGCCAATCGGACGATTGGGATCTTTCAAACCAATGCGGCTTCGGCGGATGGCTTTCACCAATGTCTCAATCGCTTTGTCTTGGCCGATGACTTTGCTCATCAAATCGTCTTTCATGCCCATCAAACGCATGCCTTCGGCTTGTGCCATTTTCTGAACAGGAATGCCCGACATCATGGATACAACGTCTGCAATCTGTTCTTCATCCACAATCTCACGATTTTCTTTTAGGCTCTTCTCCCAATTTTCTTTCATGATTTCCAATTGGCTGCTATAAGCCTTTTCCTTGTCGCGATAGCTGGCGGCCAACTCGAAATTCTGCAATTTTACGGCCTCGTTTTTGCGAGCTTTCATCTCGTCTATCAGCTTTTCCTGCTCTTCAAGTTCTTTGGGAGCCGCAATATTTATCAGATGTACGCGAGAGCCGGCTTCGTCGAGGACATCAATCGCCTTGTCGGGGAAGAAACGGTCTGTGATGTATCTGTCGGCCAATTTTACACAAGCTTCCAATGCGGCATCTGTATAGATGACGTTGTGATGGTCTTCGTATCTGTTCTTAATGTTACGAAGAATCTGGAGGGTTTCTTCAGGTGTAGTTGGCTCTACGATAATCTTTTGGAAACGACGTTCAAGCGCCCCGTCCTTCTCGATGTTCTTGCGATATTCATCGAGGGTGGTCGCACCGATGCATTGAATTTCTCCACGTGCAAGAGCAGGCTTCAACATGTTGGCCGCATCCATTGAACCGGCCGCAGAACCAGCACCCACTAAAGTGTGGATTTCATCAATAAACAAGATGATGTCCGGATTCTTTTGCAATTCTTTCAAAATAGACCGGATGCGTTCTTCAAACTGGCCGCGATATTTCGTGCCGGCTACCACCGAAGCCATGTCGAGAGTAACCACGCGTTTGTTGAACAGAATGCGTGAAACCTTCTTTTCGATGATGCGGAGTGCAAGTCCTTCTACAATAGCCGATTTACCCACGCCAGGCTCTCCGATAAGTACGGGGTTATTCTTCTTGCGTCGGCTAAGAATCTGAGCCACACGTTCTATTTCTTTTTCTCGACCTATGACGGGATCCAGTTTGCCTTCCTCTGCGGCACGTGTCAAATCTGTGCCAAAATTGTCAAGGATAGGAGTGTCGTTGGCCGATTTCTTTTGTTGGGTGCGTGTTTGCTGATTGCCGCCCAAGCCGGATTGTGGGTGTTGAGGTTGTTGCATCATGCTGCGATCTTCCTCTTCATCCTCATCCTCGTCGAAATCCAAACCACTGCGGATGGCCGGATCTGTTTTAGGAGTAAGCATTTCGGCAATCTTTTCGTAAGTTACGTCATGCTCTCCCAACACCAAAGAAGCATTGTTGTTCTTTTGTTTCATGATGGCCAATAAAATATGTTCGGTGTCTACTAATTCGCTTTTCATTAGTTTAGCTTCTAATATACAGAGCTTTAGAATTCTCGAAGCCGTTTCATCGAAGCTTATATTTTCATCGTATTCGATGTCATCATTGCTGATAGTACGAACAACATTTTCTATCTCACGCTTCAGTTGCTTTAAATCGATTTGCAGATTGAATAAGACCTCAATCGCTTTCCCTTCGCCTCCCCGTATAAGTCCCAATAGGAGATGCTCAGGAGATATATGATTGCTTCTGAGACGGTTAGCCTCTTCCTTACTGTATGCAATGAGGTTAGATACTCTGGTTGTAAATTGATTATTCATATTATACATTTATATGTGTATTTGTCTGTTTTTTCATTTGCAAAGATACGGAATATAAACGAAGAAATGTCCGTATTTGTCCGTTAAAGTCCGTTTTTGTCTGTTTTTATACAACAAATATTGTGCCAGAAGGTTCTTTGAGATGTTAAACAAACTAAAAACATCTTTTTGAAATAGCTCTTCAGCTTTTCTTTAAAAGCCCTTCAGCTTTTTCAAAAAGCTTTTGAGAAAGATATATTTCTTGATTGGATTTCTTAATTCGCTTCCTTAAATCGGTAAAAACCCTTAAAGTTATTAACTTTTTACATTATTTGTTTTCCCATGTCGCTGAAAAGCCGTATCTTTACATGATTTTTGAAGAATCGAAAAAGATTGTTTAAATAAAAATTGTTTTAAATGCAAGAGCAAGACAGAATAATTAAGATCAACATCGAGGAGGAAATGAAGTCATCGTACATCGATTACTCCATGTCAGTAATCGTTTCACGTGCCCTTCCGGATGTACGAGATGGTTTGAAGCCGGTTCATCGACGTATTCTTTATGGTATGCTGAAGTCGGGTAACTTACCTGCACCAAAAGCTTATCGTAAGTCAGCAAAGACGGTTGGTGAAGTCTTGGGTAACTATCATCCACATGGAGACTCATCAGTATATGGAGCATTGGTACGTTTGGCTCAGCCCTGGGCTATGAGATATCCAATGGTAGACGGACAGGGTAACTTTGGTTCTATTGACGGAGATAGTCCGGCTGCCATGCGTTATACGGAAGCCCGATTGATGAAGATTGGCGAAGATATGATGCAAGACATCGACAAGGAAACCGTTGACTATCAACCTACATACGATGACTCGAACGTTGAACCAACCGTACTTCCTACCCGTATTCCTAATCTTTTGGTAAACGGAGCATCGGGGATTGCCGTAGGTATGGCTACCAATATGCCGACACATAATTTAGGTGAAGTCATTGATGCATGTATTGCATATATAGATAATAATGATATAGATACAGAAGGCTTGATGCAATACGTCAAAGCGCCTGATTTCCCGACAGGGGGATATATATATGGTATGGCTGGCGTGCGTGAAGCCTACGAAACAGGTCGTGGACGTGTCATCATTCGTGCTAAGACTGAAATCGAATCGCATCCTACACACGATAAGATCATCGTGAACGAAATACCTTACAATGTGAACAAGCGTGAGCTTATTGAACACATAGCTTCGTTGGTCAACGAAAAGAAGATTGAAGGCATTTCGTATGTAAACGATGAATCCGACCGCGAAGGTATGCGTATTGTCATCGACGTGAAGCGCGATGCCAATGCAGGCGTTGTGTTGAACAAGTTGTTTAAGATGACCGCCCTTCAAAGTTCTTTCAGCGTGAACAACATTGCCCTCGTAGGAAAGACCGGCCAACAACGTCCGAAGTGTTTGACATTGAAAGATATGATCAGACACTTTGTTGAACATCGTCATGAAGTCGTTATTCGCCGTACTCAATATGAACTTCGTAAGGCTCAGGAACGCGCCCACATCCTCGAAGGCTTGATTATTGCTTCGGATAATATTGACGAAGTTGTACGCATCATTCGTGCGGCCAAGACACCGAACGAAGCCATCCAAAACTTGATGGGCCGCTTTGAATTGTCAGAAGTTCAAGCACGTGCCATCGTAGAAATGCGTTTGCGTCAGTTGACAGGTTTGATGCAAGACCAGCTTCATGAAGAATACGAAGAATTGATGAAGCAGATTGCTTATTATCAAGAAATTCTTGTAAACGAAGAGCTTTGTAAGAAGGTTATCAAGGACGAGCTTATCGAAGTGAAGGAAAAATATGGCGATCCTCGTCGTTCAGAAATCGTATATGCTTCGGAAGAATTCAATCCGGAAGACTTCTATGCCGATGACCAAGTTGTGATAACCATCTCTCACTTGGGTTACATCAAGCGTACTCCGTTGGCCGATTTCCGCACTCAGAATAGAGGAGGAGTAGGCTCTAAGGGTAGTGAGACTCGTGATGAAGACTTTGTAGAACACATCTATCCGGCTACCATGCACAACACGTTGATGTTCTTTACCCAAAAGGGTAAGTGCTATTGGCTGAAGGTGTACGACATTCCGGAAGGCACGAAGATTTCAAAAGGCCGAGCCATCCAGAACTTGCTGAACATTGAGCCGGGCGATGTGGTTACAGCCTATTTGCGTGTGAAGAACTTGAATGACACCGAATTCATCAACAGCCATTATGTGTTGTTCTGTACAAAGAATGGGGTGATTAAGAAGACATTGCTCGAACAATATTCTCGTCCTCGTCAGAATGGTGTAAATGCCATTACTATTCGTGAAGACGATAAGGTGATTGAAGTTCGTATGACCAATGGCGACAATGAAATCATCATTGCCAACCGCAATGGTCGTGCCATCCGCTTCCACGAAAGTGCGGTGCGTGTGATGGGACGTACAGCAACCGGTGTACGAGGCATGACTTTGGACGAAGACGGAAACGATGAAGTAATCGGCATGATATGTATAAAAGATGCTGAAACCGAGTCTATTATGGTCGTTTCTGAACAAGGTTATGGCAAACGTTCGGACATTGAAGACTATCGTAAGACAAATCGTGGCGGAAAAGGTGTAAAAACTTTGAATATTACAGAAAAAACCGGTAAATTAGTGGCCATAAAATCAGTTACAGATGAAAATGATTTGATGATTATTAATAAATCGGGTATAACCATTCGTCTGAAGGTAGAAGATGTTCGCATTATGGGACGTGCAACTCAGGGCGTAAGATTGATTAATCTTGAAAAACGCAATGACCAAATCGGTTCTGTATGCAAGGTGATGACTGAAACAGACGAACCGGAAGAAGAAGTTTTGGAAAATGAAACGGGAGAGGATATTGTAACGATTGAACCAATGGAAACTCCTGACGTGGAAGAAACTTCAGAACCAAATGAAGAATAAACAATTGTATAATATTAAATCCGAAAAATTATGAAGAAAGTATTATTTACAGTGGCTTTGTTGTTTGGAGCATTTGCTGCTTCAGCACAGGTAAGTGTTGTAAAGGAAGCTAAATCGAAGAAGGGTAATCCGGAAGAAGCTGCTAAGATTATCGAAGCTGCTTTGACAAATCCTGAAACAGCTAACGATCCTGAAACTTGGAAATTGGCCGGTGATTTCCAGAAGGCTATCTATGATGCAGAAAACGAAAAGCTTTATTTGTCAGCTGTAGACAAGAGCTTGAAGGTGGACACAAATAAGTTGTACAACAGCTTGCTTAAGATGTTCGACTGCTATTTGAAGTGTGATGAAGTAGAACAAGCAAAGGTAGCAAGCGGTGAATTGAAGAAGCCTAAGTTGCGTAAGAAAAATGCAGCTACTTTGTCGCAATTGCGTATTAACTTGGTGAATGGTGGTGTTGAAGCATTCAACGTAGGCAACCACGCTAATGCATTGAAGTATTTCGGTATGTATGTGGATGTAATCAACAACCCGATTTTTGCTGACCAAGCTGCTGCTTTGCAGGCTGATACATTGACTTCATTGTATGCTAACTATGCTGCTATGGCTGCTTCTGCTGTTCAGAACCCGGATGCTGTTATCAAGTATGGTAATATCGGTAAGGAAAATGACGAAGAAGGTTGGAGATCATTGATGTACATGGCTGAAGTTTATGGTAAGGAAAAAGTAGACTCAGTAAAATGGTTGGAAACTATTAAGGAAGGTACAGAAAGATTCCCTTCACAAGATTACTTCGTAGGTAATGTAATGGACTATTATTTGTCTAAGGGCTTGGTTACAGAAGCATTGACTCAGATTGACAAGTTGCTTGCTGTTAACGAAACTCCGTACTATTTGTATGTAAAGGGTGTTTTGTTGGTTGAAAACAAGAACTACGATGCTGCACAAGCTGTTTTGGATAAGGTAATCGCTTTGAACGGCAATTTGGTAGCTGAAGCTTACATTAAGAAAGGTGAATGTTATGTAATTCCTGCACAAGACATCGTAGAAGAAAACTCTTCTCTTAATCTTGACGATCCTAAGTACAACACCAACGAAGCTAAGATTAAGGAATACTACGAATTGGCTAAGCCATATTACGAAAAGGCTCGTGAATTGAGACCAAACGAAAGCCAGTTGTGGGGAAATGCTTTGCTCGCTATCTATTGGAAGTTAAGCAAGGCTGAATACGAAGCATTGGCTAAGGAAATGGGACTTGAATAATTTCCCATCAAGTTGACTTCAAGTGCGGAGCATAGATGTGTATCCGTTTCTTATAGAGAAAGAGTAGTTTTGGCTACTCTTTCTTTTTTTTATGAATCTCATTGCACTCCTGCAATTTCATTTCTAAGTAGTTGATACATAGGTAGAAATACTTGCAGGAAATCTTGCAAGTGCTTACATTCCTGCAAGTATGTTCGTCCTGATTTTAGTTGAGTCCATGTAAGGAATGACAGGAAAATTTTAGCTTCCTGCCATTCCAACTTTTTATGAATCAAATACTTATAAGCCAACTTGCAGGAATGCAAGGGAAAAGAATAAATTGTTGTAGGGAAGGGGATAAAATGCTTGCAGTCTCGTTGCCCAACGGAGCAAGTCTCATGGCTTAACGAGACTTGCTTCGTTGGCTTACGAAACTGCAAGCGTTCTCTTTGGAGAAAGGTCAAAGTCTCTTTGGTGTGAAGGTCTTTTCTCCTAAGCGTTTTTTCTGCAAATCTTTTTGAAGTCGCAATAGGCACATTTCTCTTTTACATTGGTTTGTTCAAAGGGCAATGTCTTGTCAAAGATTTCTTCCAATAGCTTTTGCAGATATTCTCGAAATTCTTGTTCGTAAATACTGAAATCTGTTACAGGTTGTTCCGGCTTACGAGGCTCTTTCAAACAAACGATTGATGAGTAATCATCCGAAGCCGCCCGATGGATGTATAAAAGAGAGGGGGCAACTTTCAGTTGTTGACGACGGCTCATGATAGCGGCATACAGGAATGTTTGAAAGATGTAGTTGGAACGCTTCTTGTCCGGAACAAACAATGATGCCACATTGGGAGGAGTATCGGCTTTCCCACCGGTTTTATAATCCACAATCCGAAGGGTGTCTCCTTTGCTATCCAAACGGTCGATGTACCCACCTATGCGTGAATGAACATCTTCATCGGCTGTATGAATGGTGATTTCTTCTTCCACCTTTTCCTCTGTTCCAATGAAATCGAAAGGAGCATACTTTAAGTCATGTCGTAGCAGTTGCTTGATATATCGCAGAATAACCGCTGAGTTTATGAGTTGTATGCCGTTGTATTCCGGTTGCTCTGTGTCAGGTAGATGGAAGAACTGGTCTTTGAAGGCCTTGTCTACATAATTTTCCAAACGGACATCATCTTTTAGGAGCTTCTCAATATCTTCTTTGGTAATCAAGCTTCCACGAGCAGTCAAATCGGTGTAGATATATTCCGCTGTCTTGTGGAAGATACTTCCGAAGGTAGCCGAGTCTATTTCAGCCGACACTTCGTCAGGAGTATCTAAGTTGGCTATATATTTAAGGTAGAACTTCAGCTGACAATCTAAATAACAGTTTAAAGCCGAAGGAGAAAATTTAGCCTTTTTATTGTATTTTAGATTGAAGATTCGATGGATTCGTTCCATCACTTGTTCGTTTTTGGGAATACAAATCTCCGTTGTTCCTTGTGGAGACTGTCCGGCCTTTAAGGTTTGCTGTATAATATCGTGCGGCCATTCTATCAAAAATTGTAACATGAATCTACTCCATTCGCCCCGATTCAATCCATCGGAACTGTTGTTGTACATTAATGTTACCTTTTCCGCCCGTTGTAGCAGGCGATAGAAGTAGTAGGCATAAACGGCAATTTTATGTTCGATAGTGGTCATGCCAAAGGCTTTCCGGAGGTTGTAAGGGATAAACGATGCATCGTTTCCTTTCTTGGGGAACTGTCCTTCATTGGTAGAGAGTAATACCACATGTCGGAAATCCAAGTTTCTGGTCTCCAAGATTCCCATTATTTGCATACCAATGGCCGGTTCGCCATGAAAAGGAATGTTGGTTGTTGACAACACTTTAACCAATAAACGGCGGAAGGTTTCCGGTTGTACAGCCAATTCGTTTTCCTCTATCAACGTATGAAAACGGTTGACTGTGGTGTAGGCTTTGAATAATGACTCTCTATACAACTGGTTGAACGCTTCGGATTTCTGTTCGTTCGTTTCTTGTTGATACAGCTTAGCTACTGATTGCAAAGTGGTTGCCAAGTATTCTGTTAAAGCCAAATTACCGTTAATAGGTTTGAACAGCAAAGTCAGGTTCTCGTCTCTACACAACTCGCTGGGGAGTGGATAAAAACGGTTGTCGGTTGTCAAGTCTAAAGCCAACTTATCCGCAAACTGAGATAACCGGCGTGTGTATGGATGTTTGAGTACAGCCATAACATACTGAAAGGAATAACGTCCGGTCTTGGGGTTGTATCCTTGTATTTGCATTTCTAACAAGGAGTTCAAATAACTGTAAACCGGAGTTTGCGACAACGGAAATCCCATTGTAATGTTTACGTGTTTGACTTCGGAAGGAAGCGAGTGTAGCACCGGTTGCAACAAACCTTCATTGCATAATACAATCGCCGTTTCCCGTTCGTTCTCGGTCAGGTATTCGCGTATCCACTGAGGCAGATAACGTGCTTGCGCATTCTCGGTTGGCGAAGAAATGTATCTGATTTCTTTCTTTTGATGGAGTGAATTAAACTCCACATCGGCTAATGCAGAAGGAAAATCTTTCAGGTTTCGTTTGATGAACTCTCCGGCTTCATGGTGTTTCTTCTCCATGTAGAACTCATCGTAGTCCCAATAGAAAAGCGCTTTTCCTGCTTGCTGTAACTTCATAAACAGTTCATGTTCGACTTTATTAAGCACATTGAATCCCACAAATACGTATGTTTCGTAGGGCAAATCATTCAAGTCGATGTTTTCCAAAACATCCCGATAAAGCATCCCTTCGTAGGCCAATTGTTGTTGCTGTAAGGTCTCTTTGAAGTTACGATAAATCTTACCCAAGACATCCCACATAGAGATGAACCGTTCCTTTAAAGCCGTTCTTCTTTCGATGGAAAAGTTATGAAAGAATTGTTGGATAGCCGCTTCCTGGTCTTTGTCCATGAATGTGTAGTCGTTCATCATGGCTCGAAGGTCTTGGAGATTAGTAAACAGTTGGTCTGTGTTTACCAAGTTCTTGTCTGCATCGTCGAAATCGCTGATGAGCAGTTCTCCCCAGAAATAGAAATCATCCAATGATTCCTTGCTTTGGGTTTCTTGGCGAAATACTTTGTACAGTTCGCACACCAATTTTACAGAGTCGGCTATTTCGTAGGATGAAAGTTCACGAAACAGTTCGCTGATGCTGATGTACGTCGGCGCCCAAACGGGATTGTCCGATTGCGCTGCCAAATGTTCGTTGAAGAACAAACCGGCACGTTTATTGGGAAACACGATAGCTGTGTGCGAAAGGTTTCCATTCTTCCGTTTGTATAGGTCGGTTGCAACCTGCTTTAAGAAACTATCCATCATTATTTGATTTCTTCTAAAACGTTGTTAAATACATACCATAAATAACCTCGGATATGGGTATATCCCATGTTTGACAGCAAGTTCATATATTCACGAACCTGTTCCTTATACTGAGGTTGTGCCTTCCCGAACTTGAAGTCAACGACAATGACTTGCCCGTCTTTCATCATGACGCGGTCCGGACGGCGGGTTTGAAGTTGCCCCTTTTCCTTATATAGTATAGTACATTCATTATAAAGTTTCCATTCTCCCGAGAACCATTCTTTGACCATTGGATGTTTCAAAGCCCAAGTTACCAACTTCAAAATCTGTTCTTCTTGTTTGCCCGATTCGATGATACCTTCCATGCGTAGCCGTTCCATAGCTTGTGGAATGTCTTTGTGCGTATGAATGTTGGAGAACAAGGCGTGTAACAGTTGGCCTTGGCGGATGTATTGCCCGCTTTGTTCTTCCTCCCCATTGATGAAGTCGGCCGAACGATTGGATTGTTTGAAGTCGATGTTCGTTTCTAAACTTTCTAATTGTACCGATATTCCTTCGGGTATGGTCATCAGTTTGTTAGAGGAGGTTTGATGTTTTTTGCTAACAGAAGGGGAGAGGTTGCCTAATTGGTAGATACAATCTTCGGCTTCTTGGCCTTCTGAATCACTCTCGGGTGTTTGCTTTTGGCAAGAAGTGTTGAGAATGGCACTTCCAATCAATTCGGAAACAGTATTTTTGTCGCCTTCTTTACACCATACAACCAAGTTGTTTTTCGGGCGAGTGAAAGCCACATAGAGCAAGTTCAAGTTATCTACCCACAGTTGAAGTTTTTCCTTCAGATAGTCGTCATGGTAGATGGACTCATTCATGCTTGAGCCATAATTGATGGGAAGCAGTTGCAAGTGATTGAAAGGAGAGGTTTGAGGAGAACACCAGATGTAGGATGCCTTCTCGTTCTCTAACTTCCAATCGCAGAAAGGAAGAAAGACGGTATGGAACTCCAATCCTTTCGATTTATGAATGGATAGGATGCGGATGCCTTCTATTTCTCCGGATGGAATGGCTTTGTAACAGAGCTTTTCTTCCCAAAACTTAATAAATGCAGTTAGTTCCGATGAATTCTTCTGCAAATAGTCGTTCACAGCATCATAGAAAGCAAACAAATAGGCGGTTTGTTCTTCTATCAATGATAGCTGGAAGATATTAAACAGTTTCTCCAACAGCTCAAAAAGAGGCATTAACTGCAATTCATTCAGAGATTCGGTAAAAGCCTTTGGAAGCAAACTATCCAAATCTCCCAATAGCAAGGAGTTCATGTCTAACTTCTTTTGAAGCACCTCGTTTTGATAATTGATGACCAACTGGGCTTTGGCTATCCGATTTTCGGGTTCTACCAAATAGCGAAGTGCATCCAATAGCATGCAGACAGCAATGGAAGCATCCAACCGGAAAGCTTCATCCGAAACAATTCGATGTCGGGTGTGCTTGTCGAAGTATTCGGCAATGATTGGGATGAGGTAATTCTTACGCACCAAAATAGCCATATCATTGATTTGTACTCCTTGTTGAAGCATCGTTTCTACTTCTTCAACCAAATGCTGTAGAGTATCTTCTTGATAATCAATTTCTTCTTTGGGGGATAGGAAGGTTATTTTTACAGAACCTTCAGACGAATCCTTGCCGATTTTCTGAATGACATCCTTGTAAGCCCCTTTCAGCTCCTCACAATCTTTCCCTTGTTCTTTATGGTAAGTGTCGTTTAATATCTGGCAGGCAGAAGTAAACAATTCATTATTAAAACGGATGATGTTCGCCGCACTACGATGGTTGGTATTCAAGGTTTCTTCTCGAATAGGGAAGGGGCCAATGTGGTTCTTCAATCCATTCAAGATACCCCAGTCTCCATTTCTCCAACGATAGATGGATTGCTTGACATCGCCCACGATCAAACTGTCGGCTCCTTGCGAAAGACCTTCCAGAAGCAGCAGCTTGAAATTATCCCATTGCATACGGGAGGTGTCTTGAAATTCATCTATCATGACATTCCGAATACTTGTTCCAATCTTTTCAAAGACGAAAGAAGGATCGCCTTCTCGTATGATATTATGGAGAAGTGCATTCGTGTCGGCCAATAAAAAACGGTTGTTTTCTTCGTTCAAGAGATGTATTTCTTCGTCAATGTTGGCCAATAGACGGATGTTGTTTACATGACGCAAAGATAGCTGACAGGAATTGATGATGCGGTTATTCTTGCTACGGAAGTGTTCTGCTTCCTGAAGCAAAGGAATCAATTCGGTTTGCGCCAATGAGACAACCTTGTCTCGGGCAGACGAGTTTTGAGTTGCCCAGTTGTCTGCACTATTCAGATGCTTTTCTACGGTTGTGTTACGGATGGAGTCGTCCGTTTCACCTTTTAATAGTTTATTGAAATAGCTGGCAATGCCTGTACTCTTTCTGTTCAAGTTGTCTACGCTTAGTCCATGAATCTCTAAGGTTCCAAAGAATTGTTCGCCAAAGCCTTTCATTTGCTCTAAGGCTTCTTGCTCCAATGTCTTCAACATTTGGCGATAGTTTTTGATACAATCCTTGTCTTTCAAACTCTCGCGTAGTGCCTGACCTTTCTCGATGTATTCTTCGTTGAAGATGTTTTTCCCGAACTCTTTGATTTCGTTGGCTACCTTCCATTGCTTGTCGTCTTGAATCCGTTCTTCGATGTAGTCCAATAACCAGTAAAGCACTGGAGAATGGCGGTCAAGCTTTTCAATCATGGAATCCACTGCTTCACTCAATGCCGTAGAATTGTCCAGTTCGATGGTAAGGTTGGCTCCTAATTCCAACTCACGAGCCAAATTGCGCATGACGGACTGGAAAAAAGAGTCAATCGTTTCTATTCGGAAACGGCTGTAATCATGAATAAGCAAATCCAATGCTTTCTTTGCTGCTTTTTGGATTTCCTCTTCAGCTATTTGTAATTCCTCAGCAAGTTTTGAAAGGTAGGGAGCCGATTCAGGTGCATTGATCCAAATACCATACAGCTGTCCTAAAATGCGTTCTTTCATTTCGGTGGTGGCCTTGTTGGTAAAGGTTACTGCCAGAATATGACGGTAGGCATAAGGATTACGAATCAAGTGTTTGATATATTCCACCGCTAAGGTAAAAGTCTTGCCTGAACCTGCAGAGGCTTTATATACGAGTAGTTCGGGAGTTTCGTTCATAAAATGCTTTGCTTTAAATTCCCCTCCTTATTTTATTCTTTCTTCGGCTTTCTCTGATAAGAACGGTTGGGTGTTTTCTTGCCCTTCCCATATCTTCCGTAAGATTTTCTTTTTTCCTTGAATGTGGAAGCGGTCTTGGGAGCATATTCGGGTGTTTCACCCAATTCTTCGGGAACCGGAATCTTATAGATGTCTTTTTCCAAGAAATCTTCGATGGTTTTGAAGTGCGTCTGCTCTTTTTCACTCACAAATGTGATGGCACAGCCGTCATTGTTGGCTCGGGCTGTACGACCGATTCGGTGTACATAGTCTTCGCAGTCATGAGGAACATCGTAGTTGATGACCAAGCGGATGTCGTCAATGTCAATGCCTCGGGAAACAATGTCGGTTGCCACTAAGATGTTGATTCGTCCGTTTTTGAACTCATGCATAATCTGGTCGCGTTGCGATTGTTCCAAGTCCGAGTGCATTTCGCCGACGTTTAGGTTCATTCTCTTGAAAGCTTTGGTTACTTCCTTGACTTTCAGTTTAGAAGAAGCAAAAACAATCACGCGTTCCGGGGTTTGGTCTTCAAACAAAGATTGGATGATTCCCAACTTTTGGTTTTCGTAACAAATATAAGCCGTCTGGATAATCTTGTCGGCCGGCTTGGAAACTGCAAGTTTGACCTCAACCGGATTATTCAGGATGGTGTTGGCCAACTGCTGAATTTTGGCAGGCATGGTGGCCGAAAACATGATTGTTTGCCGTTCTTTGGGTAAGAATTTGACAATCTGCATGATGTCGTCGTAGAAACCCATGTCGAGCATACGGTCGGCTTCATCCAAAATAAAGAAGGAAACTTTGGATAAATCCACGTATCCCAAACTCAAATGGCTAATCAAACGCCCGGGAGTGGCAATGACTACATCGGCTCCCAACGTCAAGCCACGCTTTTCTTGTTCAAAACGAACCCCGTCATTTCCTCCATAAACCGCTACACTCGATGCTGGCATGAAGTAAGAAAAGCCTTCCATTTGCTGGTCTATCTGTTGAGCCAATTCGCGAGTGGGCGACATGATGATACAGTTAATCGCTTCGGAGGGATACGTTCCTTTGTTCAACTGATTCAAGACAGGTAGTAGATAGGCGGCTGTCTTGCCTGTGCCAGTTTGAGCCACCCCAATCAAATCCCGGCCTTCCAATATGACCGGTATAGTATGTTCTTGAACGGGAGTACACTCCTTGAAGTTCATGGCATCCAATGCCTGAAGCACACTCTCGTCAAGATTCAGTTCCGAAAATTTCATCTTATATAGTTAATTCATCGTTTACAGTTAGAATTTTCCTCGTTCTTCCAAGTAAGAGTCCTTGAATCCCAAGAAATAAAGCACTCCATCAAGGCCTATTGTGTTGATCGACTGCTTGGCATTGGCTACGACCTTTGGCTTGGCATGGAAAGCAATTCCCAAACCGGCTAAAGAAAGCATCGGCAGGTCGTTGGCTCCATCGCCTACGGCAATGGTCTGTGCAATATCGACCTTTTCCACTTGAGCAATCAAACGTAACAGTTCTGCCTTGCGTTTACCATCGACTACATCGCCTAAATAACGACCGGTCAGCTTGCCGTCAATGATTTCCAACTCATTTGCATAGACATAATCAATGCCGAAACGCTTCTGTAAATATTCACCAAAATAGGTAAATCCCCCCGAAAGGATAGCAATCTTATAGCCATAACGTTTCAAAACGAACATCAAGCGTTCCACGCCCTCTGTGATAGGAAGGTTCTCGGCAATCTCTTTCATGACGCTTTCGTCAAGTCCTTTAAGTAAAGCCACCCGTTGGGTAAAGCTTTCTTTGAAGTCTATTTCTCCACGCATGGCACTCTCAGTGATGGCACGTACTTGGTCGCCTACACCGGCACGTTCGGCAAGCTCGTCGATACATTCTGTCTGAATTAAGGTAGAGTCCATATCAAAACAAATCAATCGTCGCATACGGCGATACATGTTGTCGCGCTGGAAAGAGAAATCCATCGCCAGCTCGCTACTGAGTTGCATCAAGTTACGTTGCATTTCTTCGCGGTCGCGAGGAGTGCCACGTACAGACAATTCAATGCAGGCACGTACATTCGATTTACATTCGTCCAAAGGTTGACGGCCGGTCAGACGCTTGATGGCATCAATGTTCAAGCCTTGTTCGGCCAAGATGCTGGTTACGGCCGTAATTTGCTTGGCCGTCAGTTTACGTCCTAATAAGGTTAAAATATAGCGGTCTTTACCCTGGCGGCTTACCCATTCTTCGTATTCTTCCACCGAGATAGGGTAGAAGCGAATGTTTACCCCCAGTTCGGAAGCCTTGAACAAAAGCTCTTTCATGATATTTCCGGAGTCTTGCATCAGGCTCTTGAACAAAATGCCCAATGAAAGCGTACTATGAATATCCGCCTGTCCAATATCTAAGATAGTTACATCATACTTGGATAGTGTTTCTGTAATAGAAGCAGTCAATCCCGGTCTGTCAAGGCCGGTTATTCTGATTAGAATAAGTTCTGTGCTTGTATCCATATCATTTATTATTTATTAGTAACAACAAAAATACGCAAATAATCTATTTCAACCCCTATTCTAAGGCTGATTTTTCCTTTGAATAGTCAAAAATATGCTAAAAAACATACTTTTAATGGCTTTTTCTTTGCCGTAAAATAAATATTCCTTACCTTTGCCCCAGTTTTCAAGGTAAAAAGATTCTGAGAATTAGAATCAAAGCAATGTTCCGGGTAGGAAACGCTGCTTAGTCAGCCCCGGATAGTATTAACCAAAATCGGATTACATGATTAAAAATGTAAGTGGGATTTTTGTTGTATTGTTAATGATTTCCTTTATTTCTTTCTCTTTCGTAGGGAAAGATACACCGACAGAAGGGTTGTCGATAGGAGATAAAGCTCCTGAGTTCAACTTCGGAAAGGAAAAGCAGTCTATGAACTTGAAAGACTTAAGAGGTAAATATGTACTGCTTAGTTTTTGGGCCAGCTACGATGCATCTTCAAGAATGCAGAACGCAACCTTGAGCCATGCAATCAGTGAGGCCGACAACGTAGAAATGGTTTCAGTTTCGTTTGATGAATATGAATCAATATTTAACGGAACCATTAAGCAAGACCGAATTCCAGCATCCAATTGTTATGTGGATTTGAATGGTCAGAAATCAAGTCTGTACAAGACTTATCGTCTTCAGAAAGGTTTTAAAAATTATCTGTTAGACAAGAACGGTGTTATCATCGCCAAAGACGTGAAAGCGTCTGAACTTTCTTCTTATCTTAACTGATAAGAAGACTTTAAAAGGAAAAGCATACAACAAAAATAGAGGCATCCAGCAGGATGTCTTTTTTCGTTTTTATGGTATCCATCATACAAAAAAAACGGTGAACAATTCGTTCACCGTTACATAATTTCCTTTTAAATTTCTTTATGAACCTCATGTCCTTCCACGTGAATGGCACTGAATGGACGAGACGGACAAAGATTTTCACAAGCTCCACATCCGATACAACGTTCGGTGTTGATGACTGGAATCTTGAGAGACTTGGGATCATTGGCTTTTTGAGGAACCATCTGAATGGCTCCAGTCGGACAATGACGGGCGCAGTTGCCACATTCCACCTTGTCGGTATGAACGATACAATGGCAACGTCTCCATACGGCACGACCAATCTGAATGGAACTCTTTTCTTCCCTTGTTATCGGTCGAATGGCTCCCGTAGGACATACTTCCGAGCAACGGGTACATTCCGGGCGACAATAACCGCGTTCGTACTGTACTTCCGGTTGCATAAAGCGGTTCAGGTCGGTTGAAGGGCGAAGCACTTGATTCGGACAGGCCGAGATACAGAGCTGGCAGGCTGTACAATGCTGTGCCAAATTCTTTGCACTAAGAGAGCCGAAAGGAGTAATCGGTGTCTTTCGCTTTGGGATTTCCTTGTCTATGATGGTGGCGTATCCTCCGTCCATCTTTTGCTTCTGTGCGGTGGCTATACCGGCTCCCATCAAAGCAGTAGCGGTCAGGAAGGCACGACGGCTTTGGTCGGGTGCAGAGGCGGCCGTTGCAGATTGTTTCTGAGTGCGAGGTACATACTTGATAGCTCCCTTGCGACACTTGTCAATGCAATCCAGGCAAACCACACAACGGCTATAATCTATCTGATGTGTTTTCGAGTCGATACAAGATGCCTTGCAATTACGGGCGCAAAGGCCACAGCCGTTGCATTTTGACGTGTCAATCATCGGTTTCAGATAGGAGTAGCGAGAAAGGAAGCCCAATACGGTACCCACCGGACAAAGGGTGTTGCAATAAGTACGGCCGTTTCGCCAAGCAAGCACTACCAATACCACCAATGTAATTACCGCTACTACCAATGTAATGCCACCCTTCAGCCATACATCTACGCTGTAAAAGGCATAGCTTTCCATGCTTTCTGCCCACGAAGCCAAAAGGTTGTTCCCCCAGAGGTAGACCGGAACCAAGAGGTTGGAAGCAATACGTCCGAAGGCACTATACGGCGCAATGAGAGCCGCAAAGGAAGTAAATCCGGCTACCATAGCAAGGACAAACAATCCTAACATCCCATAGCGAAGAATGTGCTTAGGTTTGGAGTACGTGTAACGGTTTTTCTTGGCTTTTTTGCCAAGCCAACCAAAAATATCCTGAAGGACACCTAACGGACAGATAACGGAGCAATAAATGCGCCCCATGAGCAGGGTAAGTAGCACTAAAGCGATTACTACCCCGAAATTCAAGGCCAATACAGCCGGAAGGAACTGAATCTTGGCCATCCAGCCGAACCAGGCATGAATGCTTCCGGTGAAATCGAGAAAAAGCAAGGTAATCAGCACAAAGAATACCAACGCCAAAATTCTTCTTATCTTACTGTTCATAGTTTTTTCGTTTTATTCGTTCTGATTATAAGGTTTCTTGCTTCAACTGTTCGATGAAAGCGTCGATACGATGAATCTCTTTCGGAATGTCAATTCGTTGCGGACAATGCTTGTTGCATTGGCCACATCCCGTACAATGGTCGGCCTGGCGAAGCTTCTCCACACTACGATCATAGCTCACCAGATAAGCCCGACGAGCCGCCCGATAGTTGGGATCCTGGCTGTCCTTAGGCACATTTCCTTCGTTTACACATTTATTATAATGTAAGAGGATGGCCGGAATGTCAATGCCATACGGACAAGGCATACAATATTTACAATCGTTGCAGTTGATGACCGGATATTTCTTGTACAACTGGGCAGTTTCTTCCAAGAAAACAAGCTCTTCCTCCGACAAGGGTTCAAGGGGGGAGTAGGTGTGGAGATTGTCTTCCAAGTGCTCCTTGTAGGTCATGCCGCTGAGTACAGTCAGCACGCCCGGATGATGGCCGGCAAAACGGAATGCCCAAGAAGCCACACTCTCTTCGGGGCGGCGTTGTGTCAGACGGGCTACCAAATGGTCATTCATCTTCGAGAGACGGCCACCCAACAACGGCTCCATCACATTGACGGATATGTTTCTCTTAGCCAACTCGTTATACAGATATTCCGCATTTACATTTCTGCCCTTATCGGCATGTCGCCAGTCTACATAGTTCAGCTGGATAAGCACGAAATCCCATTTCACACCCATGTTCAGCACATAGTCGAAGACCTCCTGGTCGCCATGAAAAGACCAGCCGAGGTTACGGATTCGGCCTGCTTCACGTTCTTTCAAGAGGAAGTCGAGCAGTCCGTTGTCGATGAACCGTTGCTTGAAATTATCCAAACTTCGCCCTAAATTGTGCAACAGATAGTAGTCGATGTAATCTACTTGAAGGTTCTTGAATGAGTTCTGATACATCTTTACACAGCTGTTAAAATCCGTTACTCCGAAATTCGACATCTTGGTAGAAATGAAATACTTATCACGTGGATGACGTTTCAGGGCAATGCCCGTAGCCGCTTCCGACTGACCTTGCAAATAAACGGGAGCCGTATCAAAGAAATTTACCCCATGTTCGATGGCATAATCCACCAGTTCGTTCACTTTTTCTTGGTCAACTACGTCCTTTCCTGCCTCGTTTTTCTTCATCGGCCAGCGCATACAGCCATAGCCGAGGATGGAAACTTTGTCGCCTGTGGTAGAGTTTACCCGGTAAGTCATGGTGCCATTTCCCTTGTTTGAAGCCGTTTTTTCGCCCGAAATGCCACTTTCTGAAGCCTTTTTGGAGCAACCAAAGAGGTTCAAACCCGACATAACAGCACCCGCCACGCCCAATTTCTTGAGGAAACCTCTGCGTCCGTTTTCGTTATTAGTCATAAAATTGATATATCTTTATAATGTATAAACCACTTTGCAAAGGTAAAATAAAATCTGTTTTTGTCAAATTTTTGTTATAAAAAACGGTTTATTGTAAGGGAATATGTTTGCAAATGTTTATTTTTGCGATGATATTTGTGTGTTAACACAGACTGTCATTCTTCACTACACTTTGCTTCGTTCTGAATGACAAATTTGATGCATTCTAACACACCCTCTTCTCCCTCTCAAGAGGGGAATAAATTTCAAAAATAAAAAGAAAATGAACTTTATAACTCGATTTCTGAAAGGCAACTGGCTGGAAAAAGCAAAGATTTATGCGTTCAACCCCTGGCGAATGAAGACATTGATTCTCCAGTTGGGGAAGTATATCTCCAAGAAAGGACTGTCTGGAGCCAAAGAAAACCTCTTGCTGATTCGCGACTATTTAAGCGACATTGCTACCGGAAAATACAAGGATTACGACGTAAAAAAGCTGTTAGTGGTGGTGGCCGCCATCATTTATATCATCACTCCATTGGACTTTTTGCCCGATTTCATCCCGCCTGGCTTGATAGACGACCTCTCTATCATTGCTTGGGCTATTAAGGAAACTGCCTCAGAATTAGAGAGATACAAGACTTATCTGTCAGACCGTCGTACTCAGGAAATGGATAGGGGTAATCAGGTAGTCAGGTAGTCAGTTGTTTTTTTCCTATGATAACTGCCTTTCAAAAATTATTAATATATATAATACATTATATATATTAATGAATTATTTTTACAAACATAAGAAACTGACAAGTATATGGCGTAAAATGAACTGACTACCTGACTACCCCTGAGAACGCATTTCCCGATCTCCTCCTGAATAGTCCATGTTCAAAACCTGAAAAGCTTTTCTGAAACAGATGAAGAAGTCTTTCAAAAAGCTCTTGCAAAATCCCCCCAATGCCCCAATCTGCGGACAAATACGGACAAATAAAGACAAAAACGGACAAATACGGACAAAAACGGACATTGGCATTGAGAAAGTGTGTATATTTGCAACGATTAATCAAAAACAATAAATTATGTCATTGAAAAGATCTTTTATAACAACATTTGCCTTGTTTGTATGCTGCTTGGGCTTTGTGAATGCCCAGCCTGCCGCTGTCAAGAAAATCATTGAGACAGCCCAAACAGACAATCAGACTATGCACCATCTTGACATTCTGACCAACCGCTTTGGCGGACGCTTGGTTGGCTCGGACGCTTACGAGAATGCCGCCGAATGGATGTTGCGTGAATTCAAGAAATGGGGAATCGAAGCCCATCTGGAAGAAGCGGGCGAGGTACCCGTAGGCTTCAATAGAGGCCCCTGGTTTGGCCGTCTGATTGGTGGCGACCAACCGATGACGTTGCATTTTGCAACCCCCTCGTACACCTCGGGAACGAAAGGCTTGCAATGCGGTCATGTGCTGATTGAGCCACAGACAGAAGCCGAGTTCAACCGCATGAAGCATCAGCTGAAAGGAGCTTGGGTGCTGGTAGGAGGCACCAATGCGGGTTGGCCGTTGGGGCATTCGGCAAAGGATGATTCCATTCGAGCAGAACAGAAAAAGCAGTTGGAAGAAGTAGCCAAGAAGAACAACGTCATCCGTCGCAACAACTACATGAACAAGACCAACGAGCCGCTTTTGCCCGTCAAGGAAATCCCGGGCTTGTTCTATCGCGAAATGGTCGAAGCAGGTGTGCTTGGCTTTATCCAATCCTCCACAGTGCCTATCCGAGCTTTGTACGACCGTCCGATGGTCAACGACAAGTCGACCACCTTCGACAATCTGCCCGAAGTCTGCGACATCAAGTTGGACGAGAATCAGTTTGCTGTCATCAAGAAGATGGCTCAGGAGAGACGCGAGTTCTGGTTGGAGTTCGATATCCGCAACCATTTCAAGCTTGGCCCGGTGAAATACCATAACGTGGTAGCCTCCATCAAAGGCACCCATTATCCCGACGAATATGTCATCATCAGCGGCCACTTGGATGCCTACGACGTAGCTACGGGCGGTGTGGATTGTGGCACAGGGATTGCTCCCATGATGGAAGCCGCCCGACTGATTGCCCTTTCGGGAGCCAAGCCCAAACGCACCATTCTTTTCGTGGCCTTTGCCGCCGAGGAATTCGGATTGTTGGGAGCCGAAGCCTTCTGCAAGACACACAAGGACAAATTGCCCAAGATAGCCAACCTCTTCAACCGCGATGGTGGTCCGACTCCTCCGGTGGGCATAGCCGTTTCGCAAGTCATGTACGACGACTTTGTGGAAATCTGCAAGCCCCTCAAGGACATCAACCCCGACTATCCTTTTGAAGTAACCGTAGCCCAGCCTCGCAAGAAGCCGACTTCAACGGGTGGAACCGATGCCAGTGTATTTGCTGTGAAGGGCGTGCCAACCTTCAGCTTCCGCGAGCAAGACTTTAAAGGATACAACTTCAACTATGGCGAAATCTGGCATACAGAAAGAGACCTCTACACCAAGAGTATTCCCGAATACATGGAGCATACTTCGGTTGTAGCGGCCATCGTAGCCCTCGGCGTAGCCAATCTGAAGCATCAGTTGTCCAGAGACGGGTTGTTTGTTGAGGAGTAATTTATTTCCCCCTCTTGAGAGGGGGCAGGGGGTGTGTTAGATTGCATCAAGCATAAAATGCAACCACCGGTGTGTGTCTCACACACCCCTTAATCCCCTCTCAAGAGGGGGTATAAATCCGAACAATTTTCAATCTTTCTCCAAGATTAGTCGAAAAAGGTCATTAAGCCCAAAAAACGCTTGGCCTATTGAAAATATTTTCTAACTTTGTGCAGTGTGTTTTAAACAAGCATACTGCACTTTTTTGTTATAGATTTATAAAGATTAAAAAATACGTTTATGTCGCAATTAATAGGACATATCTCCCAAGTAATTGGGCCGGTGGTCGATGTTTACTTTGAAGGAAAGAATATCGATCAGGCCTTGCTTCTGCCAAGCATTCATGATGCGCTTGTCATCAAGCGCGACAACGGCCGCACGCTGGTCGTTGAAGTACAGCAACACATCGGCGAAGACACCGTTCGTACTGTGGCGATGGACAGCACCGATGGCCTACGTCGAGGAATGGAAGTGATTCCTACCGGACATCCGATAACCATGCCCATCGGCGACCAAATCAAAGGCCGGTTGATGAATGTAGTAGGCGAGGCAGTAGATGGAATGACTGAGCTTAATAAGGAAGGGGCATATCCCATCCATCGGGAACCACCCAAGTTTGAAGACCTCTCCACCACCCAGGAAGTATTGTACACAGGTATCAAGGTCATTGACCTGCTCGAACCGTATTCCAAAGGGGGTAAAATCGGTTTGTTTGGCGGGGCTGGTGTAGGTAAGACCGTCTTGATTATGGAGCTTATCAACAACATTGCCAAGAAGCACAACGGATTCTCTGTGTTTGCCGGAGTAGGAGAACGTACTCGCGAGGGAAACGATTTGTTACGTGAGATGATTGAATCAGGTGTCATCCGCTACGGAGAAGAGTTCAAGAAGAGCATGGAAGAAGGCCATTGGGATTTGTCAAAGGTAGACTATGAGGAAGTAAAGAAATCGCAAGCCACATTGGTGTACGGACAGATGAACGAACCACCGGGTGCCCGTTCGTCGGTAGCCCTGTCCGGTCTGACGGTAGCCGAAGCATTCCGCGACCAGAAGGAAGGGGAAGGCTCTCGCGACATTCTTTTCTTCATCGACAACATATTCCGATTTACCCAAGCCGGTTCGGAAGTGTCGGCTTTGCTTGGCCGTATGCCCTCTGCCGTAGGTTATCAGCCAACCTTAGCCACCGAAATGGGTAAGATGCAGGAACGAATCACATCGACCAAGAACGGCTCCATTACCTCTGTACAAGCCGTATATGTACCGGCCGATGACTTGACCGATCCGGCTCCGGCTACAACCTTTACCCACCTTGATGCCACCACCGTATTGAGTCGTAAGATTACGGAATTGGGAATCTATCCGGCCGTTGATCCATTGGATTCCACTTCCCGAATCCTCGATCCGAACATCGTGGGAGAAGAGCATTACAACGTAGCCCAACGGGTAAAGCAGATTCTCCAGCGCAACAAGGAGCTTCAGGACATTATTTCCATCCTCGGTATGGACGAGCTTTCGGACGAAGACCGTCTGACGGTGAATCGCGCCCGTCGTGTGCAACGCTTCTTGTCTCAACCGTTCTCGGTAGCAGAGCAGTTTACAGGGGTTCCTGGCGTGATGGTCAATATCGAAGACACCATCAAGGGATTCAAGATGATTCTCGATGGTGAGGTAGACGATTTGCCCGAACAGGCTTTCTTGAATGTAGGCACCATTGAAGAAGCCATTGCAAAAGGAAAGAAATTAGTAGAGAGTGCCAATGCTAACTAATAAGTTATGAGTGAATTATTGGATATGACAATCGCCACACCCGAAGGAGTCATCTTTGAAGGGAAAGTGGAAAGTGCCAAGTTCCCCGGAGCAAAGGGAAGCTTTACCGTTTTGCCCAAACATGCCGCTTTGATTTCGGCTTTGGAAAATGGGAAGATAACCTATGTGCAAGAAGGGAAACCGACCGAAATTGCCATATTGGGAGGTTTTGTAGAAATAAAGAAAAACGTTATATCCGCTTGTGTAGAAACATAAAAACGGACATTGCCAATGAGTGTCTCACTGACAAAGAAACTTTTCATAACCTGGTACACCTTGCTGATGTTGGTGGCCGGATGGACGATTGGGCCAATCTTGGCTCAAGGATTTCCGGAGCATTATTTTGAATGGTATCCGTTCATTCCGGTGTTCTTCTACATCTTCGGTTGGTTTACCATATCCATGTTTGAAACATGTCGGAAATTTGCACCGCAGAAGCTTCAACTGGTTTATTTAGGAACGAAAGGCATTAAAATGATGTTTTCCATGATAATCCTGCTGGTCTATGCGGTAAAGGTAGAAGAAAAGAAAGTGGAATTTTTCCTGACATTTTTGGCCTTTTACCTGATTAGTATGGTTTTTGAAAGTTGGTTTTTCTTCCGTTACGAACAAGGAAAGAAGATAAAGAACAAGAAATGAAAGCAATGAAATACATAGCAGGTCTCGTCCTCTGCCTGATGTTGGCTATTCCGGTAAAAGCCTCAGAGCCTCAGGAAGCAGAGAAGGTGGACGCAAAAGAAATCGTCTTCCATCACATTCAGGATGCCTACGAATGGCACATCACTTCGTGGGGAGACAAGCATTTTAGCCTATCGCTACCCATCATTGTATATAGCAATGAAAGCGGCTGGCATTGTTTCTCGTCGGCACACCTGCTTCACTCGGAAGGAGAAACATACGAAGGCTTCAAGATAGCCACCGAGGGCGATTATGAAGGCAAGGTCGTGGAAGTGAAAGCCAATGGCGAAGAAGTTCGTCCGTTCGACCTCTCCATCACCAAAACGGTTCTTTCGCTATTCATCAACTGCTTGGTGGTGATTGGTGTCATCCTCTACACCGCCCGTTGGTACAAGCGTTCAAGTCCGGAAAGCCCGGCTCCCAAAGGGTTTGTCGGCTTTATGGAAATGTTCATCATGATGATCGAAGAGGATGTGATTAAAAGTTGTGTAGGGAAGGACTATAAGAAATATTCGCCCTACTTGCTTACGGCCTTCTTCTTTATTTTTGTCAACAACATCATGGGGCTGATTCCCGTCTTTCCGGGTGGGGGTAATGTAACAGGAAATATCGCCGTTACGGTGGTATTGGCTCTCTGCACCTTCTTGGCGGTCAACCTGTTTGGCACAAAGGAATATTGGAAAGAAATCCTTTGGCCGGAAGTACCTACTTGGTTGAAATGTCCGGTACCTTTGATGCCTGCCATCGAATTGTTTGGTATCTTTACCAAGCCTTTCGCCTTGATGATTCGTCTGTTTGCCAACATCATGGCCGGACACTCCATCATCTTGGCCTTGACAAGCATTGTATTTGTAACTGCCGGTATGGGAGCAGTTATCAGCACGTCCATGACGGTTGTATCAGTCTTGTTCTGTATCTTCATGAATTGCGTGGAAGTGTTGGTGGCCTTCATTCAGGCGTATGTGTTTACCATGCTTTCGGCCGTATTTATCGGTATGTCGAGAGCAGAAGCACACCATTCGTAAATTGAAAATTAAGAATTGGAAATTTAAAATTATAACAATTAAAATATTAAGAATTATGTTACTATCAACTATGTTATTGCAGGCAGCAGCCGGTGCAAGTTTGGGTAAATTGGGTGCAGCTATCGGAGCTGCTATCGCTGTAATCGGAGCCGGTTTGGGTATCGGAAAAATCGGTAGTTCGGCTATGGAAGCCATTGCTCGCCAACCGGAAGCCGCCGGAGATATTCGTATGAGTATGATTATCATTGCCGCTTTGGTGGAAGGGGTAGCCTTGTTTGCTATTGTAGTTTGTTTCCTTGCACTCTAATCGTTCGAGCCTATGTCATTGTTAGTGCCCGATAGCGGTTTGCTTTTCTGGATGCTGCTTTCTTTCGGCATCGTGTTCTTTGTGCTTGCCAAGTTCGGTTTTCCCGTCATCACAAAGATGGTGGAAGAACGGAAGCAGTACATCGACCACTCGCTGATTGTAGCCAAAGAAGCCAACGAACAGCTTGCCAACATCAAGGCCGAAGGCGAAAGCATTTTGGCGAAAGCCAACGAGGAGCAGGTACGTATCTTGAAGGAAGCCGCCGAAGCTCGCGAACGTATCGTGCGTGAAGCCAAAGAGCAAGCACGTATCGAAGGCGACCGGATGTTGGCTGAAGTACGCCGACAGATTCAGGCTGAAAAGGAAGATGCCATCCGCGATATTCGCCGCCAAGTGGCTGTGCTTTCGGTTGACATTGCCGAAAAGGTGTTGCGTAAGAACTTGGATACAGACAAGGAGCAAATGCAGATGATAGACCGCATGCTTGATGAATTAACCCACGTTTCTAAAAACTGACAATTATGTATATAGGTGCCATTTCCATGCGATATGCCAGAGCCTTGCTGATGTTTGCCAACGAAGCCGGGGTGGCCGCTACGGTTTATCGTGAAGCCTTGACATTACGGGAAAGTTTCCGTAAAGTACCCGAGTTTCGCCAGTCGTTGGAAAAGCCCGTCATGAGTCGGGAAGACAAGCGGACAATCTTGAAGCAGGCAGCCGGTGGAAACATCTCCATACAAATGCAGAAGTTCTTCGACCTTGTGATACAGGAAAAGCGGGAGAAGTTTCTGATGTATATCAACCAGAGCTTCATCGACTTGTATCGCAAGCAGGAAAAGATTCGTGTGGGCAAGCTTACAACAGCTGTTCCCATCGCTTCTGAAGAGGTGGAACGTATCCGAAAGATTGTCGTAGACGCTGCCGGAGGTACGGCCGAGTTTGCTACAAAGGTTGATCCGAGCATAGAAGGTGGTTTCATCTTCGAGATCAACACCTATCGTTTGGATGCCAGCGTAGCCGACCAAATGCGTCGTATCAAGCAGCAGTTTATTGAGAAGAACCGAAGAATAGTGTAATCATTCAATTGAAAATTATGTCAGAAAATATAAAACCCAGTGAAGTTTCCGAAATCTTGCTTCAGCAACTCAAGGAAATTGATACCTCGCTTCAATTCGAGGAGGTGGGAACTGTGCTTCAAGTAAGCGATGGTGTAGTTCGCATCTACGGTTTGCTCAATGCGGAAGCCAATGAGTTGTTGGAGTTCGACAATGGAATCAAAGCCATTGTGATGAACCTCGAAGAAGACAATGTGGGTGCCGTTTTGCTTGGTCCTACCGACCAGATTAAGGAAGGCATGGTGGTAAAGCGAACCAAACGAATCGCCTCCATCAAGGTAGGAGAGGGCATGTTGGGGCGTGTCATTGATCCGACCGGAGAGCCACTTGACGGACGAGGATTGATTGGAGGGGAACTTTGCGAAATGCCGCTTGAAAGAAAAGCTCCCGGCGTTATCTTCCGTCAACCGGTAAATCAACCGTTGCAAACCGGATTGAAGTCGGTGGATGCCATGATTCCTATCGGACGCGGTCAGCGTGAATTGATTATCGGCGACCGTCAGACTGGAAAAACGGCCATCGCCATTGACACCATCATCAATCAAAAAGCCAATTATGAAGCCGGAAAGCCTGTTTATTGTATCTATGTAGCCGTTGGTCAGAAAGGTTCTACCGTAGCTAACATTGTCAATACCTTGAAGGAAAAGGGAGCAATGGACTATACCATTGTAGTAGCCGCTACTGCGGCCGATCCTGCCGCCCTTCAATACTTTGCTCCATTTGCCGGAGCTGCCATCGGTGAATATTTCCGCGATACTGGTCGTGATGCGTTGGTGGTGTACGATGACCTCTCCAAGCAGGCCGTAGCCTATCGAGAAGTATCTTTGATTCTTCGCCGTCCTTCAGGTCGTGAAGCTTATCCGGGAGACATTTTCTACCTACATTCCCGTTTGTTGGAAAGAGCCGCCAAGATCATCAACCAACAAGAAGTGGCCGAACAGATGAACGACTTACCTGATAGCTTGAAAGGCAAAGTAAAGGGAGGGGGTTCGCTTACAGCCCTACCGATTATTGAAACTCAGGCAGGAGACGTGTCTGCTTATATTCCGACCAATGTCATTTCTATCACAGACGGACAGATTTTCTTGGAAACCGACTTGTTCAATCAAGGTTTCAGACCGGCCATTAACGTGGGTATTTCCGTTTCTCGTGTGGGGGGTAGCGCCCAAATCAAGAGCATGAAGAAGGTGGCAGGTACATTGAAGATTGACCAGGCTCAATATCGTGAATTGGAAGCTTTCTCTAAGTTTAGTAGCGACATGGACCCTGTAACGGCTATGGCAATCGACCGAGGCCGGAAGAACAACAAGTTGCTTATCCAACCGCAATATAGCCCAATGCCAGTAGGCGAACAAATTGCTGTACTCTATTGTGGGGTGCATAGCTTGATGCGCGATATTCCGTTGGAGAAAGTTCCGGAATTCCAGCAGTCTTTCCTTGAAAGCATGCGTGCCAAACATCAGGCAGATGTCATTGATGTTTTGGCTTCGGGAGTCATCAACGAAGAAGTTTCTGCTATCATCGAAAAGGTGGCTTCAGAAACTGCATTGGCCTTTAAAAACTAACGGATTATGGCATCACTGAAAGAAGTCAAAGGACGTATCGCCACTGTGAACAACACGCGGAAAATCACGTCGGCCATGAAGATGGTTGCCTCTGCCAAGTTGCATAAAGCACAGACAGCCATTACCAACATGTTGCCCTACGAGCAGCGTCTACACCACTTGTTGACGGATTTTCTGGTGGGAAGCGACATCGAATCGCCTTACTTGACCGTTCGGGAAACCAAACGGGTGGCATTGGTCGTGTTCTCGTCCAACTCCAGTTTATGTGGCGGATTCAATGCCAATGTCATCAAGCATGCTACCCAGTTGCTTGCTACTTACAAGGGTATTTCTCCAGAAAACATTCTTGTCTATCCTGTGGGGAAGAAAGTAGCCGATGCCTTAATCAAACAAGGTTATGCGATACAAGGCGATTTCCAGCACATGGCCGACAAGCCTTCGTTTGCAGAAGCGGCTTCTTTAGCCCAACAGCTCATGGATATGTTTGTAAAAGGAGAGGTAGACAAGGTGGAATTGCTATACAACCATTTCAAGAGTATGGCTACCCAAGTGCTGACGCATGAAGTGTATTTGCCTTTGCAACTTCCGGATTCATCGGCTTTGGAAGAAGGTGCAGAAACCGACTATCTGTTGGAACCTTCTCGCGAGGAATTGTTGGTAATGCTTCTCCCCAAAGTCCTCCGCATGAAACTCTATACGGTGTTGTTGGATTCCAATGCTTCCGAACATGCGGCTCGGACAATGGCTATGCAGATTGCTACCGACAATGCAGACGAGTTATTGCAGGAACTCACGCTGATGTACAACAAAACACGCCAACAAGCAATTACCAATGAACTGCTTGATATTGTAGGCGGTACAATGGCATAAAAAAGGCGGGATTACCCGCCTTTTATTGTATCTTCAAGCAAGCCAAATAATCATAATGTTCGCCTTCTTGCACTAACTCGGCCGTAAATCCGTTCTCTGAGGCATAGTAGGAGAGTGTCTGGAAATCCACATAAAGCCAATCGAAAGGCTCGCCCTTAATCTGCTTGTATTGCATACGGAAGTCAATCTCTCCATAATAGCCACCGGCCAAATCCACTAAGAAACTTCCATCTTCATCTTCAAACAAATAACGAAGGTCGCTGGAATCCATGTAAATACAACCGCCCGGATTAAGCAACTGTTTCATCTTGGCAAAGAAAGCACCCATATTCTCTAATTTGCCAATAATTCCTGAACCGTTCATCAACATCAGAATGGTATCAAACTTCTGCAAATAGTGCTCGTCAAACAAGTTGATTTGATAAGCATGACATATTCCCCTCTGTTGCATGACATCAACCGAAAGGGGAGAAATATCAATCGCTTCTACCTGTTTACCCATCTCTTGCAAAGCAAGTGCATGGCAACCGCTTCCAGCACCGCAATCCAAGATTTTCCCTTTGGCCAACTTTAAGGCTGTTTGCTCCAACGGAGGCATTTCATCGAATGTACGGAAAAGTTGTTCGACTGGGATTTCGTCTTCTTCAAACTGAGAGGAAAATACACGAAGCTTGGCCGCACGTCCTTTCGTCTGATAGTCGGCAATGGCTGCCCCCATAGGATCTTTTGTTGGAGAAAGAAGAGATGTTTTCATGGTGTTCATTTCTTCATTTCTTTCCAAGCTTTCATGATACGGGGAATGTCAATCAGGACAACACCTATCAAAACGGCCAAAATCATGTAATCCATCATATCCCAAAGTCCTTGATGTAGCACACAATACGAAGCCGCCATACCCAAACATAATATAGCCTTTACTCCCGAGAAGATGAGTTGCCCTTTCGGAAGAACTCGAAGCTCCCGTCCGAAATAGAAGACACCTATCATGGAAGCAATGATGACCAACATCGACAGATTTCCACTAAGTTTGATGCCGTTGAAGGTAGCCAACAAAATCCCTAAAAACACGATGGAAGAGAGATACAGCCCCGTAGTGTTACGGTTCCAGTCCTTACGAGCGCGTTCTTCCTTTGCCTTTTGATTCCCGAACTTGATTTCATTCCGAAAATTATACTTGCTTTCTGTCATATCGTTTTTATTTACAAGGTTTGGGAGCAAAAGTACGACTTTTATTTCAGCTGTAAAACAAAAAGGAAAGAAAGTTCATGCTTACTTGAAAACTTTCACTCTTTCTTCCAATGGTTTGAAACTCTTGTCATCAGGGGCGGCGGTCGGCATACCAAATGGCATTTCTGCGATGAGTTGCCATTCTTTCGGCAAATGCCAGGTGCGTTTTACTTCTTCATCAATCAATGGATTGTAATGTTGCAAGGAAGCTCCCAATCCTTTGTCTTCCAGCATTATCCATACGGCCAACTGGTGCATGGCTGAAGTATGTTGCGACCAGGTCTTGAAGCGTTCGGCATACAACGGATAGGAATTCTCCAACTTACTGACTTCTTCCGTATCTTCAAAGAAAAGTATCGTACCATGCCCGCAGAAGAAGTTTCCGTTGATTTTCGCTTCTGTTTTGGCAAAGACATCGGCCGGCAACATCTTCTTCAAGGTATGTTTCACTATCTCCCAAAGCTTGTGATGTTCTTCTCCCAAAAGCAATACCATACGGGTGGACTGGGAGTTGAAAGCAGAAGGTACATATTTCACAGCGGTGTGAAGGAGGTGTACAATATCATCGTCAAATACTGGCGAATGACTACTGATATTATAATAACTACGTCGGTTGACCAACGCTTCTTCAAATGTTCTTTTCATAATCTTATTTATATATAGGTAAAAATATAGGTGAAAAACAAACTGAGAGCCACATTTGTTTGCTCGGGAAAGCGAAAGAACGAAGAATATTCGTATCTTTGCCGTTCAAAACTAAACAGCAAAAGAATGAAGACAGATATTGAAATTGCTCGCAGCATTGAGCTGAAGAAAATCAAGAAGTTGGCTATGGCAGCCGACATTCCGGTAGAACGAATCAGTAACTACGGCCGCTACATCGCCAAAGTGGAAGAAGATTTGATTGACGAAGAAAAGGTAAAGAAAAGCAACCTGATTTTGGTAACAGCCATTACACCGACCAAAGCCGGTATCGGTAAGACTACCGTATCTGTCGGTTTGGCCTTAGGGATGAACAAGATTGGCAAGAAAGCGATTGTGGCTTTGCGTGAACCTTCCCTCGGCCCATGCTTCGGCATGAAGGGTGGGGCAGCAGGTGGCGGTTATGCTCAGGTGCTTCCGATGGAAAAAATCAACCTTCACTTTACTGGCGACTTCCATGCCATCACTTCGGCCAACAACATGATTTCGGCCTTGCTCGATAACTACCTCTACCAAAACAGGGACAACGGCTTTGGCTTGAAGGAAATCCTATGGCGTCGTGTACTCGATGTAAATGACCGTTCGCTTCGTTATATTGTAACCGGTTTAGGACCGAAGACCAATGGCATTACGCAAGAATCAGGCTTCGACATTACTCCGGCTTCGGAAATCATGGCTATCCTTTGTTTGGCAAAAGACGAAGACGACCTTCGCCGCCGTATCGAAAATATCCTACTTGGATTTACATACGACAACAAACCTTTTACTGTCAAGGATTTGGGTGTAGCCGGTGCTATTACGGTGCTTTTGAAGGATGCTCTTTCGCCCAACTTGGTACAGACTACCGAAAACACTCCGGCCTTCGTTCATGGTGGCCCGTTTGCTAACATTGCACATGGTTGTAACTCCATTCTGGCTACTAAATTGGCCATGACTTTCAGCGATTACACCATAACAGAAGCCGGTTTCGGAGCTGACCTCGGTGCAGAAAAGTTCTATGATATCAAGTGCCGCAAGGCTGGATTGAACCCGAAACTGACGGTTTTGGTCGTTACAGCACGTGCCTTAAAAATGCATGGAGGCGTACCACAAGACATCGTAGGACAACCCAACTTGGATGCCTTGAAAGTAGGTGTCGCCAATATGGATAAGCACCTCGAAAACTTGGCCAAGTTTGGTCAGACAGTGGTGGTAGCTTTCAACCGTTACGGCGATGATACAGAAGAAGAAATCGACTTTGTTCGCCAGCATTGTGCGGCACAAGGTATCGGATTTGCCGTAAACAATGCCTTCGTGGAAGGTGGTGCAGGAGCAGTAGAATTAGCAAACTTAGTGGTTAAGACCATCGAAGAAAAGCCTTCTCAGAAGTTGACTTTTGCTTACAATGACGAAGACGAAGTGAAGGAAAAGGTATCAAAGGTGGCTACTAACTTGTATGGTGCAAGTCTCGTAACATACAGTCCTACCGCCAAGAAAAAACTGGCCATGATTGAAGAATTGGGTTACACTCATTTCCCGATTTGTATTGCCAAGACGCAATATTCTTTCTCTACCAATCCGAAACTCATCAACGTGCCGAAAGATTTCGAGTTTCATGTGCAGGACATCGTCATCAATGCCGGTGCCGAAATGTTGGTAGTTATCTCTGGTGAAATCATGCGTATGCCGGGATTACCCAAACAGCCGCAAGCCTTGCATATTGATATAGTGAACGGAGAAATTGAAGGATTGTCGTAAAGGATTTTGATATAGTTGACATCTCAACTTTCACAAATCCGTGCTTAAAAATACGTCTTGACGCACTGCTTGCTGTGTCAAGACGTAATTGTATTTTTGTCTTGACGTAACTCTTCAAACTCCTATAGGTATTTCAAAACAATTTCTGAATTTGTTTATTCATCTTGCACTCGTGCAATAATGCACGTAAACTACTGAAAATAAAAGCAATATACTTGCACGAAGTTCAAATCTTCCTGCCATTCCTGCAAACCGTAGTTTCCCGAGTTCATGGCAGCAATGGCAGGAAAAAACAGATTCCTGCAAGTGTAAGTGTACTGACAAACAGTTGGTTATACTCAGAATTGCACGATTGCAAGAGAATGAATGAAATTCGAGAAACTTTGTTTATCCGTATTTGAAATGCGGATGTAACAAGTATCAGCATCTGTGATGCGAACACGCACTTGCGTAAGATTCCTTAAGTATATTTCCCTTATTCCCGAATCAAAAACTCTTTGGAGAGTTTCTCTTTACGTCAAAGAGTTTTTGTCCTTTCGTCAAAGGTTTTTGGGGTTAGGGTCCAAAATCTACCCTTTACACCCACTTACGTGCGTATTTCTCGAATTTACCTCGTATTTGTGATTGGTAAAACAATAACTATTTACTTGTATCACAACGATTTCCGTTTCTAACCCTTGCCCAGCGTGTATTGATGGGAAGGTATGTAAAAAAAATAAGTGGATGTACCCAAGTACACCCACTTACTAAATCTCGAATAAACTCCGAATTATGCTTCAGCTTCTGTTGCTTCTTCAGCAGGAGCAGCTTCTTCAGCAGTAGCCAATGCAGCAGCTTTCTTTTCAGCTACTTTCTTAGCGATTTCTTCGTTTACCTTCTTTTCAGCTTCCAAACGAGCCTTAGCTTCAGCCTTCTTAGCTTCTTCTTCCTTAGCCTTCAAAGCAGCCAAACCTGTTTGCTTGTTCTGTTTCCAAGCGTTGAACTTAGCTTCAGCGTCAGCTTCAGTAAATGCGCCCTTAGCTACACCACCCATCAAGTGCTTCTTCATGTAAACACCTTCCTTTGAAAGGATGTTGCGAACTGTGTCAGTCGGCTGTGCACCAACCATTACCCAATAAAGCGCACGTTCGAAATTCAAATCTACTGTGGCAGGATTGGTGTTAGGATTGTAAGTACCAATCTTTTCAGTAAATCGTCCATCACGTGGAGCTCTTGCATCTGCAATTACGATTGAATAGAACGCATAACCTTTGCGACCTCTTCTTTGCAATCTGATCTTTGTTGCCATTTTCTTTTAATAGTTTTTTGTTAATGATTTGAATTTGTGCAAATATCCCGTATTTGCGGGTGCAAAGGTACGGCTTTTCTTTTGAATGACAAAACTTTGGAACTTTTTATTTCAATTATTTCTTCTGTACATTCATACTTGCCTTAATCAAATAAACGATGAGTAGGGCGTATGCTACCAATGAGACCACTTCGCTTAACGGATTGGCCAACCATTCTTCGTTTACTAAGTTGATTCCGCCAAAGCGCATGGCCGCACTGACTACCCCCATCAAAGCACCGCCGGCAATGAAACCTGAGGCGAGGAGAGTACCCTTTTCGCCGCGTTCGCTATTCAGCTTTTCGTCTTTGCTACGTGTAGTTACATACCAGTTGATGGCTCCACCCACAAGCAATGGAAGGTTGAGTTCCAATGGAATGAACATACCCAATGCAAAGGCGAGGGCAGGGATGTTGAAATAGGTAAGTACCAAAGCAAGGGCGGCACCGATACCGTATAGCAACCAGGGAGCACCCACACCATTCATCAATGGATCAATAACGGCTGCCATTGCGTTAGCTTGTGGAGCAGCTAATGCACCACTGGTAAATCCGTATGTCTTGTTCAGAATCATAATTACACCGCCAACGGTAGCTGCCGAAACGAGTGTACCCAAGAACTTCCAAGTTTGTTGCTTAGCCGGAGTCGTACCGAGCCAGTAGCCAATCTTCAAATCGGTAATGAAGCCACCGGCCATTGACAAGGCTGTACAAACCACACCACCCATTACGAGGGCGGCCACCATACCGGTTGCTCCTTTCAAGCCAACGGCTACCATGACAACTGAGGCAAGAATCAAGGTCATCAATGTCATGCCGGATACAGGGTTGGTACCTACGATGGCAATCGCATTGGCTGCAACTGTGGTAAAGAGGAACGAGATGCCTGCAACTAACAAAATAGCCACAATACTATGGAGAACATTGCCATGCATCACATCAAAGAAGAAGAACAGCAACACCAATAATAAGGTAAAGATGGAACCGAAAGCGATGATCTTCATTGACAAGTCCTTCTGAGTACGTTTCACTTGAGTCGTTTCCTTCTTTCCGCCCATTTCCTTAGCGGCCAAGCCTACGGCACTCTTGATGATGCCCCACGAACGGAAGATACCAATCACACCAGCCATCGCAATACCACCAATACCAATGCTCTTGGCATATTCCTTGAAGATGACTTCAGGCGACATTTCGGCTACGGTCTGCGTGATAGCCGGATTCCAAGCATTCAGAAGCTGGTCGCCGAACAACAGATTCATGCCCGGCACAATCAGCAACCATACGGCCAATGAACCGGCACAGATGATGGCCGCATATTTCAATCCAATGATGTATCCCAAACCGAGTACAGCTGCTCCTGTGTTGATTTTCAGAACGACTTTGGCCTTTTCTGCCATCAGTTCGCCCCAACCACATACACGAGTAGTAAAGTTTTCGTTCCACCAACCAAAGGTAGCCACGATGAAGTCGTACAAACCGCCGACCAAACCTGCAATCAACAACGGTTTGGCTTGGCTTCCGCCTTTCTCGCCAGAAACCAAGACTTGTGTGCTGGCCGTTGCTTCCGGGAAAGGATATTCGCCATGCTTGTCGCTGACAAAATACTTGCGGAAAGGAATCAGGAAGAGAATGCCCAATACACCACCCAATAAAGAGCTAATGAACATCTGCATGAAATCGACCGTCATTTCCGGATACTTGTCCTGAAGAATGTAGAGAGCAGGAAGGGTAAAGATGGCACCGGCCACAATCACACCCGAACAGGCTCCGATGGACTGGATAATCACGTTTTCACCCAAAGCACCTTTACGTTTGGCGGCTCCTGATACGCCCACCGCAATGATAGCGATAGGAATGGCGGCTTCAAAAACCTGACCAACCTTCAAACCTAAATAGGCTGCGGCGGCCGAGAAAAGGATAGCCATAGCAATCCCCCAGGACACCGACCATAGGTTTACTTCCGGATACTCTTTGTCGGGCGACATCAACGGATGATATTCTTCGTCCGGCTTCAATGGACGGAACGCATTTTCAGGCAATCCCGTCGGCTTTTCGTTTTCTTGTTTCATGTCTATTGTTTTATTGATGATTAAATTTTCGTATGATTCTCCAAAAATACGTAAAAAAGGGAGAAAACAAAAACTCCAAGAGCTTTTTTGGAAAGGTCTTGGAGCTTTTATAAAAAGATGAAGAGCTTTTTCTATTTTGTCTTAGGAGTCATGTCGCCTTCTACATAGAGACGGATGATTTCTTTCTTGGCATTGGTGCGTAAAGTGATGGACTTCTTGAAATGTCCGGGGAACTTGCCTGAGCCATCGTATGTAACGGTAATCTCGCCTCCTTCGCCCGGCTTGATGGGTTCCTTCGGATAGAGAGGAACGGTGCATCCACAAGAAGCAATCGCCTGATGGATAACCAACAACTTGTCTCCTGTGTTCGTAAATTTGAATGTACAAGTTACTTTCGGATTGTCTTCCGAGAAAGTGCCGAAGTTGTGCGTGGTCTTGTCGAACTTGATGTCCGCACCACCGTCTTGGGCGGCAAAAGCAACCAACCCTATAATCATAAAGATGCTTGTCAATAAAATCTTCTTCATAACTGTCTTTTTACAAATTTCGGGCAAAGTTACATTTTTTTTCAAAGGCAACCTTGCTTTTTCATGTAATAAAGGTTAATATGTCTTACAAATAGGGCAGAAATACGATGAATCCTACAATGGCGGCCGCTATTGCACAAATCAAAACGGCTCCAGCCGCTACATCCTTCACATCGCCTGCAATGGGATGATAGTCGGGAGAAACCAAGTCGACCAACCGTTCGATGGCCGTATTGAATCCTTCTGCCGCCAAAACTATCCCGAAGCAAAGCACCACGATGCACCATTCGGTAGGTGTGATGCCGAAGTAGAAGCCGGCTATCGTAACAAGCACGATGGCCGAGCAATGTATCCAAGCGTTATGCTCTTTTTTGAGCAGGCTACCTATTCCCTTAAAAGCATAGCCGAAGCTTTTGATGCGTTTTTGTAGTTCGCCCATTTATCCGCGATTAATCTGTTTTACTCCCTTAATGGTTCTTAGTTT
Organism: Bacteroidaceae bacterium; assembly: GCA_017467385.1. Taxonomy (GTDB): domain Bacteria; phylum Bacteroidota; class Bacteroidia; order Bacteroidales; family Bacteroidaceae; genus Phocaeicola. The sequence goes on from JAFTSK010000178.1 coordinate 40,098, forward strand.
CTTGATAAGCGCTTCCAACTTGGCTGTATCATCTACCATGACGGTCAGCATGCCGGAAAACAATCCGTCGTGCGAGTCGATGTTGATGGAACGTAGCAAAATGCCATTCTCCTTATTTATAATAGAAGAGATGTTCGTAACAATGCCAATGTCGTCATGACCTATCACGCGGAGAGTGATGGGATATTGTTTTCCTTGACTCTTTCCTGCCCATCTTGCCTTGACGATGCGATAGCCAAAACGAGCCTTCATTTCGGGAGCATTCGGGCAATCTTCTCGATGAATCTTGATGCCTCCGTTGATGGTTACAAAGCCAAAGACCTCATCGCCGTAGATGGGATTACAGCATTTGGCCAATTTGAAGTCCAATCCTTTCAGATTTTGGTCAATGACCAGCACATCGTCTTTGAAATTCCGTTCGTCAGACGATTGTTGCATGCTGTAATTCTCTGCACTTCGATAGAGAACTTCCTCCCGACTTTCCGTTTCTTTCTTTTTCTGTTCGATAAACCGGTCGAGAATGTTGTTGGCATCCAACTTTTCATTGGCTATGTCTTGATAGAAATCGGTTACATTCTTGTAGCCCAACTTCTTGATAAGTCTCATCATGACGGCTTCATCGTATTCTATCTTCCGATTTCTGAATTTGCGTTCAATCGTTTCTTTAGCAAATTCCGTTTGACGGGCTTCGATTTCTTTCAATGCCTGACGCACCTTTGTTCTTGCTTTCGAGGTCGTAACAATGTTCAGCCAATCGCGTTTGGGCGATTGTGTATTTGAAGTCATGATTTCCACCTGGTCTCCGCTATTCAGTTTCTGGCGGATAGGCACATTCTTTCCATTGACCGTTGCACCGATGCATTTGCATCCCAATTTGGTGTGTATGCTGAACGCAAAATCAAGCACAGTAGCTCCTTTCGGAAGTTTGAACAAATCTCCTTTGGGGGTAAAGACAAAGACCTCGTCTTCGTAAAGCTCCAATTTGAATTGGTCCATGACTTCCAAGTCGCTTCCGGCATTTTCCAAAGTCTCCCGAATGGTCGTCAACCATTCGTCCAATCCGCTTTCGCCTTTCACACCCTTGTATCTCCAATGTGCGGCAAACCCACGTTCGGCGATGTCGTCCATTCGTTCGGTGCGGATTTGCACTTCCACCCATTTGCCCTCAGGCCCCATGACGGTGGTGTGCAGAGATTCGTATCCATTGCTCTTGGGAACACTCAGCCAGTCGCGCAAACGTTTGGGGTTTGGCATATACATATCCGAAACGATGGAATACACCTGCCAACATTCTTGTTTTTCCTTTTCGTAAGCCGAATCAAGGATGATGCGGATGGCAAACAAATCGTACACTCCCTCAAAAGGACATATTTGCTTCTTCATCTTCTGATAGATGGAGTGGATGGACTTGGTACGGCCTTTCATGTGGAATTTCAGCCTGGCTTCTTCCAACTTCTTTTGAATCGGTTGGATGAAAGCCGCAATATAACGGTCTCGTGAAGCTTTTGTTTCATTCAGCTTTTCCTTGATATGATAGTAGATTTCCTTCTCCGTATATTTTAAGGAGAGGTCTTCCAATTCGGATTTCAACTTATACAACCCTAACTTATGGGCGAGGGGAGCATACAGATAAGCCGCTTCGTTGGAAACCTGTTGTCGGGCTTCGTCGTTGGGAGAATCCTTGATTTGGCGCATCAAGTTCACGCGGTCGGCAATCATGATAAGGATAACCCGCATGTCTTCGGCAAAAGACAACAACAAGTTGCGGAAGTTTTCCGACTCAACGGTTGGACTCTTGGCATACAGTTCGTTGATTTTAACTAAGCCTTTGATGATTCCGGCTACATCTTCGCCGTATTCATTGCGGACAAAATCCAGAGTACACAAACCGTATTTGACAGGTTCATGCAACATGATGCTCAGGACAGAGGCGCGTTTCATGCCAATTTCTTCGGCCACAATGATAGCCGTTTGCATATCTTTAAGAATCGGATTCATGCCAAAAGCATTGCGTGGCAATTCACCCGCAGAAATAAAGCGAATCAGATGTGCTTTTAGTTTTCTACAATCGTTCTTCTGAAGCGTGTCGCCCGATAGTTGTATGAGCTGTTTATATAACTTTAAAAGTTGTTCACGTTCTTGGTTGGTGAAATAAAATTTATCTTCCATAGTCGTACAAATTCATTTCTTTCTGCCAAAGGTAGTTTTTTTCTTTTGTTTTTAGTTAGCTTTCTATCTTTTTTTTGTAATTTTGGGCAATTATGTTGATTTGGACGAAAATTATTAATCATAACCATTAAATTTTAATATTATGTTGACAGCAGAAGACAAAGCTTTACTTGAAAAGAAAGGCATTTCTGAAGAAAAAATTGCAGAACAGTTGGCATGCTTCGAAAAAGGTTTCCCATTCTTGAAACTCGACGGAGCTGCTTCTATCGAAAAAGGTATCCTTGCGCCGGCCGAAGACGAAATGAAGGCATACTTGGAAGCATGGGATGCTTATAAACAAGGAGAAAAGACCATTGTTAAGTTTGTGCCTGCTTCGGGTGCGGCCAGCCGTATGTTCAAGAATATGTTTGAATTCTTGGGAGCCGATTACGATGTTCCTACAACAGACTTTGAAAAGAAGTTCTTCGACAATGTACATAAGTTTGCTTTCTTTGGCGACTTGAATGCAGCTTGCGAAAAGAACAATGGCAAGGGTATTGACGCATTGGTAGCTGAAGGCAATTACAAGGCTGTTGTTGCCAATCTGCTCGAAGCCGCCGGTTTGAACTACGGTGCTTTGCCAAAGGGCTTGTTGAAATTCCATAGCTACGAAGACGGTGTACGCACTCCGTTGGAAGAACATTTGGTGGAAGGTGCCCTTTATGCGGCAGGTAAGACAGGTAAGGTAAACGTTCACTTTACTGTATCTACAGAACATCGTGAATTGTTCAAGGCATTGGTAGAAGAAAAGGTAGCTGCATACGCTGCCAAGTATGGTGTAGAATACAGCGTTTCTTTCTCTGAACAGAAGCCAAGTACAGATACAGTTGCTGCCGATATGGAAAACAAGCCGTTCCGCGACAATGGTAAGTTGTTGTTCCGTCCGGGTGGTCATGGTGCATTGATTGAAAACTTGAATGACCTTGATGCTGATGTCGTATTCATCAAGAACATTGACAATGTAGTTCCTGATCGTTTGAAGGATGAAACAGTTGCTTACAAGAAGTTGATTGCCGGTGTATTGGTAACTCTCCAGAAGAAAGCATTTGATTATCTTGAACTCTTGGATAGCGGTAAGTACACTCACGAACAGTTGGAAGAAATTATCCGTTTCGTTCAGAACGACCTCTGCTGTCGTAAGGCTGACATCAAGGATTTGGAAGATGCAGAATTGGTTATCTACTTGCGTAAGAAATTGAACCGTCCGATGCGTGTCTGCGGCATGGTGAAGAACGTAGGCGAACCGGGTGGTGGTCCGTTCTTGGCTTATAATCCTGACGGAACTGTTTCATTGCAAGTGCTTGAAAGCTCACAGATTGATATGAAAGATCCGGAAAAGAAAGCCATGTTTGAAAACGGAACTCACTTCAATCCGGTTGATTTGGTTTGTGCTGTTCGCGACTACAAGGGAAACAAATTCAACTTGGTGAACTATGTAGACAAGGCTACCGGCTTCATTTCTTACAAGTCAAAGAGTGGCAAGGAATTGAAGGCTCTCGAACTTCCAGGTTTGTGGAACGGTGCAATGAGTGATTGGTCGACTGTATTTGTTGAAGTTCCTCTCGGCACATTCAATCCGGTTAAGACTGTAAACGACTTGTTGCGTGAACAACATCAATAATTTGAATGATTAACTTGATTCCCCTCTTGAGAGGGGTAAGGGGTGTGTGATATACATCCACGTAAATGTTCTGACAC
>JAFTSK010000179.1 GCA_017467385.1 Bacteroidaceae bacterium
GTCTGAAAAGCGTGCTCAGGCCGTTTACGATGCATTGGTTGCAGAAGGTGTAAATCCAAGTCAGCTTGAAAAGGTTGCTATGGGTGGTACAGATCCGATGTTCTAAAAGGGTTACTTGAACCGCGTAGTAATTTTGGAAGTTCAGAAATAATTAAGTTATAAATAATTAGGGAACCGTATCAAAGTCATCTTTGGTACGGTTTCTTGTTTTATAATTCTTTTTCTTGCATCAATTTGTCATTTTATTTGAACATCTACAAAAGTTTCAATATCTTTGCACTTCAAAAAATTTAAACGATGACAACTATTGCAAGACATTATATCAAACTAATATTCGCTATTCTTCTGGCGTTTAATAGCATAAACCTTAATGCAAACACCCAAGAAAAGAATACCACCACCAACATTTCAAGTGATTCCACCCTCATTGCCTATTTACAAGAATACGGCATAACTACCACCACGAACAACGATCTAAAGATACTTAAAAGCGGCAAGGAAAAATTTCTTGACCTATTTGAAGAAATAGAAAAAGCTCAACACCATATCCATCTGGAATATTTCAATTTCCGCAATGACTCTATAGCTAATACCTTGTTTGAACTTTTAGAGAAGAAAGCCCAACAAGGAGTAGAAGTCAGAGCAATGTTCGATGCATTCGGCAACAGTTCAAACAATCAGCCGTTAAAGAAGGAACACATAAAAGCTATTCGAGAGAAAGAGATAGAAATCGTAAAGTTCGATCCTTTAACTTTTCCCTGGATAAACCATGCCTTCCATCGTGACCATAGAAAGATTGCCATAATTGACGGTAAGATTGGATATACTGGTGGGATGAACATTGCCGATTACTATATTAACGGACTTCCAGAAATCGGGGAATGGAGAGACATGCATATCCGTATAGAAGGAGAGGCAGTCGGCAAACTTCAGGATATTTTTCTTGACATGTGGAACAAAGCGACCGACCAACACATTGGCGGAGAATGTTATTATCCATACAATAACACCTCAACACTTCAACCACAGCAGAATAAGGACGTGGCCATCGTAGACCGATATCCTCGAAAGAATCCTAAAGTAATGAGGAGAGTTTATGCAAAAGCCATCGAATCTGCCCAAGAAAAAGTACAGATTATCAATCCTTATTTTACACCTACCAAAATCATCAAAAAAGCTATTAAAAAGGCACTAAAGAACGGAGTCAAGGTAGAGATTATGATTCCAGGGAAATCTGACATTCCTTTTACCCCCGATGCCGCAATGTACATTGCCAACAGACTCAGAAAGAAAGGAGCTGACATCTACATTTATAACGGAGGATTCCATCATTCCAAAATCATGATGGTCGATAGTTTGTATTGCACCGTTGGGAGTACCAACCTAAACAGCCGTAGTTTAAGATACGACTATGAAGTCAATGCGTTTATTTTCGACACAGAAACGACAGATGAATTAATGGATATATTCAAAGAAGACCAGACAGATAGTACATTACTTACAGAAGAAATGTACAAGAGCCGGTCTACTTGGAAGAAATTCTTGGGGTGGTTTGCGCATTTGTTCACTCCTTTCTTATAAGAGAGAACAAAATTTTCACGCTTTCTCTTGAGCATCATTTACACATTGGCAATAAAAAAAATCGCGAAAATACCTTGAAGCTACGTTTTTTTTCTTAATTTTGTCCGAAATGTATTTATAAAGTTAGCTTTTTAAGAAAAAAGATGAGAGTTGTTGATTTAATAAAGAAAACAGATAGCACCGCATTCTCTTTTGAAGTGCTCCCTCCTATCAAGGGAACAGGCATAGAGAAATTATATGATACAATCGAAACTTTATTAGAGTTCGATCCTAAATACATTAATATTACGACGCACCGTAGCGAATACGTTTATAAAGACCTCGGGAATGGACTTTTTGAACGTAACCGACTTCGTCGGCGTCCTGGAACCGTAGCCGTAGCGGCAGCTTTAAGTAATAAATATCGGATTACAACAGTTCCCCATATACTTTGTAGCGGATTCAGCCGGGAAGATATTGAATATGAGCTTTTAGATTTACAGTTTTTAGGAATAACTGACCTCTTAGTACTTAGAGGAGACAAGGCCAAACATGAATCGACTTTTACTCCCGAGCCAAACGGACCGTCTCACGCCATTGAATTGGAAGAACAAATCAATAACTTCAATAACGGTGTATTCGTAGATGGTTCTCCAATTAAAATTACACGAACTCCGTTTAGTTACGGAATCGCTTGTTATCCAGAGAAACACGAAGAGTCACCGAACTTGGATCAGGACATTTACTGGCTTAAAAAGAAAGTTGAAGCTGGGGCAGAATATGCTGTTACACAGTTATTTTATGATAACAAAAAATTCTTTAAGTTTGTAGAGAAAGTACGAGAAGCGGGAATTGATACTCCTATTATACCAGGGATTAAACCTTTTAGAAAATTATCACAACTAACCGTTGTTCCCAAAACATTTAAAGTGGACATTCCTCAAGAACTGGCCCTTGAAGCACTAAAATGCCAAACAGACGAGGAAGCCAGCCAGTTAGGAGTAGAATGGTGTATCAATCAATGCAAAGAATTAATCAATTATGGTGTTCCAAGCATCCATTTCTATTCTGTGGGCGCTGTTGATAGTATTAAACAAGTAGCAAAGGTAATTTATTGACATGTTTTTTAGAGATGTAATCGGACAGAAAAACGTAAAGGAGCAGTTGATTAAAAATGCGCAAGATGGGAAAATTGCCCACGCACAACTGTTCTGTGGTGGCGAAGGAGTGGGTAAACTACCTTTGGCCATTGCATACGCCCGTTACATTTCATGTGAACATCCTAATGGAGAGGATGCATGTGGGAAGTGTCCAAGTTGTATCAAGTTCAATAATCTGGCACACCCTGATCTGCATTTCGTCTTTCCTATCGTGAAGCAAAAGAACTCCAAAGATACCGTCAGCGACGATTATTTGCCAGAATGGAGAAGTCTTCTTGCACAAAGTGCTTATATCAATCTTCCCATGTGGTTAGAAGAAATGGGAGCTGAAAACCAACAAGCACAAATACTGGTTAAAGAAAGTAACGAGATTATTCGTAAGCTCAGCCTTAAATCCAGTCAAGGTGGATACAAGATTGTAATTGTTTGGTTACCGGAAAAGATGAATACGGAGTGTAGTAACAAGTTGCTTAAACTATTGGAAGAACCTCCTACTCAAACCGTTTTTCTTTTGGTATCAGAAGAACCGGATTTACTACTTCCTACAATACAAAGTCGTACTCAACGGATAAACATCAAAAGCATAGAAGAAGATAAAATTAAGGATTATCTCATCCAACATTATGGTTTACAAGAACAAGATGCTACCAGCATTGCCCATTGTTCTGAAGGTAATTTTCTGAAAGCATTGGAAACCATCCATCTCAGCGAAGAAAACAAACTGTTCTTTGATATGTTTGTTAGTCTAATGAGATTATCGTACCAACGTAAAATCAGAGAGATGAGATTATGGAGTGAACAGATGGCCGGAATGGGAAGAGAAAGACAAAAACACTTCCTCACTTACTGCCAACGAATGATTCGAGAAAACTTTATCTATAATTTTCACGATAAGTCCTTAATATATCTCGGAATAGAAGAACAAAATTTCTCCCAACGATTTGCGCCGTTTATCAACGAACGTAACGTTATGGGGATTATGAATGAATTAAGCGAAGCTCAACAGCATATAGAACAGAACGTGAATGCTCGAATGGTATTTTTCGACTTCTCTTTAAAAATGATTGTGCTGTTGATACAGAAATAACATATAGTCAGAACCTTATTTATGGATAATAATTTCAAATTGAAAAACGGAAGCGGCCACTTATGTTGTAGAGGTTGCGGAAAACAAGATAAACAGTTGAATACCTACGACTGGCTGGCAGACATCACAGATAATGCCGAAGAACAAGAAATTGTTGAGGTTCAATTCAAGAACACTCGAAAAGGGTATTTTAAGAATAGCAACAAGCTTAAACTTGTCAAGGGAGATATTGTTGCTGTGGAAGCAAGTCCCGGCCATGACATCGGTGTAGTTACTCTTACCGGACGTTTGGTTCCTTTACAGATGAGAAAGGCCAATTTAAAACCAGATGTTGAAATCAAGCGTATCTATCGAAAAGCAAAACCTATAGATATAGAGAAGTACGAAGACGCAAAAGCCAAAGAGCATGACACCATGATTCGTTCTCGTCAAATAGCCCTGAATTTAAACCTAAACATGAAAATAGGGGATGTGGAATATCAAGGAGACGGAAACAAAGCCATCTTCTACTATATTGCAGACGAACGTGTCGACTTCCGCCAATTAATCAAGGTCTTAGCCGAAACGTTCCGAGTACGTATTGAGATGAAACAAATTGGGGCTCGCCAAGAAGCAGGGCGAATTGGCGGTATCGGTCCTTGTGGCCGAGAATTGTGTTGTGCTACTTGGATGACCAACTTTATTTCGGTATCGACAAGTGCGGCACGTTTTCAAGACATCTCTCTTAATCCACAAAAGTTAGCAGGTCAATGCGCCAAACTGAAATGTTGCTTAAATTACGAGGTAGACGTGTATGTAGAATCGCAAAAGCGTTTACCAAGCAAAGAGATTACTTTGGAAACAACAGACGGCACTTTCTATTTCTTTAAAGCAGACATACTCAAGGGAATGATAACATACTCTACCGACAAGAGCTTCATGGCTAATGCTGTTACCATTTCTGCCCGTAGAGCCTTTGAAATCATCAACATGAACAAGCGCGGTGAAAAGCCGGATAGTTTAGTAGATGAAAACGGACTAACCGAGCCACAGAGACCTATCGACTTAGTGGAACAAGAAAGTTTGACTCGATTTGACAAAAGAAAAACCAATAATAACAGAAAAAAGAAAAAGAAACAAGCTGGAAATCGGGATAACAACAAGAACAACCCGGAAGAATCCAAAGATAATAAACCCACCAATGAGCAACGCCCTAAGGGAAACAATTCTACAGACGAAAAGAAGAAGCCTGAGGAAGAAAACAAACGAGAAGAAAGAAGAAATAAAGATGACAGATATAGAAATAAAAACAGAAACAAACGGCAAGAAGGCGTACCAAAGAACTGCCCGGAAGGAAATCGCGAAAATGTAAAAGACAAACAACCCACTCCTTCTGCACCTAATGAGTAAGTATATTATTTGTTGTATGTTCTTTCTTTTGACAGCATGTCAAAACCATACCGTATATCACGTTTTCCAACCTGTACCAGAAACAGGTTGGGGAAAAAGTGATACGTTGACTTATACACTTCCTGCCAATGTTTCTTCAGCTTCTTACACATACAAAATCGGAATACGCCACAAAGATTGCTATCCATATCGGGATATATGGATGACTATTAAATATGCCAATCATGTAGATACATTACACCTTTATTTGGCAGATAAAACAGGGAACTGGAAAGGAAATGGAATAGGAAACACTCGACAATATACTGCCCCCATTTCCCTCAACCCTGCTTTTCACCTTACAGATTCAATCAACCCCATCCAGCTGACTCATATCATGCAAGATGAACCACTAATGGGGATTAGCGATATAGGGATTCAAGTTAGTAGCGACCGTTAACGGGTACTTCGGCTGGCATCAATCCGGAGAAAGACAAACAACAAAATCGTAAA
>JAFTSK010000180.1 GCA_017467385.1 Bacteroidaceae bacterium
GAGGGGAGATAAAAAATATAAGACTATGATTGTATCAAATTTACAGAATAGTGCAAGGGTGGAAAGTCTTCACCCGCTATTCAAGCAACTCTTTGACTATGTAAAGGCAAACGATTTGCTGAATGAACCGTTGGGACGTATTGAATTGGACGGCGACAACTTGTTCATCAACAATGTGAATCCGGAATGTATTCCGGCAGAAAAACAAGTATTGGAAATGCACCGAGACTACATCGACGTGCATATCTTGTTGACCGGTCAGGAAACGATTGGTTGGAAAGCTATCGAAGACCTTCAGCACATTACCCAGGAATACCAGAAGGAAGGTGATTGTGCGTTGTCCGACGACAAACCGACTACATTCGTAACACTCCAGCCGGGAGAGTTCTGCATTGTTTATCCGGAAGATCCTCATGCTCCGGTCATTGGCGAAGGAAAAATCAGAAAATTAATTGGTAAAGTCAAACTTTAAAAACAAGATATATGGAAAAGATTATTGGTCTTATTGATGCTCCTTTTACTCCGTTCTATGAAAACGGTGAAGTGAACTTGGAACCGATTCCTGCATACGCTGCCATGTTGCAGAAGAATGGTTTGCAGGGTGTATTTATCAACGGTTCTTCCGGCGAAGGTTACATGTTGACCGACGAAGAACGTATGAAATTGGCTGAGGCTTGGGTAGCGGCAGCTCCGGAAGGCTTCAAGGTAATTGTACACGTTGGTAGTTGCTGTGTGAAGGCAAGCCGTAAGTTGGCCGAACACGCACAAAAGATTGGTGCTTGGGGTATTGGTGCGATGGCTCCTCCGTTCCCAAAGATTGGCCGTATCGAAGAATTGGTAAAATACATTGAAGAAATCGCTTGTGGTGCTCCTGAACTTCCGTTCTATTACTATCATATTCCTGCATTCAACGGCGCTTTCCTTCCAATGGTGAAATTGCTTGAAGCCGTAGACGGTCGTGTACCTAATTTTGCTGGTATCAAGTACACATTTGAAAGCATTTATGAATACAACCAATGCCGTTTGTATAAGGACGGTAAGTTCGATATGCTTCATGGTCAGGACGAAACTATCCTTCCTTCATTGGCAATGGGTGGTGCTCAAGGCGGTATCGGCGGTACTACTAATTACAATGGTAAGGAATTGGTAGGCATTATCGAAGCATGGAAAGCCGGTGATTTGGAATTGGCTCGCGAACGTCAGAACTTCTCACAAGAAGTAATCAACGTGATTTGCCATTATCGCGGTAACATTGTGGGCGGTAAGCGCATCATGAAGCTCATCGGTTTGGATTTGGGCAAGAACCGTACTCCGTTCCAGAACATGACCGATGAAGAAGAAGCTGCTATGAAAGCTGAATTGGAAGCTATCAACTTCTTTGAACGTTGCAATAAATTCTAAAAGAATCATTCTTTTCCCCTCTTGAGAGGGGGTAGGGGGTGTGTGATATGCGTTCGACCAAATAGGAGTGCATGTGTTTCACATACCCCTTGCCCCTCTCAAGAGGGGAATATAAAAACAGAAAAACTATGGACGTAAAACAATACTTGACAGAATGGTCTGAATGTTATCGCAAGGATTTTGTGGAAAACATCATGCCTTTCTGGATGAATAACGGTCTTGATCGCAAGCATGGCGGTGTGTACACTTGCTTGGATCGTGACGGTACATTGATGGATACCACCAAGTCGGTATGGTTCCAGGGACGTTTCGGTTTCATTGCTGCATACGCATATAACAATATCGAACAAAATCCGGAATGGTTGGCTGCTTCAAAGAGTTGTATAGACTTCATTGAAGCTCATTGTTTTGATACAGACGGACACATGTATTTTGAGGTAATGGAAGACGGAACTCCGCTTCGCAAGCGTCGTTATGTGTTCTCGGAAGGTTTTGCAGCTATTGCCATGTCGGAATACTCTATTGCTTCTGGCGATAAAACGTATGCACAAAAGGCACTCGACTTGTTCAACCGTATCATGTACATGCTGAATACACCAGGTTTCTTGCAACCGAAGTATTTGGATACCATGAAGTCGCAAGGTCATTCCATCACCATGATTCTGGTAAATACAGCTTCTCGAATTCGTGCTGCTATCAATGATCCGATTTTGACTGAACAAATCGACCGTTCTATCAAGGCGTTGCGTGAAAACTTTATGCATCCGGAGTTCAAAGCGTTGCTTGAAATGGTTGGTCCGAACGGTGAATTTATCGACAATATCAATGGTCGTTTGATTAATCCGGGACATTGTATTGAAACCGCTTGGTTCATTCTTGAAGAAGCCAAATACCGTAACTGGGATAAGGAATTGGTGGAAATGGCTACCACTATCCTTGACTGGTCTTGGGATTGGGGATGGGATGAACAGTACGGCGGCATCATCAACTTCCGCGATTGCAAGGGATTCCCACAACAAGACTATTCACAGGATATGAAGTTCTGGTGGCCGCAATGTGAAACCATTATCGCTGCCCTCTATGCTTATCAGGCAACCGGCAATGAAAAGTACTTGGAAATGCACAAGAAAATCAGCGAATGGACATACGCACACTTCCCAGACAAAGAATATGGAGAATGGTATGGCTATTTGCATCGTGATGGTACAGTAGCACAACCGGCGAAGGGTAACATCTTCAAAGGTCCGTTCCATATTCCAAGAATGATGATTCGTTGCCATACGTTGTGTAAAGAAATACTTGGTTAATCCATAATACTTACTGTCTCGTGGGTAGCATACCACGAGACAGTAGTTATAATAAACGGTACACTCCACCCGCCATTGCTTTGACTAATCCTTTCATCTCCAACTCAAAGAGTAAAGCACTCATCCGTTGAATGGGAATATTGGCCTTTACAACCAGTGTGTTGATTTGTAAATCACTGGAAGATTCTTTCATTATTCTGACAATCAACTTTTCTTCCTCACTTAACTGTGGGAACAATTCCTTTTGTATGGCTTGGGGAGATTGAGTCTTATGTGAAGGATTTGTATTCCAATTCATGGCGTTTACAAAATCCTCGGCAGACAAAATAAGAGAAGCTCGATTGTTTTTGATTAACGCATTGCAACCGGCAGAATACACATCGTTGACTCTTCCCGGAAAGGTAAAACAATCCCTATGATAACTTTCTGCTAATTCTGCCGTAATCAAAGCTCCTCCTTTGATGGCTGATTCTACGACAATTACTGCATCACTCATTCCCGCCACTATTCGGTTACGCTTGACGAAATTTTGGCGGTCTGGATTCGTCTTACTCATAAATTCGGTTAGCAGTCCTCCGTTATTCATCATCTCGATGGCGGTTTGCCGGTGAACCGATGGATAAATTCGGTCCAACCCATGCGCCAATACACCGATTGTCGGAAGACGATACTGAAGAGCATAACGATGTGCATGAATGTCGATACCGTATGCCAGACCGCTAACGATAAGAATATCAGGAGATAGCTCAGACAAATCGGCAATAAAACGTTGGCATAAGTCTTGTCCGTAGGCCGTAGAGTGTCGTGTTCCAACAATGCTGACTATACGAAGCACATTCAAATTTGTGTTTCCCCGATAGAAAAGAGCAAGAGGAGCATCTTCACACTCTCTCAATCGAGAAGGGTACTGTTCGTCGTTAATTGTCAGACAAGCAATACTGTTCTTCTCGGCAAATTGGAGTTCTTCTTCAGCCCGTTTGAAAGCTTCAGGGCAATCTAATGCTTTTACTAATTTGTCGGAAATACCCGGGACTAACTCTGGAAGTCTTTTCCGATTTCGGAAAATCTCTCCGGCACTTCCCATTACTCGTATTAAGTTGTATGCACCTGTCAAACCTAATCCGGGAATCCGAGATAAGGCTAAGGTGTAAATTTGTTCATCTTGCATTGATTCAATCTTTCAGATAAGGGGCAAAAACTTCATCGAATAAACTGCATTCATTTAGTCTGCCATTGACTACACAGACCGTTTCTACGCTGGCTTTAATTACCATTTTCATGTCTGAAAGTCGGTATATGTCTTGATGAAAAACATATTTAATACCTTCTTTCTTCAAGTAAAGCTTAGAAATAAACTCGTCTCCACTACGAAGAGGTGTCTTGAAAGCCATTGTGAGCCGAGCTACAACCGGATCTATACCTTCTTCGTGTAAGCGTGCGAAACTCACTCCGGTAGCAGTAAGAAACTCATGACGTGTATGTTCCAAATAATGTTGGTAGTTGGCATTGTTCACAATCCCTTGAAGGTCGCATTCGTAGTCGCGTACCTTCATCTTCAATTCATAAATATATTTTTCCATGAGGCAAAGTTATTGTTTTTTCTTTAGATATTCGTATCCGATGCGACAATATAAACATTTCTTTTTGTCGCAATATTCTTTTTTCAGTTGAATAAGGGCTTGACTGTCTCCTGCATGCTGGGATTTAATACCACATTGTTCCCACATTCGGATAATGTAATTGTTCTCACTCTTAAGTTTCTCAAGAAATTCATTGGCTCGCATACACAGTTGTTCATTCCCTTTGTGAATACCGTAGGCATAGAGGAAAGTAACAACCGTATTGATAATCAGTAAGTCAATGGAAAAATTGCTCAAACTTTTAGGTCTTGCCGGAGAGGCTTTCCCAAAAAGATGATGTGTTATCCAATATTCGGAGGTTCCTCCTTTGAGTAGATCGCGTACTTCAGCTAATGTCTCTTTTTCCATGAGAAGTGAAAACAATCCATAACTACGATGGTAAAGACACGCCAACTGTGCGATACGGATATGAGGAAAGTTGTCGGGGCGTAACCGAAGGAAGTTCCACAGCTGAGCATGAATGGGAGTTAGATTAAATTTATGCACCAAATACTGGTATTCTTTTCTTAATTTGAGGTAATAGTCATCGCCTTTTTCGTTTTCCAACAAACCGGCTTGTCCGAAAAAGATTGCTTCTACTTGAAACAAATCATCCCGATGTTTGTCTACGGCACGAAGAGGAAGGTGTTTAGCCCACCACTCGAAAGCATCGCTGTTTATTCCAAAACCAAAGTTACGAGCTAACGTAATAAAGAAAGCATCCTCCCAATGATTGTTACAAAACTTCAAGCGTTCGGCTACTTGATTTGTTTTTTGTTGAAACCGTTCAATCTGTAAAGCTGAAATCCAGGAATGTATCGTTAAGGTAGACAATGTAGGAATAATCTGATAGCAGGGAGGGTACTTGTCGATGGAAAGTAACTCTTGGTAATTCTGTTGGACATGTTCCGGACAGTTTAATTGTAATTGGGGAATCTTTTCTCCGTTACTTCGACTAACCTCAGCGTCAATTACTGTGGCCACATGAAGAATGACCGAATCGTAGGCCGGATTGGTATGATGACCATGTTTAAACCAATCGGAAGCGGACTGATGGATTTCGATGTTACCAACCCATAATACACCATCCAACTTGATTTTGGCATTGAAAAAGTCAGGTCCGGCATTGTGATTGGCTTGTCCCGAATCAATGACTTCCAATGTTTGTCCCGTTGTTGTCCTTAATTCTTTTAGTGGAAAAATCTTGTGTTTCCACGTGTAATGTAGCAATTGTTCCATGTTAATGAGCTGTAAATGTTTGGCAAAAATAATGGTTTACGTTGAAAAACACTATCTTTGTAGCAAAATATGTAGATAACAATGAAAATAGCATTAATTGGATACGGAAAGATGGGCAAAGAAATCGAAAAGATTGCCATTGCTCGAGGACATGAAATTGTTAGTATTATTGATATAGACAACCAGCAGGACTTTGAATCGGATGCCTTCAAGAGTGCAGATGTAGCCATTGAATTTACCAATCCGATGGTAGCTTACCAAAACTACATGAAGACTTTTGCTGCAGGAGTAAAGTTGGTTTCAGGCAGTACTGGTTGGTTGGAAGAACATGGCGAAGAAGTCAAGAAGCTTTGTACTGAAGGCGGTAAAACTTTGTTCTGGTCGTCTAACTTCAGCTTGGGAGTAGCCATTTTCTCGGCAGTCAACAAGTATTTGGCAAGTATCATGAACAACTTCCCTACTTACGAGGTTTCGATGGTAGAGACTCACCATGTCCATAAGTTGGATGCTCCAAGTGGTACAGCCATTACATTGGCAGAAGGTATTTTGGAGAACATTGACCGTAAGGACAAGTGGGTAATGGGTACCTTGACAGCTCCTGATGGAACCGTAACCGGAACAACTGCTTGTGCTGCTAACGAGCTTTCGGTAAGTTCGATTCGTGAAGGAGAAGTACCGGGTATTCATTCCATCCGTTACGATTCGGAGGCAGACAGTATTACCATTACTCACGATGCAAAAAATCGTAAAGGTTTTGCGTTGGGGGCGGTATTGGCAGCAGAGTATACTGCTATTCATGAAGGTTTCTTGGGCATGAACGATTTATTTCATTTTTAAGTTATGATTCAAGCTACACGTAAGCAATGGATTTCGTTTGTCATTGTTTTAGTTCTATGGCTGGCGTTCCTACTTTGGGTAAGAAGTTGGTTAGGGTTGGTCGTTGTACCATTTATCTTTGATGCTTACATTACCAAGAAGATTCCCTGGACTTGGTGGAAGAAGTCGAAGAATCCTATAGTACGTAGTGTGATGAGTTGGGTAGATGCTATCGTCTTTGCGTTAGTAGCTGTATATTTTGTGAACCTATACTTTTTCCAGAATTACGTCATTCCTTCTTCTTCATTGGAAAAGTCGCTGTTGGTGGGCGATTACTTGTTTGTAAGTAAGGCCAGCTACGGTCCGAGAGTGCCACAAACACCGCTTCACATGCCATTGACACAACATACTTTACCTGTTTTCAATACCAAATCGTACCTTGAATGGCCGCAATGGGATTACAAGCGTGTGGAGGGATTGGGTGATGTACAGTTGAATGACATTGTCGTATTTAACTTTCCGGCAGGCGATACGGTGGCCTTGAATGTTCCGGCCGAAGATATTTATCGTCTTTGCTATCAGGCCGGTAAGGAATTGACACAGCCGATTGACCTTTCGGCTATGGATGCCGAACAGCAACGTATTGTCTTTGACCACTATTATCAGGTAGGTCGTAAATATGTGGAAGACAATAAGAGTTCTTATGGTGAGATAGTCAGTCGTCCGGTAGACCGACGGGAAAATTATGTAAAGCGTTGTGTAGGCATGCCGGGGCAGACATTGGAAATCAAAGACCGTATCATTTACTTGGATGGAGTGGCCAATAAGGAACCGGATAATGTGCAATACCGTTATTTAGTAAAGGTACAAAAGCCGATACCCGAAGACTTGGCACATGAGTTAGGTATCAGTCAGGAAGATTTAAATTATTACTTCCCCCAGCTCAGTGCTTACAATATACCACTAACCTCAAAAGCAAAGGAAGCGTTGCTTGCTCGGAAAGATATTGTTGTTTCCATTGAGAATGTTCCGGGAGATGATGCGGGAGGTCTTTATCCAATCAATAAGTTGACCGGTTGGACTACCGACAATTATGGCCCCATTTGGATTCCGAAGAAAGGGGAAACCATTGACTTGACTTTGGATAATCTGCCGATATACGAACGTTGTATCCATGCCTATGAAGGGAATGACTTGCAAGTGAAAGATGGTAAGATTTACATTAACGGACAAGAAACCGACCAATACACTTTCCAGATGGATTATTATTGGATGATGGGAGATAACCGCCATAACTCGGCCGACTCTCGTTTCTGGGGCTTTGTTCCGGAAGACCACATTGTAGGAAAGCCTATCTTTATTTGGTTATCCCTCGATCCGGATAGAGGTTGGTTGGATGGAAAGATTCGTTGGAACCGTCTGTTCTCTTGTGTCGATAATATCAAGTAAAGCATGAAGATTCACTTCCCCGTTTGGCTAAAAGTTTTGTTGGCGGCACTCATCGTGATGTTGCTGGTCAAAGCTTTTGCCTTTACTTCTTGTACAATTCCTTCTACGGGGATGGAGAATACTTTGTATCAAGGCGAGAGAATATTGGTCAACAAATGGAGCTATGGCTTGCGGTTGCCCTTTACCACTACGCGTATCCATGCCGATAAAGCAGAAAAGGGAGATGTGGTATTGTTCAATAATCCCATACCCGATAAAGAGAGGCCCCTATTCGCTACAAGTTTATTTATTAGTCGTTGTATGGGAACTCCGGGAGATACTTTGATGCTGAATGATGAACTTTTAGTTACAGGAGAACAGACTCTCAGTCCGGACAGTAAAGCACTTTATGCTTATCCGTATGAGCAAGAAGATACCTTATTGCATATCTTGAAGGAATTGAACATAGAAGGCAATCAGTTGGTAGGTTATACAGACGGTTGTTATTTGCGTAGTTTCAGTCATTATGAGTATTATCTTTTGAAACAGAAGCTGACAGCTTTAGAACTTCGGGCAGTTCACCAGAATGATACGGCAAATAGCCATCCTTTTGTTATTCCTGCTTGCGGTCAATCTGTAAAAGTTTATCCCTGGAATGTGGTATTGCTTTGTAATACGATTGTGCATCACGAACAGGCAAATGCATCGGTGAAAGGAGACACTCTATATGTCAATGGAAAGGCAGTCGATTCTTATCGTTTCAAAAAAGACTATTACTGGATGGTTTCCAATAACCCGATAAACATGGCTGATTCCCGTTTGTTTGGTTTGGTTCCTCACGAGTGCTTGATAGGAAAGGCCTATTGTATATGGTATTCCACTAAAAAAGAACGTATATTTCAATTGGTAGAATAATGGGAAGAACAGTATATCTGACATCGGCTTATTTAGCGCCGGTAGAATATTATGTAAAGCTTTTTATGTCCGACAAGGCATACATCGAACGCTACGATAATTATGTGAAGCAGACTTACCGTAACCGTTGCATCATTGCAGCGGCTGATGGCCCTTTATCGCTGACGATTCCGACAGAAAAGAGTGATACACTTAAATGTCCGATGAAAGATGTGCGAATATCCGATCATGGAAACTGGCGGCATCTGCATTGGAATGCATTGGTTTCCAACTATCGTAACAGTCCTTTCTTTGAGTATTACGCAGACGACTTTCGAGTGTTCTATGAAAAGAAATATCCTTTTTTGTGGGACTTCAATCAAGAAATCTGTGCGTTGGTTTGTGAACTGATTGATATTCATCCGTACATGGAAGGAACGTCGGAATACCGTATGGAGTTTGCTCCCAAAGAACAGGATTTTCGAGAAATTATCCATCCCAAGCGGGATTTCCGAAAAGAAGATCCGGAATTTCTCCCCGTTCCTTATTATCAGGTGTTCCAGGAGAAGTTAGGTTTTCTTCCTAACTTGAGTATTGCCGATCTATTGTTCAATATGGGGCCGGAAAGTCTGCTGGTACTTCAGAAATGTGTGAATCCCGTTATTGATAAATCAAAGTAAACAGATTCTCCTCGCGGAAGAGTTCATTGGCTACTTCCCAAAGGTCGTGAGGTGTCAGGGCATGAATACGTTCAAATACTTCCTGTGCCCCTTTGTAACTACCATAATGTAGAAAGGCCTTTCCCATGTCTAAAGCGGTATTCTCATGATTGTCGGTAGCCACACCAATTTGTCCGATGATTTGCTTTTGGGCGGCGGCTAATTGAGTCGCACTTAAAGGCTTTTCGTATAGCTTTTTCAGTTCTTTATGCACCAACCGGATACATCTTTCTACATCGCTTTGGTCTGTTCCGAAGTAAATGCTGAATACTCCTGTGTCTGTATAGGAAATCAGGTTGGCTTCTACGTTGTAGACCAATCCGCTACGTTCGCGAAGAGAAACGTTGAGGCGGCTGTTCATACCCGGTCCTCCCAAGATGTTGTTCAACAAATACAAAGCAGTACGTTTACGGTCGTTCGCCTCATATCCTCTACAACCTATCATGACGTGAGCCTGGTGCGTATCGCGGTGGAGAGTCAGTGAACGGGGAGGACAGGCAACCGGTTGTTTTCTCTCCCGTTGGGTTATGGTGGCAGGAATGTCATCGACAGCTTTTTCTAACAAGCGAACCACTCGCTTGAAATCCAAGTTCCCTTGCACAAAGAAAACCATGTTGTCGGGGCGGTAGAAACGTTGGGTAAAGTTTAGTGCATCCTGGCTTTTGAACAGACGGAGTTGTTCGGGCTTTCCCAAAATGTTTCTTCCCAAAGGATGATTGGGGAACAACAATTCCTCGAAATCATCGAAAATTAGCTCGGAAGGTGTGTCTTCATAACTTTGAATCTCGTCGATGATGACTTCTACTTCCTTGTCTATTTCGGCCTGAGGGTAGGTACTATGAAACACGATGTCAGTCAGAAGCTCTACGGCTCGGGGGAAATGCTCAACTAAGAATGCACTATAAACAATCGTTTCTTCCTTGTTGGTAAATGCATTCAAATCTCCACCCACATGCTCCATGCGGTTCAGAATGTGCCAGGCATGTCGTTTCTGGGTTCCTTTGAAGATAAGGTGTTCCACGAAATGTGCCATTCCTTGCTCGTGTTCTGCTTCATCACGAGTCCCTGCATCAATGGCATAGCCGCAATAGGCTACGGCCGATGGGGTTTGGGCGTGGATAATCCGTAGTCCGTTAGACAAAGTATGAGTATTGTATGTCATCATTTTCTGTGCTATTCAGTTTTGAAGCGACAAAAATACAACAAAAGTTATTGTCGTTCTTCAAAAAATGCGGATATTTGTGCTTCTATAACAAGAAAAAGATGGATAAGATAGGATTGTTTTGTTCGGCGGCCAATGATATTGCACCTGTTTTCTTCGAGAAGGCAGAGGAGTTAGGTGTTTGGTTGGGAGAACATAAGAAAACATTGATATACGGCGGAGCCAACATCGGCTTGATGGAATGTGTGGCTAAAGCAGCTAAAAAGCATGGAGCCACCATCATGGGTGTTGTTCCTACCAAATTGGAAGAGAGGGGAGCTGTCAGCGATTTGCTTGACATCACTTTCCGTACAGACAATTTAAGCGACCGTAAAGACGTGATTCTGCGCGAATCGGATGTGATGGTTGCATTGCCGGGAGGAATCGGAACCCTCGATGAAGTGTTTCATGTCATGGCTTCGGCCAGCATTGGCTATCACGCCAAGAAAGTCATCTTCTATAATGTAAACGGATTTTGGAATCCGATATTAGACCTTTTCCGTCAGATGAAGGCCACGCATTTTGCCCATCGTCCGTTGGAAAATTATCACGAGGTGGCGACCGATTTGAATGAGTTAGTGAATTTGTTGGATAAATAAGAAGAAAATAATAGCAATGCGAAGAGTAATAGGTATAGGCGAAACGATATTGGACATTTTGTTCAAGGACAACCAGCCGAGAGCAGCTGTTCCAGGAGGTTCGGTGTTCAATGGTATCATTTCTTTAGGTCGGGCAGGAGCCAATGTAACGTTTATTAGTGAGGTGGGAGGAGACCGCGTGGGAAACATCATCCTCGACTTTATGAAGGAGAACGGAGTAAGCACCGACCAAGTGAATGTGTACCCCGACCGTAAGTCGCCTGTGTCATTAGCCTTTCTCAATGAAAAGAATGATGCGGAATATTCCTTCTACAAGGATTATCCTAACTTACGATTGGATATGCCTATGCCTGAGGTAACGAACGAAGACATCGTGATGTTCGGCTCTTTTTATGCAGTCAGCCCACAGCTTCGTGAAAAGGTAAAAGAGCTGCTCGACAAGGCGCGTGAGGCGGGAGCCATTATCTATTACGATGTAAACTTCCGTAGCACTCATGCTCATGAGGCTATCAAATTGATGCCTTCTATCTTGGAAAACTTTGAATACGCCGACATCATCCGAGGTTCGGGAGAAGACTTTGGCAACATGTTTGGCATGACCGATACAGATAAGGTTTATCAGCATAAAATCAGTTTCTATTGCCCTCGATTCATTTGCACAAACGGTGGAGAAAGCCTCTGCTTACGCACTCCCTCTTTGAAGAAAGATTATCCGGTAGAACCTTTGCAGACGGTCAGTACGATTGGGGCAGGCGATAACTTCAATGCCGGTTTGGTGTTCGGCTTGTTGAAAAACCGTATCCGCAAGTCCGATTTGGACGAACTGACCGAGACCGATTGGGATAAGATTATAGCCAGCGGTATGTCGTTCAGTAAAGAAGTCTGCACCAGTTTGGACAATTATATATCTAAGGAGTTTGCGGCAAAGTTGTAAAAAGCGATAAGTAAGATAGAAGGGAGATACGTCTTTGGATGTGTCTCCCTTTTGAAAAATGAAAAAGATGCAAAGCTTTCCCAAAAGGCTTTTGAGCAATAGCTGAAAAAACGCTTTGGAGAACAAGACGACGCGCCAAAGAGAAAAGAACAATTCTCTTTGGCGCGTCTTTTCGTTTTCTTAAAAGATTAACTTCTTACACTTTCGCCTAATACGCAAGGGATTGGATGCACCTCATTGCGCAATAACCAATCCATCTAATAGTTCGATATACAATTTGATGGCTTCTTCAATTTCCGAAACCAGAATGAATTCATCGGCGGTGTGCGAACGGGAAGAATTTCCCGGGCCAATCTTTACCGAAGGGAACTTCATTAATGCTTGGTCGGAAAGGGTAGGCGAACCGAAAGGAGTACGTCCTAATTCTATGGCTCGCTTCACGAACGGATGTTCCAAGTCGATACGGGAAGAGTTCAGACGGAAAGAACGAGCTTTGGCTTCGCTTTGGATATTTTGGCCGATTTCATCGAATAATTCTTCATTGGAATAACATTCGTTGCTACGGATGTCTACCACAAACGTACACGTATCCGGAATCACATTATGTTGTGTGCCGGCATTGATTTGTGTAACACTCATCTTGACCGGTCCTAACAACGGAGATTCTTTCTCGAAACGATGATTGCGGAACCATTGAATGTCATTCATCGCCTTATAAATGGCGTTGTCTCCTTCATTGCGTGCCGCATGACCGGCCTTTCCATGAGCCGTAACGTCCAACACCATCAGACCTTTTTCGGCTACGGCTGGGTGCATTTCAGTAGGTTCGCCCACCACGCCTAATGCAATGGGAGGGAGTTGTGGCAACACGCTTTCAATGCCGTTTTTACCGGAAACTTCTTCTTCGCACGAAGCCAAGAAAATTAAATTATAGGCTTGAACGGTGGTAGAAAGGTGGCGATAGGCTTGAAACAGCGACACCACACTGGCTCCGGCATCATTGCTGCCCAATCCGTAAATCTTTCCGTCTTCTGCTTTGGGGGTAAACGGATGCTTTCGCCAACCATTGACCGGCTTAACGGTGTCGATATGCGAATTGAGTAAGAGAGTAGGCTTCTGAGAGTCGAAGCCCGGTGCGATACACCAGATATTATTACCCGAACGATTGGTCATGATGCCACATCCTTCCATGTAATTCTGAAGAAAGTCGGCCACTTGGTCTTCCTCGCGGCTGATGGATGGGATACCAATCAATGAATTGAGCAATGTAACTGCTTCGGATGTGTAATGTGTCAAGTCTGTCATAATCATTATGATGTTTTCAAGGGGCAAAGATAGTGAATTTATTGATAAAAAGAATAAAAAAGAAGACGGGATAATAGTTGCAGTTGAAACCAACTGAAAATTGGGGAATCTTCTAAGTGTTTGAATGTTCGGCAAAAATAATGAACGTGGCAATTTGATAATTCCAAATTAAACCATATCTTTGTAACATTAATGAAAAACCTTAAAGTTATGAGCAAGACTTCATTTTCTGACCTGATACAAAGACAGGCAAAGAAATATGGTGATAGAGTTGCCTTGAAACATCGTGACTATAAGACAAATACATGGATTCCGACAACTTGGAATCAATTTGCCGACACCGTAACTATTGTATCGAACGCTTTGATAGAGTTAGGCGTGGATGTGCAGGAAAACATTGGCGTGTTTACCCAAAACAAGCCGGAATCGTTGTTTATGGATTTTGGTGCTTTTGGCATTCGTGCTGTAACGATTCCGCTTTATGCTACCAGTTCGGAAGCACAAGTACATTATATATTGGAAGATGCCCAAATCCGTTATTTGTTTGTGGGCGAACAACAACAGTATGATGTGGCCTCACGTGTCATGGCTTTAAGTCCTTCTTTGAAACAAATCATTGTTTTCGACCGCGACGTAAAGCTGGATGCACATGACAAGACTTCCATGTACATGGACGATTTCTTGGCGTTGGGAAAGAGCCGTCAGCATCAAGCCGAAGTAGACAAGCGTACAGCCGAGTCGCAAAAGGAAGATTTGATGAACATTCTTTATACCAGTGGTACTACCGGCGAAAGCAAAGGAGTGATGTTGACTCATGCCGGTTATGAAGCTGTGATGGATGCGCACTGCGACCGTTTCCCCGGATTAGGAGAAAATGATGTGGTTATCAACTTCCTGCCGTTTACTCATGTGTTTGAACGCGCTTGGAGTTGCTGGTGTTTGGTGGTAGGGGCTGAGTTGAACATCAACCTCCGTCCGCAAGATATTCAGATGACCATTAAGGAAGTTCGCCCGACAGCCATGTGTAGTGTTCCTCGTTTCTGGGAAAAGGTATATGCCGGTGTGAACGAAGTAATTGCCAATACGACCGGTGTCAAGAAAACGTTGATGCAGGATGCCATCAAGGTGGGGCGTGAACATAATGTAGAATATGTATGCAAAGGCAAAACACCTCCGATGTGGTTGCATATCAAATACAAGTTCTATGAAAAGACCATCTATAGCTTGTTGAAGAAAACATTGGGCTTGGAAAGAGGAGCTTTCTTCCCCACAGCCGGTGCAGCTATTCCTCCGGCAGTCCAAGAATTTGTTCTTTCGGTGGGCATTAACATGGTGGCCGGATACGGTTTGACCGAATCTATCGCAACGGTGTCTTGCGAAAACAACTTCGACCATGAAGTTGGTTCGGTGGGTAAGCTGATGCCTCACATGCAGGTAAAGTTCGGTGAAAACGATGAAATCTTGTTGAAAGGGCCGGCCATTACCAAAGGTTACTACAAGAAAGAAGCAGCTACTAAGGCAGCCTTTACAGAGGATGGATGGTTCCGTACTGGAGATGCCGGCTACATGAAAGACGGATTTTTGTTCTTGACCGAACGTATCAAAGACTTGTTCAAGACCTCCAATGGTAAGTATATTGCACCGCAGGCCATCGAAACCAAGATGGTGGTAGACCGATATATCGACCAGATTTCGATTATTGCCGATGAACGGAAGTTTGTTTCGGCCTTGATTGTTCCGGATTATAAGTTGGTGGAAAAGTATGCTGCCGATAAAGGTATCAAATACGAATCTATCGCCGAACTTTTGAAGCATGAAGCCATCATCACGTTGTTCAAAGACCGAATTGAAACGTTGCAACAGCAGTTTGCTCATTATGAACAAATCAAGAAATTTACTTTGCTTCCGGAACCGTTCAGCATGGCAAAAGGTGAACTGACCAATACGTTGAAAATCAAACGTAGCGTGCTGAATAAGAATTATGCGGCCGAAATCGAAGCAATGTACGCTGAATGATTGTTAGAAATTAGATAACTTGCAAGAGAGGATGTGTTTAAAATACAATGACACTTTGTATTCTGACGCATCCTCTTGTTTTATCTAATAAGAATTTATACTTTTGCGTTTTTAAAAACTTTGTTGAATCTTAATCGAACTAATACTATGAATGTCGTAAATGTGTTGAAATCTGCGGTCATTGCAGGAGTTTGTATCGGTATTGCCGGTATCGGCTTTTTGGCAACGCGTGATATTGTGGGAAGTGTCCTTTTTGCGTTTGCTTTGCTCTCGGTTGTTGCTTATAAACTCTATCTTTATACCGGTACAGCCGGTTTTATCAAGAAAGGAGAACTTCCATTATTACTGTTGGTTTTTGCCGGAAACATCTGTGGTTGCGTGTTGATGTCGTTGTTGGCACGTTTGTCGCCACTCCCGTTGCAAGAATCAGCCCAAAGTATTCTTGAAGGTCGTTTAGCGATGGGGCCGTTGCATGGTGGATTACTCTCCATTGCCTGTGGGTTTATCATGACCACCGCCGTAACTTTTGCTCGCAAAGGAAACAATCTCCCGTTGTTGTTCGGAGTACCTTTGTTCATTACTTGTGGTTATCCTCACTGCATGGCCGATGCTTTCTTCTATCTTTGTGTGCCACTCGATTTCTGGATGGCCAATTTAGGAAGTATCCTTAGCTTTTATGTCTGCATTGTATTAGGAAACTTTGTGGGTTGCAATTTCTATCGTTTGGTAATGGGCAGTAATCCATAAATTATTACTATCTTTGCACCTCAAATAAGAAATTACCTGAAAATGATAACAATAGACCAACTGAAAGACGTAAAGGAACGTACAGTATCCCTTGAAAGATATTTGGATATCGAAGGCAAGAAGGTTCAAGTGGAGGAAGAACAGCTTCGCACGCAAGCTCCCGGATTCTGGGATGACGCTAAGAAGGCAGAAGCGCAGATGAAGAAGGTAAAGGAACTCCAGAAGTGGATTGAAGGCTATAAGGAAGTAAAGACTTTGGCCGATGAATTGGAGCTTTCTTTCGATTTCTATAAAGATGAATTAGTTACCGAAGAAGAAGTAGATGCGGCGTATGCAAAGGCCATTGCCGAAGTAGAAGCGTTGGAACTGAAGAACATGCTTCGTCAGGAAGCCGATTCAATGGACTGTGTACTGAAGATTAATTCGGGTGCCGGTGGAACAGAAAGTCAGGATTGGGCTTCGATGCTGATGCGTATGTACATGCGTTGGGGAGAAACCAACGGTTATAAGGTTAGTGTTGCCAATCTTCAAGAAGGAGATGAAGCCGGTATCAAGACCGTAACGTTCAATATTGAAGGAAGCTTTGCTTACGGATACTTAAAGGGCGAAAATGGAGTACATCGTTTGGTTCGTGTGTCTCCTTACAATGCTCAGGGTAAGCGTATGACTTCATTTGCATCGGTATTCGTTACTCCGTTGGTCGATGATAGTATTGAGGTGAATATCGAACCGGCTCGTATGAGTTGGGATACTTTCCGAAGTGGCGGTGCAGGTGGTCAGAACGTGAACAAGGTAGAATCCGGTGTACGTTTGCGTTATCAGTACAAAGATCCCTATACTGGCGAGGAAGAAGAAATCCTTATCGAAAATACCGAAACTCGCGACCAGCCAAAGAACAAGGAAAATGCGTTGCGTCAGTTGCGTTCCATTCTTTATGATAAGGAGTTGCAACACCGCATGGAAGAACAAGCTAAGGTGGAAGCCGGAAAGAAGAAAATCGAGTGGGGTTCTCAGATTAGAAGTTACGTCTTTGATGACCGTCGTGTGAAAGATCATCGCACCAATTACCAGACCTCGGATGTCAACGGGGTAATGGATGGTAAGATAGATGGTTTCATCAAAGCTTATTTGATGGAGTTTTCTGCCACAGAAAACGAATAAAAACGATAAAATGTTTGTTTTCTTATAGAAACTTAGTACTTTTGAGAGACTTTTAATAAACGACGTGGAATCTTAAAAATACATATCTATGGGAAAGAACAAGAAAAAGGCTGCTTATAGCAAGCGTGAAGAAGAAAAGGCTAAGAAAGTGCTTAGAAATGTAATCATTGGTTTGGCGATTGTCGCTGTTGGTTTCATTGCCCTTTCTTGCTTGATATAAAATAGGATAGTGGGTGTGCTGAATGTACATCCACTTATTTTTTATATATAATAAAGGTATATGGCACAAGAAATAGAACGAAAGTTTTTAGTAAAAGACGATAGTTTCAAGAAAATGGCCTATCATTCCAGTCGCATCCTGCAAGGATACATTTGCAGCGCCCGAGGAAGAACAGTCCGGATTCGTATTCGTGATGAAAAAGGATTTCTGACCATCAAAGGACCGGCAGGAGGTAATGGTCTTTCTCGATATGAATGGGAAAAGGAGATTCCGTTGGAGGAGGCTCAGGAATTGATGAAACTTTGTGAACCGGGAATGATAGATAAAACGCGGTTTTTGGTTAGAAGTGGAAAGCATGTCTTTGAAATAGATGAGTTTTACGGTGAGAATGAGGGGCTTGTTGTGGCCGAAGTAGAATTGGCTTCGGAAGATGAAACGTATGAGAAACCGGACTTTATCGGAGAAGAGGTTACAGGAGATGTAAGGTACTATAATTCCTTTTTAATGCGTACCCCCTATAAAACTTGGTAACGTTTGATTTATTTAACATAGATTATAGCAACTATTTGTAGTAGTTGCTGTAACTTTATCGTCAAATATTTAAAAACATTATCATTAACTAAATCATTATGCCATGAAACACGACTTATTTGGCTTGCTGTTTGTCTTATTGGCAAGCATTTCGTTGGGTACTTATGCTCAGAGTAATCAGGGAACATTTACAGTAAAAGGTGTATTGGTCGATTCGTTGACCAATGAAAGTGAACCATACGCTACCATTCGTATCTTTTCGTCCAAAGATGCGCTTAAACCGGTACGGATGGCGGTAACGGATGGAGACGGTAGGTTCAAGGAAACTTTGAAGGAAGCGGGAACTTACACTATTTCTTTTACTTCGGTAGGAAAGAATGCTGTATCCCGTACATTCACTGTGTCGGAAAAGAACAAAATCGCTGATTTGGGAACGATTCAAATGTCCGAATCATCGGAAATGCTGAAAGGGGTGGAAGTGGTAGCCCAGAAACCGTTGGTAAAAGCAGAAGTTGACAAGGTTACTTATAGTATCGAAGACGATCCGGACTCGAAAACAAACTCTACATTGGAAATGCTTCGTAAAGTACCGTTGGTAACGGTGGATGGAGAAGACAACATTCAGGTGAACGGAAGCAGCAACTTTAAAGTGCATGTCAATGGTAAGCCCAATAGCATGATGAGTAATAATCCGAAAGAGGTCTTGAAGAGTCTTCCGGCTAATTCGGTAAAATCCATTGAGGTCATTACTGATCCGGGAGCCAAATACGATGCAGAAGGTATTGGCGGTATCCTGAATATCATTACTACGGGTGGAGGAATGCAAGGTTATACCGCTACGTTGAATGCCGGTGTTAGCAATAACGGAATGAATGCCGGTGCGTATGGTACGGTGCAAGTAGGGAAATTCACTGTAACGGGCAACTATTCATTTAACCATAACAACAGTCCACGAAGTTATTCGGAAAGTGGGCGAGAAGATTACACTTCTGAAGATTATAAATACCTGAATAGCGAAAGTTCCGGAAAAAACAAGGGAAACTTTCAGTTTGGTAGCATGGAAGGCAGTTATGAAATTGATACATTGAACTTGGTTACTTTCTCCATGCAGATGTGGGGTGGTTCCAACAAGTACAATGGGGCTGGTACTACTCAAATGTTGAATGCTCAGCGCGAACATGCTTATAGTTATCATACATTAAGTCGTTCCAAGTATGGATTCGGAAGTCTTGGGGCGAATTTCGACTACCAACATTCTTTCAAGAAGAAAGGAGAATATCTGACTTTCTCCTATCGTTATAGCGGTTCTCCCAACAACAGTGAAGTATATACGGAGTATGATGATATAAAGGATTATCCTTACGACATGGATTATCTGCGTAACCAGCATTATGATAATGATGCTCGAACCGATGAACATACATTCCAGTTGGATTATGTCAATCCCATTTCTAAGGCACATGAAATCGCCGTAGGTGCCAAGTATATTCTTCGTGATAACCAAAGTGATACCGAATATTATAAGGACTATAATGGAACTTATCAAGTAGATGAGGACTTGACGGATAAATACGAACAAACACAGAACATTTTGGCAGCATACGCGGATTATAAGCTGAAATGGAAGAAGTTCGGGGCCAAAGCCGGTGTCCGTTATGAACATACGTTTATGGATGTGGAATATGCGAAGTTAGCAGAGAAAAATTTTGAAACAGACTTTGATGATGTGGTGCCTTCGATGATGCTTTCTTATCAGTTGGCTCCAACGAAAACGATACGTGCTTCCTACAACATGCGTATTAGTCGTCCGGGTATTTGGTACTTGAATCCTTTCCGAAACACCAGTAATCCTACCTCTATCAGCTATGGTAATCCGGATTTGGAAACCGAGAAATCACATTCGGTAGGATTGACTTTCAGTTCCTTCTCTGCAAAGTTCAATGTGAATGCGACTTTGAATTACTCTTTTATTGACAATGGCATTGAACGCTATTCGTTTATGAACAATGGAGTGATGGAAAGCACATACGGTAATATTGGACACACCAAGCGTACCCGATTGTCTTTATGGATGAACTGGAATCCGGGTAAAAATACCCGTATCTCTATAAATGCCGGAGGAACGTATGCCGATTACAAAAGCGAAGAATCTTATTTGAAACAACGTAATAGTGGGTTTAGTGGTAATATGTTCCTGAATGTACAGCAAACATTGCCCTGGGATCTTCGCTTCAGCTTGTACGGAGGTGGAAGTACCCCTCATATTTCTTTGCAAGGAAAGGGTTCTTCTTTCTCTTATTATGGAATGGGGTTGAGCCGTTCGTTCTTGAAAGAAAAGAGATTGACGATTTCACTTAACACATCCAACTTATTTAATAAGTATCTCACTTTTGAAAGTAAAACAAGTGCGGATACATTTACCTCATGGAGCAAGAGCAAAAATCCGAACCGTTCTTATGGTATCAACATCAGCTGGCGTTTTGGAGAGTTGAAGGCACAAGTGAAGAAGGCCGCCCGAAGTATTAATAACGATGATGTGAAGGCCGGTGGAGAAGGAAACTCCGGCGGTTCTACCGGTGGCGGAGAATAATCGGGGAACTCGACCACCTGTAAACTGATAATTGAGGGGGTACAAACTGTTATTTGGCAGTTTGTACCCCTTTTGTTGTTAGTTTTTATGACAATCCGCGTAAAGAATCTCATTAATATTGCAGCAGAAAAATAAAAATCATCCTAAAAAAACAACATTATGAGAACAGCGGATTTTACACAGAATTTATTAGGTATGCAATCTGAATTACATCGTTTCGCACTGAAATTGACAGCAGATAAGGAAGAAGCTGATGACTTGTTGCAGGAAACTTCATTAAAGGCTTTGGATAATGAAGATAAATATACTCCTGATACAAACTTTAAAGGATGGATGTACACCATTATGCGTAATATCTTTATTAATAACTACCGTAAAACGGTACGCGACCAAACGTTTGTCGACCAAACCGATAACCTGTATCACTTGAATCTGCCGCAAGATTCAGGCTTTGAATCCACCGAGGGCAACTATGATTTGAAAGAAATTCGTCGTATTGTCAATAGCTTGCCTAAGGAGTATAGAGTTCCTTTCTCTATGTATGTGTCCGGGTTCAAATATCGCGAAATAGCCGAACGGTTAGGATTGCCTATCGGTACTGTTAAAAGTCGCATCTTTTTCACACGCCAACGTTTGCAAAAAGACTTGAAAGACTTTCGTTAAGCAAACCCTCTATCTTCATAATATATAACTAGACTTTTCATCATTTGCGCCAACTGTTCGTGAGAATCGTTGGCGTATCCTTTAGGATCGTTTCAAGAAATAAGGCCGTAAAAAATAGTAGCCAATGAAAGCGGCGGCAATGATTCCCAAGATATTAGCAAAGAAATCAATCCAGTCTCCACTACGATTGGTCGTGCAATAAGCCTGCAACAGTTCGATAATACCACTCATCAGGATGGGGGCGATAATGCCGCCCGTCAACATCCTTGCATAACTGATGGTACGATGATGACGCAGGTATTCAAACCAGATAACGAGACACAATCCACCATACATACAAGTATGAGCCAATTTGTCGATGTTGGAAATCTCCTCTATTTTCGTTTGTGGAGGGGTGAAAAAGGACAAATAGCAAATGGCCACAATGATAGTTAAAGTAATAGGGTAAGTTTTTAAATAGTGTAGCATGAGAATAATTTAATGGTTATACTACAAAACTACAATTATTTTTATAGTTTTGCATCTTCGATGAGAATATTTATAATAAATTGATAGTTTTTTATGCAAAGAAACGATAGGGTAAACTTTGGAAGTAAGTTAGGTGCGATTTTAGCGGCGGCAGGTTCAGCAGTAGGTTTGGGAAACATTTGGCGTTTTCCGTATGAAGCCGGCAATCATGGTGGAGCTGCATTTATTTTAGTTTATCTGGCTTGTGTATTCGTTATGGGAATGCCTATCATGATAGCCGAATTTACGGTAGGACGTCATTCTAAGGCAAGTACCGGAAAAGCTTTCTCGGTTTTGGCACCCGGAACACAATGGAAATGGATTGGATTCTTGGGCGTTTTAGCCGGTTTGTTGATACTGGGATATTATTCGGTGGTTGCCGGTTGGACGTTGGAATACATTGTGGCCGCTTTGACCGGAAGCTTTGTAGATAAGACTTCGGCCGACTTCGTGGCTATCTTTCAGAACTTCTCGCAAGATCCTTTCCGACCGTTGGTTTGGTTGCTGGCATTTTTACTTTTTACCCATTTCATCGTGGTAAAAGGGGTAAAAGACGGTATTGAAAAATCCTCGAAGGTAATGATGCCTATGTTGTTCATCCTGATTGTGGTATTGGCTTGTTGCTCAATGTCATTGCCCAACGCCGGCAAGGGACTGGAGTTTCTGTTGAAACCGGATTTTAGTAAGGTAAATGCAGATGTGTTTCTGGGTGCGATGGGGCAAGCCTTTTTTTCTTTGAGTTTAGGAATGGGATGTTTGTCTACCTATGCTTCCTATTTTGGTCCTGACGCTAAGTTAGGAAAAACGGCTTTGAGTGTGGGCGTGATTGATACGATGGTAGCAATCATGGCCGGATTGATTATCTTCCCTGCTGCTTTCTCTGTGGGGATACAGCCGGATGCAGGTCCTTCCTTAATATTTATCACATTACCGAATGTATTCCAACAAGCTTTTGGTGGAGTACCTTTCTTGGCTACTGTTTTTTCATTGATGTTTTATGTGTTGTTGGCTTTGGCGGCTTTGACATCCACTATTTCCTTGCATGAAGTAGTAACCGCCTATCTGAATGAACAGTTTAAACTACGTCGTAGTCGGGCGGCTATGCTCGTTACAGGTTTCTGTCTGATTACAGGAGTACTGTCGTCGTTGTCGTTAGGCGTGTGGGATGACAAGATTTTAGGATTGGGCTTCTTTGACTTGTTGGATTTTGTAACGGCCAAGATTATGCTTCCGTTGAGTGGATTGCTGGTTTGCTTGTTTGTGGGATGGTACTTGAAACGTTCACTTTCCTATGAAGAGTTGACGAATGGCGGTTTGCAAAAGGCCTCTTATTTCCCTCTTTATATGTTTATCTTGAAGTATGTAGCACCCGTTGCCATCGTCTTGATTTTTGCAAATGAATTAGGACTTTTGTAAGACCGGTATGTGGAAAGACTTCTTTTATTACTCCAAAGGCGAACGAAGGGCGGTTTATGTTTTGTTATCATTAATCGTTGTTTTGCTTATTGCAATCTTGGCTGTACCAGAAAAATATTCGGATTCGTATGCGTTGAGTGATTCGGATAAGGCTTTGTTGGACTCGGTCGTACAAGAAAAGAATAGCAAGAAAAAGGAGTATCCAAGCGGACAGCAGAGAAACGCTGAAAATGAAGTGAAATTATTCTCCTTTAATCCAAATTTGGCCGATTCCATCGAACTTTCTCTGTTGGGAATCCCTCGGAATGTGGTTCGTAACATCCTAAAATATCGGCAAAAGGGCGGTCGGTTCTTGGAGCCGGCTTCCTTGAAACGAATCTATGGACTCTCTGCGGAGAAGTATGCAGAGTTGGAGCCTTATATCCGTATCCCGAAAGAAAAGAAGGAA
>JAFTSK010000021.1 GCA_017467385.1 Bacteroidaceae bacterium
ATATTATATAATAAATAATTATACTCTAATATAGAGTTTTTTTGTTCTTTATAAGGAATATGGTACAAAAAAATAACTGTATAACTGTAATAATTGTAATGCTTTGTCAGAAAGGAATGTTCTTTTGCTGTTCGTAGTTATGATATTCCCCATTGATGTTGGCACTGTTTTCCGGAGCTAATTCAATGGCTTTTTTCATGTCTTCTATCGAACCTTCCTTGTCTCCCTTTGCTAACTTTACACGACCACGTTCGTGATAAGCTTGGGCAAAGTTCGGATGAACCTCAAGAGCTTCGTTATAAACCTCAAGAGCTTTTTCAAATTCCTTTTGAAGTAAATAATAACTTCCCTTCAGAATGTAAGCTTTCTCGTTGAACGGGTTTAAAGCCAACACTTGGTTGAACAATTCCAATGCGTTTTCGCCTTCACCATTTACGGCCAAGATTTCTCCTTTCAACAACAAGGCACTCTCATCTTCCGGATTCAAGGCCAGCAACTTCTGAATATCTTCGGCGGCATCTTTGGCTTGATGCAAACTCCATAACACCTCTGCACGTAGTTGATAGGCTTCTGCAAAATTCTCATCCAAGACAATCGCTTTGGTAAGCATGGCAATGGCTTGAATGGCATTATTCATGCCTAAAGCGGCTTTGGCCGAAAGGAAAAAGGTCGCCGGACTTTGATTGTCCAACGCCAATGCTTGTTTGCAGGCCTCGTCCATTCCGGCATAATCTTCTTGCATGTAGCAGAGGTTGGCCAACGATTGGAACACCGATGGCTGGGTAGGAGAGATAGCTGTCATGCGATTCAAGGTGTTACGAGCCTTTTCCAACTGATTGATGCGGGTGTAACAATTCGCCAGATGTTGCATAGCTTCCAAATCTTCTTGAAGGGCAATAGCTTCTTCCAAGCATTTGATAGCGTAGGTCAACTTGCCGATGCGCATGGCACGAATGCCATCGTATTTCAGTATATCGAACTTCTTTCGGTCGTTCTTTTCTTTTTCGTTTTCGGAGTCTTTCTTTCCTCCAAACAAAGATGTAAATAAGCCCATATTATTTTTTTACTGTAATGCTAAATTGTCTCAAATAAATTTCTTGCTCTTTCTCTTGACTGTTAGTAAATCTGATCATCTTGGCCAACACTTTTCCCGTTTCGGCATAAATCCAGTTATTATGCACCTGCGTGTAGTCCACCTTCTGCCATCTCTTTCCATCTGTAGAGATTTCAAGGACACCCCAAACATTCACTTCTGGCTTGTCAAAATTAATGTTGATGGTAAGAATCGGATAAGCCTTGTCAAGTTCGATGGTCATATAACCCTTTCCCTGCCACTTGATGACTTCATTGGCAGGAGAGACCAGAATATGGTTGGTCTTTTGACGCAAAGGCAAATTCTTGAGTTGGCTTACATCGCTGGTCAAGGTATGCGGCATATAATCTGTCTTCGTATCAAGTTGAGTGTTGAATCTCTTGTTATATAGTTCAACCACTTTGGCAAATGTCTTGTCAATCAATGGCTTGATAACCAGACCGGCAGTCTTTACGCCAGGTTGGTAAGGGTTTTGGTTATAGGTTTGGTCTACATCAAACATTTGTTGTTGCAAAGCTTTGACATGCTTGTACTTGCGGAGGAAATAGTCTTGCTTTCCGTTTTTGTATGCTTCTGTCATAGCAAATACTTCTTTACCTAATTCACCCGTCAACTTGTGCTGAATGAGCCAGGGCTTCATTTCGGCAATCAAAGCCGGATTTTCGGTGTTGGTCATGAGAACATCAGCAACTTCAATCATTGAATGGAAAGTATTGATTATGGATAAGAAATCTTCTCCTTGATAAGTGCCCTTATTCAAATAATCATTCAAGAAACGTTCTGCAATGGGTTTCAAAGCCACAGATTCTTCACGACGATAACCATGTCCGTTGGCTCCGAGGTCAGAGTTATGAGTCGCAAAGATTTCAAGTTCCTCTGCCGCACTTGGCAAAACGGTTTTCATCGCATCTTTCCATGCCTTATCGCTATCGTATTCGTCCGGATTCCAAGAATATGAAGCTACCCCATAAATGGCAATCAAAGAAGATTCGGCATGTTCCATCGGATTGGTTACAAAGCCCGACATCAAATTAGCAATGTGCTTGTCGTTGCCATAAACAGGTCCCATGAGCAAATGGTCGCGTACATAGTCGGATACAGGGAAGTTCCACCAGACGTATGCAGGGCGTTGGATAAGGTTGTTTATCCACTTCATACCCCCTTTTTCTGTATTCCCTTCGTACATGTCAGAAATGACGCGGTCGCCAGTCCACATGATATGAATGCTCGGGTTCAGTTTGGTTCCTAAAGTCGTCAAATATCCACCTTTCGGGTTCGACCAACTCTTGTTGTATTCGGTCGGACACATGATAAGTGGGGTAACATCTTTCTTTACTTTCACAAAGTTTTCGTCGATGTAGTTCAACAATTCTGCTTGTTTTACAGGGTTTGTTCCTTCGCCGGAGATGTCATCGAAGAAGACGGCAAACGAACGTACTCCCAATTCATACATCTTGTCAAACTTGTTGAGCAGATTGTCTCGGTCTGCTTGGTTCCATTGAATATCCTTTCCCGGATGAATAGCCCACACGAAGTTGACTTCATTTTCTTGAGCCACTTCTACCAACTCTTTGATTTGCTTGGCTTCTTGCTCCGGATAAGGCAAACGCCAGTTAGGGGAGCTATGGTAAGGATCATCCTTCGGACCATAAATATACGTATTCATCTTATGTTCGCCATAGAATTTCAGATGGCGAAGGCGAGCTTGATGGCTCCAGGGAGTGCCATAAAAGCCTTCTACCACGCCACGATAAGCAATCTCCGGATAGTCGGTTATCTCAATCGTTGGGAGTTGTTGTTCTTTCAACAGTTGTTTAAGCGTTTGAACCGCATAGAACGTTCCTCGTTCATCATTTCCGGCAAGGACAATGTCTTTGGGAGTGATGCGAAGGAAATAACCCTCTGCTTGTTTCGGAATGAATTTATTGTATTTGCGGACAGCTTTGTCGCCACGTTCACCTACATAAATGCGTATGCCGTCTTTATTAGAATGTTTTCCAACCAACACTTCTTTTAATTCTTTGATGGCAAACGGATTGGCTTCGTTTTCTCCATTGAATTGATATATACCTGTCAACGTCAACGTCTCGGTAGAGGTCTTGACTTGCTGAGGAGTGGGTTGCACAGCCACATTTTGTGCATAGATAGTCATACCGGCTGTCAGGCCAAGAATGGCTAAGAATGTTTTTTTCATATCTGTAAATTTATAAAGGTTATACTTAAAGTATTGCAAAGATAATGTTTTATGAAAATAGAATACCATCTTTTAAATGTATAATTTCTTCGGAAAGCAGAAAAGACACCATTTTGCTAACTTCTTCTTTGTCGGATGGAAGCTTGTCGGCTATTGTAGCCGCCAGACAAGGGGATTCAGCCAATAGTTGCAGAATACTTTCTCGCAAATGGGTGGAATCTGTTGGAGTGTGTTTAGTAGCCTTCTTTTGTAAACATACATCACATTGACCACAGTTATGCTCATTCTTTTCGCCAAAGTAATACAATAGCATGCGGCTACGACATTTCTCTTCTGCCGTTGCATATTCAATCATTGCTTTGATGCGATTCACATAGCTCTCTTTCCGGTCTTCGTACACTTCCCGACTAAGGTGTACCCTCTCTTGTCTTTCGCGAGTGTAGATGATATAAGGTGTCTTTTTACGGGGAATGTAATGCAAAATGTGATTTCGAGTCAACATCAACAAGGTGTTGTAAATCTGTTGTTTCGTCAATCCACTACGTAGTTCCAATGTCTCTTCGTTGATGTAAACGTAGTCTGTAAACAGTCCGGTGTACGAACGAAGAATGGTATGGAGAAGCTTTTCCGTATCTGCATCGTATTCCTGGAGGCGATACAGTTCGTCTCTTCTAAGGATAAACATCAAACGGGAGACGTTGTCTTGTTCGTCTGTATATTCGATGTAACCGGCTCTGGTCAGAATCTTTAAAGCACTGTCCACTTGTATGGGGAAATGCTTGAAGTTATGGCAGAACTCGTCTATGTTGAATGGATAGGTACATCCCATACCATCCCCCATAGCCATTTGATAGTAGAAATTGACGTTCTCATATACCTTATATATATACTCTTTGTCCGGAAAGGTATCTGTGATTCGTTTGTTTAATGTGGTTTTATCGCTTTGGGCATACAACAAGACAGCGTATGCTTTATGCCCGTCTCGTCCGGCACGTCCGGCTTCTTGGAAATAGGCTTCCGGTGAGTCAGGTACATCGGCATGAATGACAATACGAACGTCCGGTTTGTCGATTCCCATGCCAAATGCGTTGGTGGCTACCATCACTCGGGTTTCTCCCTTCAACCAACTCTTTTGGCGTAGGTCTTTGTCTTCGTTGACTAAGCCTGCATGATAAAAAGTAGCACTGATTTGATTTCTATTTAGAAATTCAGAGATTTCTTTCGACCGTTTACGATTACGTGTATATACGATAGCCGAACCCGGAACTTTTGTCAGTATATGCAACAGCTCTTCCTGTTTGGTTTCTGTCCGACGAACAATATAGGCTAAGTTATTCCGTTCAAAGCTCATTCGGAATACTTGGCTTCCTTCTCTGAATTGTAATTTTTGTTGGATGTCTTTGACCACTTCAGGGGTTGCTGTGGCTGTTAAGGCAAGCACCGGTACATCGGGAAGCAACTTTCGGATGTCAGCAATTTTAAGATAGGCCGGACGGAAGTCATACCCCCATTGGGAAATACAGTGCGACTCATCTATCGTAATCATGCAGACTTTCATGTGTCTCAGCTTGAGCTGGAAGATTTCTGTATCCAAGCGTTCCGGAGAGATATAAAGAAACTTATAATCTCCAAAGATACAGTTTTCCAATGCAACGATAATCTCTTCACGCGTCATTCCTGAATAGATGGCAACCGCTTTGATTCCTCGTTCGCGAAGATTACGAACCTGGTCTTTCATCAAAGCAATGAGAGGGGTAACAACGATACATAGACCTTTTTGCGCCATCGCAGGCACTTGAAAAGTGATAGACTTTCCGCCTCCGGTGGGCATCAGGCCTAATGTATCGTGTCCTCCGCCGATGCTATTAATTATTTCTTCCTGAATACCTCGGAAGTTGTCATAGCCCCAATATTGCTTTAATATCTCCTGGTAAGTCATATTGTTTTGTGTCTATCAATGGACTTAAAATTAAGTCATTTCTTCACTTGGTCGGATGTCCTCAATTTGTAGCTGGACTTCTCCTCGCTTATGCGTATTCTCTTCAATGGTATAGCAAATATCAAACGAACGTTTGGTCTTGATATACCGAGCCTGAGAACTTTGACCGAAAGCGATTCCGTTCATGACATTGTTCGACTTGTTGTCTACTAATTCCAATTTGATGTGTTCCTGATCGCGTCCTACCACCTTGCTGGTTCCGTAATCATATACATTATGCGTACAGAATATCGGTTTGTGGTTGTCCGGCCCAAACGGATTGAATCTCTTTAAATCCGAATGGAACTTAGACGATATGTCTCGGAAATCAATCTCTGCATCAATGTTAATGACCGCACTTGTCTGTTCCGGTAAAATGTGGTCGGCTACATACGCTTCAAACCGTTGGGTGAAGGCTTCCACATTCTCTGCTTTCATGGATAGTCCGGCCGCATAGGTATGTCCGCCAAAGTTTTCCAATAAGTCGCGACAATGTTCAATGGCTTTGTAAACATCAAATCCGGAGACAGAACGCGCCGAACCCGTTGCCAAGTCGTTGGTTCTTGTCAGTACAACCGCCGGTCTGTAATAGATTTCGGTTAGGCGGGAAGCCACAATACCGATGACTCCTTTGTGCCAAGCCTCATTGAAAATGACGATTGAACGGCGTTCGGACAAGTCTTCCAGCTGCTCTACAATCTTGTTGGCTTCTTCAGTCATGGCCTTATCCAAATCTTTGCGAGTCTCATTATATTGATTGATTTGGTTGGCTTTTTCCAATGCCGTTGAAAAATCCTTTTCCACCAATAACTCTACCGCTTCTTTGCCGTTTTGTATGCGGCCTGAAGCATTGATACGGGGACCAATCTTGAAAACAATGTCTCCTACGGTAATGTCCTTGTCGTTCAGTCCGCACACATCAATGATGGCTTTCAGTCCTACGCTGGGGTTTGAGTTCAACTGTTTTAACCCATGATAAGTCAATACACGGTTTTCCCCCATGATGGGAACGATGTCCGAAGCCACACTCACAGCTACCAAGTCAAGCAACGGGGTGAGTTGGTGGAAGTCTATTCCATTATTCATGGCAAACGCCTGCATGAATTTGAATCCTACTCCGCATCCGGACAAGTGTTCGTATGGATAGGTTGCATCGGGCCGCTTGGCATTCAGAATCGCTACGGCAGGAGGCAATACTTCATCCGGCACATGATGGTCGCAAATGATGAAGTCGATCCCTTTCTCTTTGGCGTAGGTGATTTCGTCTACGGCTTTGATTCCGCAATCCAATACAATGACAAGTTTTACGCCTGTTTCGTAGGCATAATCCACTCCCTTTACGGACACTCCATACCCTTCTTCATAACGGTTCGGAATGTAGTAATCCACATTCGAGTAGAATTGTTGCAAGAACTTATAGACTAATGCGACAGCTGTTGTACCATCTACATCGTAGTCTCCATAGACCATAATACGTTCTTTCCGTCCCATTGCTTGGTTCAAACGGTCTACTGCTATATCCATATCTTTCATCAAGAAAGGATTATGCAGTTCGTTTAATTGGGGGCGGAAGAATCGCTTTGTCTCTACAGCAGAAGAAATCCCTCTGTCTATCAACATCTTGCAAAGAATAGGGCTGATTCCCGTCTCCTTTGAGAGTGCCTTAGCTGCTTCGGTTTGTTCTTGGCTTGGAGGTTGATAATTCCATTTGTTATTCATTATATATTGTTTTTTTTCTTTTCCTTTCTCACGCAGGATTGTGCCTGTTTGAAGGCCAAAATCCGTTCAATCCGCTAAGTTAGAAAAAAAACAAATAAAAATACCGTTAATTCCCAAAAATATATAAGGAATTAACGGTATTATAGAAAAAGGCGAGCTATAAACCTTTATTTGATGCCCAATTTCTTGGCAATAGCCTTAGGAAGTGCATCCTTGTGAACAACGATGTTCATAGTCTTGTAACGGGCAAATGCCTTAGAAGCATACCATACACCGTTGTATTTACCAGACTTACCCCAAGAGTTCTTTACCATATAGTATTCGTTACCAGCTTGGTCTTTAGCGATACCGTAGATTTGCATACCATGATCGTCTGTAGTTTCCCATGCATCGTAAGCTACCTGACGTTCTTCCTGAGTACACCACTTCTGAGGTTGTGGCTTGGTGTTCAGCTTCTTTTCTTCCGGTTTCAACTTCAACCAGTGTGCCATGTCTGAACCACTCAATTCCTGTGCCTTTTCTGCATCCGGCATTACAGCAATACCATCACGAGTAAAGCCGCTTTCGCTTACGTCAGAACCCCATGCGATAGTATAACCATTCATGATGGCATTGTCGAATACTTCCATGAATTCGTCGATAGGCAAGTTGTATGATTGTCCCCAACGCCAGTTGTCTTGAACTTCAATCACGAATGAAGAATAGAAAGGCTTGTGAGTGTAAGAAGTCAAAGAAACATAGTCAGATGCTTTCAAACCCAATGATTCATAGAATGACTTCGGAGTGTATTCCTTACCGTTGTAAGTGAATTTTTCCGGACGTTCGCCCAAATAGATGTCATGAATGGCTTCGATGGCCTTCTTCCACAACATTTGGTTGTTGCCGTCTCTTTGTAAGCTACGATGTCTGCCCTTAGCGATAGCTGCTACTACTGCATCGCTGACAGCTGTCAATTCAGTGTGGTTACTCAATGTATCGCCGTACATTACACCCGGACGCATTTCTGCTTCAGGTACTAAACCGAAAGCTTCCATACCGTAGATTACATCATAGAAAGAACCACCTTGTGAGAAAGATACATCTCCATGAGTACGTACAGCTGCATCTGCACGATCCAAATAAGTGTTGTGAACGATGTACATTTCAGAAAGGTCGTATTCGCCTTTGCCCATACGGAGCAATTCTGATTCGATAAATCCCAATGAAGAATAGCACCAGCAAGTACCTGCGCGGTTCTGATTCTTAATAGAAGTGATTGGGTTTTCTTTTACAACGGTAAATACAAAACCGTCATCCTTGTTGTCCTTTGCTTCTTGTGCCATGCCGCTGATGCAGAACATGCCAAGAGCTGCTGCTGTTAAAAGTTTTTTCATATTTCTTATTATTTTAGTGATTGTTATTCGTTCATGATTGCTTCTACCTCCTCTACGGTGATAGGTATGTGTTTTTCTCCCAAGAAGCGAGAACCTTCCGGAGTAATCAGAATGTCGTCTTCCAAACGGATGCCGCCAAAGTCCTTGAAGCTTTCCACAGCATCGTAGTTGATAAAGTCGGTATGCATCTTTTCGGCTCTCCATTTGTCGATAAGGGCAGGAATGAAATAGCATCCCGGTTCATCGGTCATGACATAGCCTTCCTGCAAACGACGTCCCATACGAAGAGAAGCCAAACCAAACTGAGAAGATGGACGGGTTTCGTCATCGTATCCTACGTAAATCTGGCCTAAATCTTCCATGTCGTGAACATCAAGCCCCATCATGTGGCCTAAGCCATGAGGCAGGAATAAGGCATGTGCGCCGGCAGCTACTGCTTCTTCTACATTGCCTTTCATCAATCCCAAGTCTTTCAAACCTTGTGCCAATACTTTGCAAACTTCCAAATGCACTGACTTATAGGTGATTCCCGGACGAGTCAATTCCAATGCCTTGCCATGACAAGCCAATACGATGTTATAGATGTCCTTTTGGCGGCCTTCAAATTTTCCACCTACAGGAACGGTACGCGTATGGTCGGAACAATAGTTGCTGATTCGTTCTGCACCGGCATCGGTCAGCATCATACGACCTACTTCTAAAAGGTGGCTGTGGTCGTGGTTATGCAATGTTTCGCCATGTTGGGTTAAGATAGTGGCAAACGAAGTCTTGCTACCGTATGAGGCGGCAATGCTTTCCAACACACCGGCGATGTATTGTTCGCTGACACCCGGCTTGCAAAGACGCATGGCGGCAGTATGCATTTCATAACCGATGTTACAAGCCAAATCCAACTCTGCAATTTCGCAAGCTTCTTTGACAGCACGCAAATCTACTACGGCTTTGATTAATTCTACGGAAGCGTATTTCTTCACAACGGAAGCCCGAATACCTGTCAGCTCTTCCAACCACATCATGTTGTCATATCGGTAAGGGGGAAGGAAGTGTACTTTTCTTCCTTGCTGAATGGCTTTGCCAACCACTTCCTTCAATTGTTGAAGCGGCATGGTCTTTTGTACGCCCACTTGTGCGGCCAAGTCTTTGATGCTTGGTTGAGGCCCCATCCAAATGATGTCGTCCATGTCTACGTCGTTGCCAAAGAAGATGTCTTCTCCTGCTTCAATGTCTAAGACACCTGCATAGCCGGGATGTGATTGACCAAAGAAATACAAGAATGAACTGTCCTGACGATATTTGTAACAATTGTCCGGATAGTTGGCCGGAGCTTCATTGTTTCCTAACAATAGGATGATACCGCTTTGAACTTTATTTCTCAACGCTTGACGGCGTTTTTCGTATGTAGTAGATTCAAACATGGTGGTTGATTTTGATACGTTTGTTACTTAGTTTTTGCAAATGTAATGCTTTTTAGTTTAATTATTGCCTTATTTTACAATTAAAAAAGATAACTTTGTCATCAAGACGAAGAAAAACGATAGAAAACAGCATAAATAATGATTGAAATTAACGAAAAAACGGGTTTGGTATTGGAAGGTGGTGGCATGAGAGGTGTGTTCACTTGTGGGGTGTTGGATTACTTGATGGATAAGAAAATCTGTTTTCCATACGCCATTGGGGTTTCGGCCGGTGCTTGTAACGGACTTTCGTATATGTCGCACCAACGGGGAAGAGCCAAGTTCAGCAATATTGACCTTTTGGATAAGTATAAATACATCGGTCTGCGTCCGTTATTGAAACGAAGGGGATTAATCGACCAGCAACTGCTCTTTCATCGTTTTCCGGATAGAATCCTACCTTATAATTATAAGGCATACGCCGAAAATCCCAATCGCTTTGAGATGGTTACAACGGACTGTCTCACCGGAAGGGCTTGCTATTGGGAGGAGAAACACAGCGAAAAGCGTATCATCGACATTGTAAAGGCATCGAGTAGTTTGCCATACGCTTGCCCCATCATTTATGTGGATGGTCGTCCGATGCTGGACGGTGGTATTACCGATTCCATTCCTTTGCTTCGGGCTTTTGAACAGGGATGTGAAAGATGTGTGGTGGTGCTTACCCGTAACCGAGGTTATCGGAAGTCGAGCAAGGACATGAAGGTTCCTCGATTTATTTATACGAACTATCCCCGTTTGAGGGTGGCATTGAGCAATCGGAACAAAGTGTACAATGCACAGTTGGAATTGGTGGAACGATTGGAAGAGGAGGGGAGAATCGTGGTGATTCGTCCGGAAAAGCCTATTGAGGTAGGCCGTATGGAAACAAGTATCCGAAAATTGACCGATTTATACCAGGAAGGATACGATTGTGCAAAAAAAATAATGGGCTTTTGAATATCGTTAACCTTTTTTTGCTACTTTTGCGTTAAAACCTGATACCATGAAAAGACTGTTATATATCCTTATTATATTAATGTGTCTGCCGGCAAAGGCAGAAAAGCCTTATTCTCGCAATTTGGATAAAATCTTTTCCCGATTGGACGAAGTGATTTCTCGTAGTGATGAATACCGGGAACAGAAAGAAAACCGAATAAAGGAATTACGGGAACGCTTGGAAGGAAGAACTTCGTTAGAGGAACGTTATCATGCCAATAAATTGTTGTACGAAGAATATTATGT
The DNA here is from genome assembly GCA_017467385.1 of Bacteroidaceae bacterium. Classification (GTDB taxonomy): domain Bacteria; phylum Bacteroidota; class Bacteroidia; order Bacteroidales; family Bacteroidaceae; genus Phocaeicola. The sequence goes on from JAFTSK010000021.1 coordinate 11,036, forward strand.
GTACAATGCCGATTCGGCCATGAACTTTGTAGAGAAGAACTTGGAACTCGCTACGACGCTGAAACGGGAAGATTGGATTTATACGTGGCGCATCAACAAGTCGTTTTTGCTTTCGGTAGTGGGATTGTTGCAACAGGCAGAAGATGAATTAAAGAATATTCCTGTTCAGAAGTTGTCGAGTGAGCAACTGACGGATTACTACGGACAGATGATGTATTTGTGGTCGCACTACGGGCAATATACCGGAAGCGATAACAAAGCCATTCAGCGAAGCTACTTGGATAAGGAAATTATGTATCGGGATTCCATCTTCCAAGTTGTCCAGCCTTCACATCCTTTGTATTTATGGTATAAGGGATGTAATCATCAGATACAAGGAGAAGAAGCCATGCGGGAAGTTCTTCCCGAATTGAAAAGTGCGGTCGATACTTCTGATTTGAATACCCGTTACGATGCCATGAATGCTTATATCTTAGCCGGTATATATCGAGACCTAAGAGACATGGATAATTATATGCATTATCTGGCTTGTTCGGCCATAGCGGATGTGGTTTCGTGTAACAGAGACATTGCATCGTTGGAAGAATTGGGCTTGCATTTGTTTGACTTGGGCGATATTACCCGTTCCTATTCTTACGTCAATTACTGCTTGAACAATGCGGTCTTTTTCAAAAATCGGGTACGCATTACAAGCATTGCCTTTACCATTAATAAGATACATGCGGAATATCAGAAGATTGTTCAGTCTCAGGAGGCTCGTATTCGCCTTTACTTGGTGGTCATGAGTTTGCTCTCCATCGTTCTGTTGGTGGCCTTTGTCTACATTTACAAGAAACTACGCCAGTTGGCGGCTTCTCGTTCCAAGCTGCGCGAAATGAACGAAACGCTGAATCACAATGTAGAGGATTTGTCGGAAGCTCAAAGGCAATTATCGGAAGCCAATAGCAAACTCAATTCTTTGAACGCCGAACTGAAGAATGTGAATGCGGAACTTCGAGAGTCGAATTATGTCAAGGAAGAATACATCGGATATGTCTTCTCCATCTGTTCAAATTATATCAGCAAACTGGATGAGTATCGCAAAAACATCAACCGCAAGATTAAGGCCAAACAGATAGACGAAGCAAAGGCTTTGACAGATACGCCGACAATGGCGCACAACGAACTGAAAGAGTTCTACAAGAACTTTGATGCGATATTCCTACATGTATATCCTAATTTCGTGAGTGATTTTAATTCGTTGCTGAACCCGGAAGAACGTATCGTATTGAAGGAAGGGGAACTGCTGAATACCGAACTGCGTATCTATGCGTTGGTACGTTTGGGAATTACTGATAGCGTAAAGATTGCCGAGTTCCTGCATTGCTCTACGCAGACGGTTTACAACAATCGGTTGAGGGTTCGCAACAAGGCCATTATCCCCAAAGAGAAGTTTGCAGAGACCGTCTGTTCGTTAGGGAAGATTAGTGTATGAGGAAATGTATGTTCCCCTCTTGAGAGGGGATTAAAGGGGTGTGTGATACACATACAGATGGTAGTATTCTCATGTGGATGTTTTTCACACACCCCCTTCCCCCTCTCAAGAGGGGAACATCATTTCAAAACAACCCAAATAAAACGCTTTGGAGAAAAGATCAACGCACCAAAGAACGTGAACCGTTTCTCCAAAGCGTTTTTTCTCAAATTGTTTTCACTTTTACACTATCTTCATACTACTGTGAAAAACAGCTACTTAAAGTGCGGATCCCTGATTCAAGGAGTGAAGGAGAACGTTTGCAGTCTCGTTGACCTACGAGACTTGCTTCGTGGCACATCGAAACTTGCTCCGTTGCCCGATGAAGCAAGTCTCATTTCAACAGGGAACTGCTTACACCGAATCGGCACTCCAATTGCTTGATAGGCAGAGAGTATGACGATAGTGTAAGTGTGAAGACACTTTTCTCCAAAACCCAAGTATAGGGCAATAAAGGCTTGAAAAGGATAGAAATTCGGTTTACTTGAGCTTCCTTTCATTCTACCATAAGTTTACCGATTTTCTCTAAATGTAGTTTTTAATGTATTGAGTATGAATAGAATAGGGAATTAGCTGATTTACTTCTGTGTCTTACTCGCGCGTACACCCTATTGCCTCTTCACTTATTTTTGCACTTGACGAAAGTCGGATAGTAATTTATTAACTTTAATATTGTATTTATGAAAAACAATTCGAAACAAGCATGGACGTTCAGATGTCTGCTATCAGTAGCGCTGATGTTCTTCTTTTCGGTCGGTATGTTCGCGCAGTCGATTACCGTGAAAGGAGTTGTAAAGGATGTTGCCGGTGATCCAATCATCGGTGCGAGTGTAGTAGTAAAAGGTACTACCAACGGTACAATTACCGATATGAGTGGTAACTTTACTTTAGAAAATGTTCAGCAAGGTGCTAACATTGAAATCTCGTTTGTAGGTTACTTGGCTCAGACAGTCAAGGCAAGTGCTTCTTTGAACGTTACCTTGAAAGAAGACACACAGAACTTGGACGAAGTAGTGGTAGTGGGTTACGGTGTACAGAAAAAGTCGGTGGTAACTGCTGCTATTAGTAAGGTAACAGCAGAAGATTTGAATGCTTCCAAGCCTTCACGTGTAGAAGATGCGTTGAAAGGTAAGGTTTCCGGTGTTCAGATTACTCAAAGCTCCGGCCAGCCGGGTTCAGACTCTAAAGTACGTATTCGTGGTATTGGCTCAACTACCAGCTCGGATCCGTTGTACATCGTCGATGGTATGCCAGTAGACGGTGGTATCAACTACTTGAATCCGGTAGATATTGAATCAGTAGAAATCTTGAAGGATGCCGCTTCAGCCGCTATCTATGGTGCGCGTGCTGCCAATGGTGTAGTATTGGTAACAACCAAGTCGGGTAAGGCCGGTAAGACTACCATTAATTATGATTTCAGCTACGGTTGGCAAAATCCCTGGAAGAAGAAAGCTGTGTTGAACGCTACCGAGTACATGACTATCATGAACGAAATGGATATCAATGATGGTAATGCTCCTCGTTATACTCAGGAACAAGTGGCTGCTGCCGGTGTAGGTACTGACTGGCAGGATGAAACATTCAACTATGATGCTCCGATTCAGCAACACCAAGTAAGCATCAATGGTGGTAATGACAAGATTCAGTATTTCCTTTCATTGGGTTATTTCAGTCAAGAAGGTATCGTAGGTGGTGACTATGGTAGATCTAATTATGAACGTTGGAGTATCCGTTCAAACTCTACTTATACCGTATTTGAAGATTTGAACCGTAGCTTCTTGAACAAGTTGAAAGTTGGTGTAAACCTCGGTTATTCTCGTGGTACTTCTACCGGTATCGAAACCAACTCTGAATATGGTTCTGTATTGGGTAGTGCTATCGCATTTTCTCCATTGGTTCCGGTTTATGCTACCGAAGAAGAAGGTGCTGCTATTTTGGCACAATATCCTACTGCTGTAACAGACAAGGACGGTCGAGTATTCTCTTTGCCTCCTTCCGGCTATCAGGAATTGGTTAACCCATTGGCTTTCTTGAATTCTCCAACAGCAGAAAAGAACAACGAAGACAAGATTGTAGGTACTTTCTGGGCAGAATTGGACGTACTTCCGGGATTGAAGTTCAAGAGCAGTTACGGTGCTGACTTGGCATTCTGGGGTTATGATGGCTATGGCTTTGAATTCTATCGTGGTTCTATGAGTAAGAACGAACAAAGTTGGGTAAGCAGTACCATGAATCGTGGTTATCGTTGGCAGGTAGAAAACGTGTTGACTTATCACAATACATTCTTTGACAAACATAATTTGACAGTCGTTCTCGGTCAGTCAGCACAAAAGTACACTTACCGTACATTGAGTGGTTCAGACTACGATTTGTTGGAATTGGATCCTAATAAGGCTAATATCGACTCTGCTATTGGCGACCGCGACCAGGAACGTGTATCTGGTGGTACAGGCGGTTATGACTTTATCGCATTGGCTTCTTACTTCGGTCGTTTGGACTATAACTTCGACGAACGTTACATGATGCAGTTTACTGTACGTCGTGATGGTTCTTCACACTTTGGCCCGGGTAACAAATGGGCTACATTCCCTGCTGTATCTTTAGGTTGGAACGTTTTGAACGAACCTTACATGCAGAATATTAAACCGGGTTGGTTCGATTCTTTGAAGATTCGTGCTTCTTGGGGTAAGAACGGTAACGAAGCTATTGGTAACTTCCGTTATATCGGTTTGATGGACGGTGGTCAGAACTACTACTTTGGTGGTGGTTACGATGTGGCTACAGCCAGCAAGAGTGGTATCATGCAATACGGTTCTTCTCCGGCAGCTTTGGCAAATGCTGAAATTATTTGGGAAGAATCCGAACAGATTGACTTAGGTTTCGATGCCCGTTTCTTCAACAATGCATTGAGCTTTGGCTTTGACTATTACAAGAAGACTACTAACGGTATGTTGAAAGACCAGCCGATTCCTTCGTATGTAGGCCAGAGTGCTCCGATGTCCAACTTGGGTAAGATGGAAAACTGGGGTGTTGAAATGGAATTGGGTTGGAAGCAAACCATCAAGGACTTCTCTTACCGTATCAATGCTAACTTGTCTTACGCTAAGAACAAGTTGATTAACTTGGGTAACGCATCCGGTGAAGAAAACTATGAAAGTGCAGGTGCTTCCGGTGTAGGCGATTATGTACACGCTAAGAATGGTGAAGTATGGCCTTACTTCTACGGTATGAAGACCAACGGATTGTTCCAGAATTGGGATGAAGTAAACAGCTATGTCAATGCACAAGGTGATAAGTTACAACCGGATGCACAGCCGGGTGATGTTCGCTTCGTAGACCTTGACGGTAACGGTAGCATCGGCGACGAAGATAGAACCAAGATTGGTAAGGGTATGCCTGACTGGACTTTCGGTTTGACTTTGGGTGCTGAATGGAAAGGCTTCGACATGACCTTGTTCTTCCAGGGTACTATTGGTAACGATATATTCGACTTTGCACAACGCGGTGATATTCCGGCAATGAACCGTCCGTCTTGGATTTTGGATCGTTGGATTGGCGAAGGTACTTCCAATAAGATTCCACGTATGACCTCTGCTAACCCGAACAAGAACTGGCGTTCTTCCGACCTCTATGTAAAAGATGGTTCTTACATGCGTTTGAAGACAGCTCAGTTGGGTTACACATTGCCTGTTTCTTTAACCAAGAAGTTCTCTGTACAGAGATTGAGAGTGTATGTATCTGCTGAAAACTTGATTACCTTGACCGGTTACGACGGTTTCGATCCTGAATTGGCATCCGGTGGCTATACAACTATCGGTGTTGACAAGGGTATCTATCCGCAATCAAGAACAATCTCTTTGGGCGCTAACGTAACATTCTAATCTAAAATTTGGAACATTATGAAAAAGTTTAAAATATATTCACTGGCAGCATTGATGTCAACCGCAGCGTTGACTACTTCTTGCGGCGATGACTTCTTGTCGGCAAGTCCTACAGTGCAGCCGATTGCAGGAGCTCCTGCAACCGAAGGAACCATTTTATCAAGTCTTGGTTCTACTTACCAGATTCTATTGTTTGACAGCTATGCCAATAATAACTATAATGGTATCTTGTTGATGTCCGACCTTCGTTCGGATGATATTTACAAGGGCGGTGGTGATGCCGGCGACCAAAGTATGTTGTACTCCCTTTCATTGTTCAATATGAGTCCGAATGAAGGCTTGGGCTTGTGGAACATCTACTATACCGGTTTGGCTCGTGCGAATAACGCTATTATCGCTTGTGAAAATGCGTCAGGAGTTCCCGAAAATAGTTTGAAGCAATACAAGGCAGAAGCTCATTTCCTTCGTGCATACTATGTACATTTGTTGTGGAAACTTTATGGCAACATCCCATACTTTGAAGAACCGTTGACAGCTCCTTACTTTGCAAAGCAGTACTCAGCTGATGAAATCTATACTGAAATCATGGATGATTTGGAAGTAGCTTGTGAAGACGGTGCAATGGCATTTATAAACAATACAGGTGCTAACCAGGGACGTGTATGTCAGGCAGCCGCTTTGATGTTGAAAGCTCGTGTAGTGATGTGGCAGAAAGATACTTCCAAGTATGCTGAAATCACCAACGACATGGCTACAATCATTACCAGCGGTAAGTTGGCTTTGATGGAAGATTTTGATGCCATGTGGTTAGACGAAAACGAATTCTGTAAGGAATCTATCTTTGAATCCAACCAGTTGCCGGAAGGTAAGACTTGGTCAAGCGGTTGGCAAGGATACGGTACTAACCTTCCTGCTTTCATCTCTCCGAATGGCTTGAGTGATCCGGATGGTATCTTCAATGGCGGTTGGGGCTTTGGTCCGGTACGTCAGGCAGCTTACGATATGTACGAAGATGGCGACTTGCGTCGTGCAGGTTCTATCAACGATTGGCGTGAAGTAGAATACGGAAAGCGTTTCCAAGACACCGGTTTCTTCCAACGTAAGTATGCGGCTCGTGCTGGTTACAATCCTCCTCCAGGAGACCAGGATTTGAACTACTGTAACAACCTTCGTCTTTTCCGTTACGCTGAAACATTGTTGAACTATGTAGAATTGGTAAAGATGCATGGTCAATCTGAAGTTCAGGGTGTAGATGCACAAGAATGTTTGGATATGATTCGTGCCCGCGCATTTGGTGGAGATGCTTCTATTCCTGCTACTGCCGAAAACATCAAGTTGGAACGTCGTCGTGAATTCTTGGGTGAAGGTATGCGTTTCTACGACTTGGTTCGTTGGGGAGATGCCGCTACAGTTTTGACAGAAAACGATGCTGCTCACAATTCGGTTCGTACTTACACAGATGATAAGAAGTATCTTCCTATCCCACAGAGTGAAATTGATAAGTGTAAGGGTACAGAATTTGAATTAAAACAGAACTCTGGTTATTAATCTTATAAAGAATAATGGTATGAAAAATATATTTAAATTAGGTTTTTATGCAATGGCTCTCGTAGCTTTGGCTTCTTGCGATCCGCAAGACAGCGACGACCATGCATTGGGTATCATGCCGGAAGTTTCCCAACTTTCCTTTGTGGCAACTCCGTCTGCTGCCAAAGCAAATGTAATAGAGTTGAAGAATACTTCTGCGGTATCCGGTGTAGCTACTTGGAACTTTGGCAATGGCGCATCCGGTAAAGGTAATGAAGTAACTGCTTCTTACCCTTATGCGGGAGATTATACCGTAGCCATGACGCTTTACACTACCGGTGGTGCTGTAACTACTACACAAGTGGTTTCCATTGCTAATGATGACTTGTCTTTGCTGGATACTCCTAACTATAATGCGTTGACAGGTGGTGCAAGCAATACTGCTGGTAAGACATGGGTATTCGACCAATATGTCGCAGGCCATTTCGGTGTAGGACCGGTAGCTGATTCCAGTCCTTCATGGTGGGCTTGTCCTGCTGATGGAAAGTTAGAGTCTTCTCTCTATAAACAAGAATTTACTTTCATTCAGGAAGGTGTAAAGATGATTTGGAAGAATAACGGTTATGTTTATACCAATGAAGCCGGTAAGAATGCGTTAGGCGGAACGGCTATTGTACCTGGTGCTGGCGACTTTGATGTGGAATATACTACGAAGGAAAGCTATACATTTAGTTTGGATGAATCATCTATGACTTTGACCTTGAGTGATGGTGCTTTCTTCGGTCATTATGCAGGAACCTCTACTTATCAGATTTTGTCTTTGACTGAAGATGAACTTTATGTGAAGTGCGCAAGTACAGTGGAAGATGGTAACGGATGGTGGTACCGTTTCGTTCCGAAAGAAAAGAACGTGAAACCAGTGGTTCCTTTGAAAGCAAAAGCATTGATGGAAGACTTTGAAGCTGAAAAGTTGACTGTTAATTTTAAACGTGAAGCAATGAACAGTGATTTGGATTCAATCTATTCTAATCCGGCTCCTGTTCCTGTAAATACTTCAAAGAGAGTATATCTGTATGCTAAGGGTGAAGAATTCTATTCTAACATTGCTTATGTAGCATCTGGCTATAAGTTTGATTTGTCAACCATCAACAAGGTTCGTATGAAAGTGTACATCCCTTCATACAATGATTATAGCACAGAAGCCGAAGTTGCAGGTGATTGGATTTCTGTCAATACTTTGCAGAAGCAAGTTGTGGTGAAACTGCAGAATAGCGAATTGGGTGGAAGCGCATGGGAAACTCAAACTGAAATCGTAAAAGCTAATCTGGAAACAGATAAGTGGATTGAATTGGAATTTGACTTTAGTGAAGTGAAAGACCGCGAAGACTATGACAAGATTGTTATTCAGTTTGGTGCTGAAGGACATAAGGCTCCTGGTATTTTCTTCTTTGACGATTTCTCATTTAATGAATAATGTTTAACCAAAGGGGTGGTTGCCTTTATTGGGTAACTACCCCTTTTTATCTCTTTATCCGATGAAATGTTTTGGTAATATATTTATATTGTGTTTGTTTGTGTTGATGGGGTGTAGCAGTAGCTCGGACGATCCAACCCAAGATACTTTTATTGAACTTTCGGTAGAAAGTATCCCGGTGTCCTCTGACGGAGGTCAAGAAAGTGTTAGAGTAAAGGCAAATACAACTTGGAGTATTGTGGATGATGGACAAACATGGTATCAATTATCATCCAAAACAGGATATAGTGGCGAGGCGATAGTAAAAATCGAAATTTCCAAGAATCAGGAAGAACGTGAACGGTCTGCGGTATTGACGTTTCAGGCGGGAGAAGTGAGTAAAGAACTTCGCTTGACACAAGAAAAGACCGTAATACCCAATTATGTTCCGAAAGGATACACTTTGGTATGGAAGGATGAGTTTAATGAAGGTACAAGATTGAACGCGGAGCATTGGACGTATGAAGTACAAAACTCCGGTTGGGTAAACAATGAGTTACAAAACTATGTAAATGGTGAATATAACGGAAAACGAGTAACGGAATTGTCCGATGGAAAACTATATATTCATTGTTTCAAAGCGGACGGTAAAATATATTCAGGACGTGTTTATGCACACGTCAACGAAGGTTGGCAATATGGTTATATCGAAGCTCGTCTGATGTTGCCGAAAGGAAAAGGTACATGGCCGGCTTTCTGGATGATGCCGGTTGAAGTGGACTGGGCAAATGAAGGATGGCCTAAATGTGGTGAAATAGATATTATGGAAGAAGTAGGTGTGGTTCCCAATGAGGTTTCTTCCAGCCTTCATGCAGAAGGTCATAACCATACTAATGGAACCCAAGTAACCAAAGCTGTAAAGATAGACAAAGCGGAGGGAGAGTTTCATACTTACGCTTTGGAATGGACGGCAGAAAACATAACCACATACGTGGATGGCAAGGTCTTATTGTCGTATGACAACGATGGAACAGGAGTAAGAAACTGGCCGTATGACAAGCCGTATTACATCATATTGAACCTTGCTTGGGGAGGTAGCTGGGGAGGTATGAATGGAGTGGATGAATCCGCTTTGCCTGTCAGCTATGTGATAGATTATGTCAGAGTGTATCAGAAGAAATAATATAGTTTAAGATTTAAGTATAAAGTTCGTGTTTTTAGGTTAATAATGTAGGTTGTGGTAAATGGGGTATTCCGTTGAGTAGGGATACTCGGCTGAATATCCCAGTTTACTTTCTTTTGTTGAATTTAAATGCTAATAGGATGAAAAGGATAGTTTTTGTATGTTTGTTGGTGGGATTGATTACTTCATGCCAACAGTCCGGAACGAAACAAAGTGTGTCGCCGGAAGCTTTTGTCCGCGTAGAGGGGGCAAACTTGATTACTCCGACAGGGGAGAAGTTGTTTATCAAGGGTACAAACTTGGGAAACTGGTTGAATCCGGAAGGATACATGTTTGGCTTCCAGAAAACCAACTCCGGACGTTTCATTAATGAAATGTTCTGTCAGTTGGTCGGACCTGACTTTACAGCCGAATTCTGGAAAGCATTCAAGGACAACTATGTTACCCGTAAGGATATTGAGTTTATCGCATCGACCGGTGCTAATACCATTCGCTTGCCTTTCCATTATAAACTGTTTACGGATGAAGATTATATGGGCTTGACCGGTCAACAAGATGGTTTTGCTCGGGTAGATAGTGTGATAAACTGGTGTAGGGATAATAACCTTTATGTCATTTTAGATATGCACGATGTCCCGGGTGGTCAAACTGGAGACAACATTGATGATAGCTATGGTTATCCCTGGCTTTTTGAAAGCGAAACCAGTCAGCAACTTTTCTGTGATATTTGGAGAAAGATTGCCGATTATTATAAGAATGAACCGGTCATATTGGGTTATGACCTGATGAATGAACCGATTGCTCCGTATTTTGAAAACATGGATGAGTTGAACGCCAAACTTGAACCACTTTACAAACGTGTGGTAAAGGTTATTCGTGAGGTAGACAACAACCACATTGTCATGATAGGTGGCGCACAATGGAACGGCAACTTCCAACCGTTCAAGGACAGTAAATTTGATGATAAGCTGATGTACACTTGTCATCGTTATGGCGGAGAACCAACGAAGGAAGCCATCATGAATTTTATTCATTTCAGAGACAGCGTGAACTTACCGATGTACATGGGAGAAATCGGGCATAATACCGATGAATGGCAGGCAGCCTTCTGTCAGACGATGCAGGAAAACAACATTGGATATACTTTCTGGCCTTACAAGAAGAAAGACGGCTCTTGTTTCATGGGTATCAAGCAACCGGAAAACTGGGAATTAGTCATGACATTCTCGGAAGCTCCACGTGCTACTTATAAGGAAATTCGGGAAGCTCGTCCGGAACAGGCTCTCATACGAAAAGCCATGCTGGACTTTATCGAAAACGGCAAATGTGAAAACTGTATTCCGCAAGTAGGCTATATCCAGTCTTTAGGCTTACAAGTGAAATGAAAAACATAAATCATCATATCATGAAAAAATATTCTCAAGCAATGGCATTGGCCGGAATGATGTTGGTTTCATGCGGACAGCAACAGCCGAGTGTCGAACCGGCTATCCCGTATGATGCCGAAATAGAAAAGAAAGTAGAAGAGACATTGGGAAGAATGACTCTCGATGAAAAGATTGGTCAGATGACCGAGTTGAATGTTGACCTTGTGGGTAAGCCGGGTTCACATCCGTTTGAAGTGGACGAGGCCTTGCTCGATACGGTCATAGGAAAATATAAGGTTGGCTCTATCTTGAATGCTCCTTATACGGCAGCTCCTACCAAAGAAGAATGGAAGGTAATCATTGATGCCATTCAGAAGAAATCAATGGAAACAATGGGTATTCCTTGTATCTATGGATTGGATATGAATCATGGGGTAACTTATACACAGGATGGTACACTTTTCCCGCAGAATATCAATGTAGCGGCTACCTTCAATCGTGAATTGGCACGCCGAGGAGCAGAGATTACGGCTTACGAAACTCGTGCAAGCAATACTCCCTGGAGTTATTCACCCACATTGGACTTGGTACGCAATCCGTTGTGGCCTCGTGTGTGGGAAAACTTTGGAGAAGATCCGTATGTCAATGCCGAAATGGGTAAGGCAATGGTGCTTGGTTTCCAGGGAGAAGATCCCAACCATATCGACAAGAATCACATTGCTACCAGCGTGAAGCATTACATGGGATATGGAGCTGCTGTCAGCGGTAAAGACCGTACACCGGCCATTATCTCGCCGGCAGATTTGCGTGAAAAACATTTTGCTCCTTATTTGGCGGCTATCCGTCAGGGGGCATTGACTATCATGGCCAATTCCGGTTCCATTAATGGTATGCCAGTACATGCCAACTATGAATTGTTAACTAAGTGGCTGAAGGAAGACTTGAACTGGGATGGTATGATTATTACCGACTGGGCGGATATTGATAATCTTTGGAAGCGTGAGAAGATTGCGAAAGACAAGAAAGAAGCAATAAAGATGGCCATTAACGCCGGTATTGACATGTCAATGGACCCGTATGATTTGGGCTTTTGCCGATTGTTGAAAGAATTGGTGGAAGAAGGGGAAGTTCCGATGAGCCGAATTGACGATGCTAACCGTCGTGTGTTGCGATTGAAATATCGTTTGGGCTTGTTTGACCAACCGACAACCGACTACAAGGATTATCCGGAGTTTGGTGGAAAGGTACATGCCGAAGCAGCTTTGCAAAGTGCTACTGAGTCCATGATTTTGTTGAAGAACGAAGCAAATGTACTTCCGCTGGCCAAAGGAAAGAGGATTTTGCTTACAGGACCAAATGCTAATCAGATGCGTTGCTTGAACGGTGGTTGGAGTTATACTTGGCAAGGACATTTAACAGACCAGTTTGCCGGTGCCTACAACACCATCTACGAAGCAATGTGTAATGAATTCGGTGCTAACAATGTGATTTTGGAACAAGGTGTTACTTACAATGAAAAGGGTAATTACTGGGAAGAAAATGTACCGCAAATTCAGAAAGCAGTAGCGGCCGCCGGTCGTGCAGATGTGATTGTAGCTTGTATCGGAGAAAATTCGTATTGCGAAACTCCGGGTAACTTGACTGATTTGACACTTAGCCAGAACCAGCGTGATTTGGTGAAGGCGTTAGCCAAAACAGGTAAGCCGATTGTTTTGGTATTGAACGGTGGTCGTCCTCGTATCATTGCCGATATAGAACCGTTGGCTAAGTCGGTAGTCGATATTCTGTTGCCGGGTAATTATGGGGGAGATGCATTGGCCAACCTGTTGAGTGGCGATTCAAACTTCAGCGGTAAGATGCCATATACTTATCCAAAGGAAGTACACTCGTTGATTAACTACGACTATAAGAATGCAGAACACATCGGCGAAGCAATGGAAGGTGCTTACAATTACGATGCGCAAGTTAGTTTCCAATGGGCGTTCGGTTACGGTTTGAGTTATAACACATACGAGTACAGCAACTTCCAGGTAAATAAGACCGACTTTACCGCAGAGGATGAATTGGTATTTACCGTAGATGTGAAGAATACAGGAACTCGGGTAGGCAAGGAAAGCGTTTTGCTTTTCAGTTCCGATTTGATTGCCAGCATGACACCGGACAATCGTCGTTTGCGTCAGTTTGAAAAGATTGAACTTCAACCAGGCGAAACGAAAACCGTTACATTGAAGCTGAAAGGTAGTGATTTGGCTTTTGTGGGTTACGATGGTAAATGGCGTTTGGAAGAAGGAGACTTCCGTATGCAGGCCGGTAATCAAGTTCTGAACATCCGTTGCTCGGCGACTAAAGTGTGGGATACTCCGAATATATAAACAATGGTTAGTCCCCTCTTGAGAGGGGATTAAGGGGGTGTGTGAGACACATCAAGATTGGAATACTTTTAGTGTATGTATTTCACACACCTTCTTCCCCCTCTCAAGAGGGGGAGAGAACCGAACGAATTTAAAGCATAAATGAAGATTATGAAAAAGATAATTGCATTAAGTACATTGGCTCTCGCGTTTGGACTATCGGTTCAAGCGCAGACGACTCCCGTCTATTTAGACGAGACAAAACCCATCGAGGAAAGAATAGAGGATGCGCTTAGTCGCATGACGTTGGAAGAAAAAGTGGCAATGATTCATGCCCAGTCTAAATTCAGTTCTCCGGGGGTAGAACGTTTGGGTATTCCGGATGTATGGATGACCGACGGCCCTCATGGTATCCGTCCGGAAGTATTGTGGGATGAATGGGATCAGGCAAACTGGACCAATGACTCCTGTGTGGCTTTTCCGGCATTAACTTGTTTGGCGGCTACCTGGAATCCGGAAATGTCGTTGCTTTATGGTAAGAGTATCGGCGAAGAAGCCCGTTATCGTAAAAAGACAGTAATCCTGGGCCCTGGCGTGAATATTTACCGTACTCCGCTGAATGGCCGTAATTTTGAGTACATGGGAGAAGATCCATATTTGGCCAGCCGGATGGTGGTTCCGTATGTGCAGGGCGTTCAACAGAACGGGGTGGCTGCCTGTGTGAAGCACTTCGCCTTGAACAACCACGAAGTGAACCGTCATACCAGCAATATCATTGTAGACGACAGAGCTTTGCGGGAAATCTATTTACCGGCATTTAAGGCGGCTGTACAAGAAGGTAAGGCATGGGCTATCATGCCGGCATACAACCTGTATCAAGGACAGCATCTGTGTCATAACGAACGAATGCTGAATGAAATACTGAAAGGGGAATGGCAGTTTGACGGTGTTACCGTATCTGACTGGGGAGGAACTCATGATACCGAACAGGCTATCAAGAATGGTTTGGACATGGAGTTCGGTACATGGACCAATGGATTGACAGCCGGTGCCAGCAATGCTTACGATAATTACTACATGGCTTTCCCTTATCTAAAGATGATCAAGGAAGGTAAGGTAGGAACCAAAGAATTAGACGACAAGGTACGTCGCGTGCTTCGTCTGATTTATCGAACAGAAATGAATCGTAATCGCCCCTGGGGTTCCATGAATACGGATGAACACTATGAGGCTGCCCGTCGGATTGCTCAAGAGGGTATCGTGTTGTTAAAGAACGAAAACAATGTGTTGCCGATAGATTTGGCACAAGCGAAGAAGATTCTGGTTGTCGGTGAAAATGCAGTAAAGATGATGACAGTAGGAGGGGGTTCTTCTTCTTTGAAAGTACAACGGGAAATCTCTCCATTGGACGGTATCAAAGCGCGTGTAGGCAATCAAGCTGAAGTCGTTTGGGTGCGTGGTTATGTAGGCGATGCATCGGGAGAATACAACGGTGTAGTTACCGGACAGAACCTGAAGGAAGACCGTAGTCCGAAGGAATTGATTGCTGAGGCTGTGAAAGAGGCTAAAGAGGCAGACTATGTAATCTTCATCGGTGGCTTGAATAAGAGTGGCGGTCAAGATTGTGAGGATACAGACCGTAGCGGTTTGAATTTGTCTTACGGTCAGGACGATGTGATTGCGGCATTGGCCGAAGCCAATAAGAATTTGGTGGTTGTCAATATCTCCGGTAATGCCATTGCAATGCCCTGGATTGAACAAGTTCCGGCTATTGTGCAGGATTGGTACATCGGTTCTGAAGCAGGTACTGCATTGGCTTCTATTTTGGTAGGCGATGTGAATCCAAGCGGTAAGTTGCCGTTTACTTTCCCGGTAAAGCTGGAAGACAATTCAGCTCATGCGTTGGGTGAATTTGTTTATGAACGTAGCAACGAAGTGGTGGATATCAAGTACAATGAAAGTATCTTTGTGGGTTATCGTTGGGCTGACAAGCAAAAGAAGGTAAAACCATTGTTTGCATTTGGTCATGGCTTGAGCTATACGACTTTTGCTTACGGAAAGGCAACAGCCGACAAGAAAGAAATGACTGCTGAGGATGTATTGACTATCACAGTTCCGGTTACAAACACCGGCCATCGGGAAGGAGCAGAGATTGTTCAGCTTTATATCAGTGACTTGAAATCGTCGTTGCCTCGTCCTGTCAAGGAATTGAAGGGCTTCCAAAAGGTAAAATTAGCTCCAGGGGAAACAAAGAACGTAACCTTTACCATTGGCAAAGATGCGTTGAGTTATTATGATGATGCTCAGCAAGCATGGGTAGTCGAGCCGGGTAAGTTTGAAGCCAT
This sequence comes from Bacteroidaceae bacterium, assembly GCA_017467385.1. Lineage (GTDB taxonomy): Bacteria > Bacteroidota > Bacteroidia > Bacteroidales > Bacteroidaceae > Phocaeicola. Next base: position 26,656 of record JAFTSK010000021.1, read on the forward strand.
TGTAGCTGCATCGGCAATCGACATTAAATCGAAGCTGGTTTTTAGTTTAGGGAAATAAAAAGGTTTGTTTTCAAGGCTATTGGAAACTATCAGGATGCTACGGCTTGTGAAAGTTGTAGCATCCTTTTTTTACGCTTGCAGTTACGCATGAAAACGCTTGCAGTCTCGATGGGTAATGAAGCAAGTCTCGTAGGCTTATGCTTGCAGTCTCGATGACGTGTGAGACTGCAAGCATTAGGGTACTAAAAAAGGTGGATATACAAACACGTGTATCCACCTTATATTTTGGAGATTTATTCTTTACTTTGCAAAGCTTACCGCACGAGTTTCTCGGATAACGGTAATCTTGACTTGACCTGGATAAGTCATTTCGTCCTGAATCTTCTTGGCGATTTCAGTTGAAAGACTTTCGGTTTGTTTGTCGTCAATCTTGTCGGCACCAACAATGACGCGAAGTTCGCGACCGGCCTGAATAGCGTATGTCTTGGTTACACCCGGATAAGACATGGCAAGCTGTTCAAGGTCGTTCAGACGCTTGATGTAGGCTTCCACAATTTCGCGGCGAGCTCCCGGACGAGCACCTGAGATGGCATCACATACCTGTACGATAGGAGCCAAAAGGCTGGTCATTTCCACTTCATCGTGGTGGGCACCGATAGCATTGCAGATGTCGGCCTTTTCCTTGTACTTTTCGGCCAATTTCATGCCATACAAAGCATGTGGCAATTCGCTTTCTTCGTCAGGTACTTTACCTATATCATGCAACAAACCGGCACGTTTAGCCTTCTTCGGGTTCAAACCAAGTTCAGAAGCCATGACAGCACAGAGGTTGGCTGTTTCACGAGCATGTTGCAACAAGTTTTGGCCGTAAGAAGAACGGTATTTCATCTTACCAATGATACGAATGAGTTCCGGATGAAGACCATGAATACCCAGGTCGATGGTAGTTCTCTTACCGGTTTCAATGATTTCTTCTTCTACCTGCTTACGAACTTTGGCTACCACTTCTTCAATGCGAGCCGGGTGAATACGTCCGTCAGTTACTAATTGGTGCAATGCCAAACGAGCTACTTCACGACGAACCGGATCGAAAGCAGAAAGCACAATGGCTTCCGGAGTATCGTCTACAACTATTTCCACACCGGTGGCCGCTTCCAATGCACGAATGTTACGACCTTCGCGGCCGATGATGCGTCCTTTGATTTCATCAGAATCAATGTGGAAGACGGTTACGGAGTTTTCAATGGCAGTTTCAGTAGCTACCCGTTGGATAGACTGAATAACGATACGCTTGGCTTCCTTGTTGGCAGTCATCTTGGCATCATCCATTATGTCGTTGATGTAAGAAGCTGCTTGAGTTTTTGCCTCTTCCTTCAACGATTCCACCAAACGTTCTTTGGCTTCCTCAGCAGAAAGGCCGGAAAGAGCTTCTAACTTCTCACGTTCTTGCAAGTGAAGCTTGTCCAATTCTTCTTTCTTCTTGTCGATGATGACAATTTGTGCTTCTAAGTTTTCTCGAATGGCTTCGGCTTCGTTACGCTTGCGCTGTACTTCTTCTTGCTTCTGATTCAGCACCATTTCGCGCTGTTTCAGCTTGTTTTCGGCCTGTTGGATTTTCTGGTTACGTAGGGCAACCTCTTTTTCCAAATCGGCTTTTTTGTTCAAGAACTTTTCCTTTACTTCTAAGAGTTTGTTTTTCTTAATGACTTCGGCCTCGGTTTGTGCCTCTTTGATGATGTTGTCACACTTGGTTTTCAAACCATGTTTGAAAAAGACGTATGACAGTCCGGCACCGATGGCGAAGCATACTACTGCTATTGCTATTGTTGTTACCATTGTTATTAATTATATAAATAAAAACGCACTCCCTTTCCGTCAAGAACTCTTCTCTTGTCAGTAAAGGTCGTGCGTGAATTTCCTTTTTATTCCCTTACGGTTATTTGCTGATATACTGCTCCAATTCCTTTGTCAGCTCTTCTATTTTCTGCATATAAGGTTGCGTATCATTCCTATCTTTTGTAGATAAGTAGCGATATGCGATATCTACGGCCGTCATCGCCCAATAAGCATTTAAACCTTGTCCCGGGATGGAATCCCGATAATCGTTTAATGTATGATTTACCAGTTTGGCTGCATCCCGATAAAGTTGTTCATCTTCTCGACGAATGTTTTTTAGCGGGTAGGGTTGGCAGTCAATCAGCAAGTTAATATTCATCCTTTTATCGTCCATAACACGTCGTTTATCCATTATCCGTTTAATAAAGCGATGCATTTGTCGATTTCACGCACGAGGCCGGACAACCGTTGTTTGGTATCTTTAATGTCTTTGTCATACAAACTGATTGTACGTGCCATCTTCAAATCGGTATATTTGGCTTCCAATTCTTTGCAGTCTTTTTGTAACTGCTTGATTTCGTTATCTTTCTTTTGTAGAAGTTGCTTTAAATTAGCGTTTTCTTGTTTAAGTTCGTCATACAAAAACATGAAATGCCTTAATTTACCTTCAAAAGTATGGATAACCTTTTTGTCTTCTTCCGTCATTATTATACCAAATTCTACACAAATATAGACGTTTGGAATTAAATCTGAAAATATTTCGGGATATTTTCTTTAAAAAAAGTGCAAAAATATTCGGTCGCTATGATTTAAGCGTTTTGTAGGATAAGATGTGCCAGGTAATACCTGTGGCAAGGAGAATGAAAAGAATGCTAAATAGTATCCGGTCGCTGACTAAAAAGGCACAGTAGATTAAGGTAATCCAAACTAAGGAAACAGAGATGATTTTGGCACGCAAAGGGATAGCCCGATGTTCGCGGAAGTTACGGATATATGTACCTAAATATTTTTGATGGATGAGCCAAAGATACAACCGTTCGGAGCTTCGGATATACAAAGCGGCCGTCAGAAGCAAAAAAGGTGTGGTAGGAAGCAACGGAAGGAATATACCTATAACTCCTAACATCAATGAAATGCTTCCTAATATGATCAATAAATATTTCACGATTGTCTTCCTTTTGTCCTTTTGTAAAAAATAAAAGCCGCAAGTTGTTCACTTACAGCTTATTTCTTTTGCACGGGAGGAGAGGCTCGAACTCCCGACACCCGGTTTTGGAGACCGGTGCTCTACCAACTGAGCTACTCCCGTATTTGCGGATGCAAAGGTAGTGTTTCTATTTGAAATAACCAAACTTATTGCTCGCTTTTTTCTGCAAACCCTTCTTTGAACATGCCTAATTCCTTGAACATGAGCTGATAGACGCTTGCTTTTTTCTCTAATGCCAACGGGTAGGCTCGACTGGAGGAAGGCATTCGATAGAGATGAAGGGTACGGTCTTCTACTTGAAACGGGGTACTTTTACCAATGCTGGGTTCGGCAACTTCTATCTGACTGCGGATGATGTCGGTAGCTTTCTGACCGGTGGTAACGATGGCTTGACATTGGGGAAGTTGCTTTATCAGTAAGCGAATGTCGGTTGGCTCGACCACTTCTAAAAACTTGTCGGAAGCATTGTCTTGCAGGCGGCGGATGGAAGTGGCTGTATCGTACAAAGCGATACCTTTATTAATAAGGAAACGAATAATGGCTTCTTTATCGAATGCTTTTTTGTGAGGGAGTAGGAAATGTTCTTTATCGCCAAAGAAAATGTATCCGAATATTCGCCACATATCGTTTTGTAGGTTCGGGTAAAAGAAATCCATGCTCCAGCGTTTCTGTTGGGGCGGAAAACTGCCTAACATTAACAGTTTGGCATTGGCGGGAAGAAAAGGTTCAAGGGGATGAGTTTCGACAAGAGGAATTGTCATTGGACGGTGGCTTTTATTCTGTAAGGGCAAGAGTGGTTTGCCCTTACAAAATAGGTCTATACTTTCTTATTCTTTTGGCTTCGGTTCCTTCTTGGCAAGGAGAACAATGTTGTACACATATTCATTGATCCATGTTTCCGAATAACCCAATGCGTGTTGGTATTTGCGGATAGCCATGCAAGTCTTGTGTACACTATCGTCTTTCCAAGCAGTTTTGTACAAGATGTCGTGTACAGTCTTTTCGGTCATGTTGCGAAGAAGTTTCTTAAAGACACCCGGCATGCGGAACTTCCATTGCATCAAATTACCGATAAGCATCATCAGGTCTTGGCTGAATCCCTGGAACATGAACAAGTAGGTCTTGATGTCGTTGATGTTCTTTACATTCTTCTTGATAGAAGTGTCTATTTCCTTGAAGAAACTGTCTGGAAGGTTATAAATGTCGACTAACATCTTCTTGCAACGAGACTTTTCAGCGATACCCAATTTGTTGTTCTGAGTAGGAATCTTCAACGAACGTTTGAATACGGCCATGTCTGGCAGAAAGTTGATGTTGGTAATGCCGATATTGGTGGCC
>JAFTSK010000181.1 GCA_017467385.1 Bacteroidaceae bacterium
CAAAAAATATAGCAAATTCTTTTTGTATTCAAAAAAAAGAGTTACCTTTGCAACCGCAAACAAGGACGGAAAGTAGCGCAGTTGGTAGCGCACTACGTTCGGGACGTAGGGGTCGGGCGTTCGAGTCGCCTCTTTCCGACACAAGGCGACAATCGAATAATTTCGGTTGTCGCTTTTGTTTTTTTCTTCCTCGTAACTCGTTGATATTCTACGGAATAACTTGAACACTTCATTCTCATTTTCTGTTCGATAACTATCATTTTCCTTGTCGAACAATACACCAGCTGGAAACATCAATTTCTGTAAACTTTGACGGTTTTTAAAGTTACCTTATTGCAAAAACTGCCTAATTGACAAGATATTAGAATTACCTTATCTACAAACTTACCTATGTTCGATAAGTTTTGATTAGCTTCTTGCTTTAAAAAAATAGAAGGATGATACATCGTTTTTCCTAAAATGACATTGTTTTCTGAATAAATTCCATCGGATGGAAAAAAAGTCTCGTTGGAATGTTGCATATAAGAGCAGAATCATTATTTTTGCAAAAAACGGTAACGTGGATGCAAGATTTTGTTGATTCCTGCGTTTATAGAGTAGTAACAAACCATAAATAAACAGAAAAATGAAAACGACTAAATTTTTAGGAATGCTGATTGCATTCTTCGTGTTGACCGCATTAGCAGGGTGTAGTAAGGAAGAAGACGATTTTGAAGAGCAACCAACGGAAAACAGTATCGTTATCAAAGGGGTGGCGACTACTTCAAACGGTAAACCGTTGGCCAATGTGATTGTGAAGCTTGATTATGAGGAACGAAGCCTGTGGTACTGCGAAGTTCGTCATAAAGCTGAGACCAAAACAGACAATAACGGTGCTTATCGGCTATCTTTCCAATTGAAGGATGATGAACTCCTGAATGAAACAGATGAAGGGAGCTTTCGTACTTTTATTCTTAGTTTCGATTTAACGGAGCTTTCCAAAGATAAATACATCATGCCGGAAGATTTTGAGTGGGTCCCGGAATTTAAAGGTATTTATGAATTTGAAGCATCCGACAGGGGTAAAACTTATGAAGAAAACATTTATATACCGGAGAAACGGATGATGAGTATTACGATTGATAGTGATATTCCTGTTCGTCAGAATGATGAATATTTTGTGGTAAATTCCATCAATTATGGGGATCATGAACGGAAGAGCGGGCTACGTTTTTCGATAGACTTGTATGCTGGGGAACGTACCGTACAAATACCTTGTGCTTTGAACGACTCCAATCGCATTTCTTTGTATTGTGTGAAAGAGGGGGTAGGGCAGAGTGAACTTGTTTCGGCAGAACAAAAAATGATTGTAACATCGGATGAACCCCAGTCGGTGGTGTTAAGCAACGAATGGTTTCCGGATGAGTGTAAGTTCAAGTTGAGTGTACAGACCGATAATAAATTGCCTTCATCCTTTGATTTGTTCACTTTTAAAGTCTTGGATAATGAGGGAAGATATTCACCGTTTCCCAAGTTTACCGAATACTATGATTCTATTATTTGGAGTGCCGAGGCCTATCCGGACAATGAAAGGATATATTATAAGGAAAAGACAGCTACTTCTTCTGGAGAAAAGACTGTAACCCAGTGGGCAAGCTATTTCTATCAGAAGGAACCGTTGTGGACTTATCTGAAAGGTTATAAGAATGGCAGAGTTGTACATACCGACTCATTGAAACTTCAATTTTATCCGAAAGATTTTCTTTTTATCAACTGGAAAGGAACGGACATTCATTTGACCGATACGGCTATCGGCATCTATTGTCGTCTGTATAAGGACGTGGAATTTAGTGTGCTTCCTCCCCATGATAAGGATGGCCATATTTATGCAAAGGTCAGTTTGTACCCGAAGCAAGGAGAAGAGGATGCTTCTCTCGCGATAAGGGCAAAAGAGGTGCTGATCGGTTTGATGGATTATCATTTGGGTGCTTCGAAGGCATTCGATGAGGCTTCCATTCGTGAACGTTTCCATTGTCTTCCTTCGGATGTAACTCCGGTTACCTTCTGGCAGACGGAATCCACTTATGCGGTTCTTGTCTTGACATCCTCAGATGAGTTCCCGCAAACCTATTATATTCATGCTGAACCCAAAGGTTGACGGTCAAAAGTGAAGAAATAATATTGATTCTTGCATTTACAGAATAGAGACATGAAAACAATAAGATTTTTAGGAATGTTGATTGCATTCTTCGCTTTGACCGTATTAACGGGGTGTAGCAACGACGATGACGATGAAAAGATTCTGACCATGTATGTTTCGGCTGAAACCGGCGTATATTATGGAATGACTGGTGTAGAAGAAGGACTACTTGTCCGAACTTCTCCAAGTGAAGATTGGTATGCGATGTCAATGGAAGGAATCGACGGCTTTGACTATGAAAAAGGCTATGCATATAAACTATTGGTAGGAAAAAACATTGTAGAGAATCCGCCTCAAGATGGTAGTAGCATTATTTATCGGTTGGTGGAAATACAAGAACGTAAACAAATCATTTCGTATGACTTGCCAGAAAACTTTTCGTTAGATGACCTTTCCTTTCAGGCGGGATGTCCTACCGACATCTATGAAGTTCTTAATCCGACAATGACGATAAATACTTATGGGGCATTTAATTATAATGGTTGGATATTCTTGGATTATGCGTTGAAAGAAGGAGAAGAATTTTATCAGCAAAGGGCATATATGGCAGCTTATGCTCTTGTTGTTGATGAGAAAGAGGCTGTTTGGCTGACCAATGTAGGAAGCTTAGGAGTGCCTATCAAGGGTGTCTTGTCCAAAGAATCATTGGAGATGTTAATGGAGAACAATCCTGGCCGGGAATTAACTTGTCGGATTGTTTTGATGAATAACGCAGGGCTTGCGATACAGAACTTGAATATAACTTTTAAGAAAGGATAAGAAAAAAGACCGCCTATGTAAGCATAGCGGTCTTTTTTGTATTTGGATGAGATTGAATTACTTCGCACTCAAAATATCCATTGTATCGCTGGCAATCATCAATTCTTCATCGGTTGGGATAACTACCACCTTCACCTTTGAATCATCGGCAGAAATGATAGCTTCTTCGCCACGAGTCTTGTTCTTTTTCAAGTCGATTTTTACACCCATGTATTCCAAACCTTCGCAAGCGCCTGAACGGGCATTAGCTTGGTTTTCACCTACACCACCGGTAAATACGATGACATCTACACCGCCCAAAGCAGCTGCGTATGCACCGATATACTTCTTGATGCGGTAGAAATACATACTTTCAGCCAATAAAGCACGTGGCTCACCGGCTGCAGCAGAACTTTCCAAATCACGCATATCGCTTGACTTTCCGAATACACCCAATACACCACTCTTCTTGTTCAAGAGGTTGGAAATACCGTTTGCGTCCAAACCTTCCTTTTCCATGATGTAAGTAACGGCCCCACCGTCGATGTCGCCTGAACGAGTTCCCATCATCAAGCCTTCCAATGGAGTCAAACCCATGCTGGTGTCAACAGATTTACCGTCTTTTACGGCTGTGATAGAACCACCATTACCTACGTGGCAAGTGATAATCTTTGTGCCTTCTACCGGAAGATTCAAGAATTCGCATGCACGCTTTGAAACGTAACGGTGAGAGGTTCCGTGAAAACCATAGCGGCGTACACCGTATTTTTCGTACAGTTCGTATGGAACGGCATACATATAAGCATAGTCAGGCATGGTCTGATGGAAAGCTGTGTCGAATACACCCACCTGAGGTACATTCGGAAGGATAGCTGATACAGCATTTACACCCTTCAAGTTGGCCGGGTTGTGAAGCGGAGCAAGGTCATTACAAGAAACGAATACCTTTAATACTTCTTCGTCCAACAAGACAGACTTAGCAAACTTTTCGCCGCCATGTACCATACGATGACCTACTGCGTTGATTTCTTCCAAAGACTTGATTGCACCGTATTCTTCGCTTGTCAAAGTGCTGAGGATAAATTCAATACCTGTAGTGTGTTCAGGTACGTCCTTTTCAAGAATCTTCTTTTCGCCGTTCGGCAAAGTCAATTTGAGGAAAGAACCCGGCAAACCGATCTTTTCAATACCGCCTTGAGCCATCACTTCTTTGGTAGTCATGTCAAATAATTTGTACTTGATAGAAGAACTACCGCAATTCAATACTAATATCTTCATGATTCTATATATTCTAAAAGTTAATTATTTCTTGGCAGCAATAGCTTGCATTGCAGTAATAGCTACCATGTTGTAAATATCGTCGATAGAGCAACCGCGAGACAAGTCGTTCACCGGACGGGCAATACCTTGAAGAACAGGACCGATAGCTGTAGCGTGTCCTAAGCGTTCAACCAACTTATAAGCGATGTTACCTACTTCCAAGCATGGGAATACCAAAACGTTGGCATAGCCGGCAATTTCTGAACCCGGGGCCTTGCTCTGACCGATACGTGGAACCAAAGCAGCGTCTGCCTGAAGTTCGCCTTCAATCTTCAATTCAGGAGCCATTCCCTTAGCGATGGCCAATGCTTCTGTTACCTTGTCAACTACTTCATGCTTAGCCGAACCTTTGGTTGAGAAGCTCAACATGGCTACACGAGGATCGATGCCTGCAACGGCTTGTGCAGTCTGAGCTGTACATACAGCGATTTGAGCCAACTGGTTAGCATCCGGCATTGGAGTAACAGCTACGTCGCCTACAAACAATACCCCGTTTTCGCCACATTCAGGAGCCTGAGTCAACAACAGCATACCACCTGATACACAAGTAATACCCGGAGTGGTCTTAATAATCTGCAATGCAGGGCGGAGAACATCGCCGGTTGTATTCTTTGCACCCGCCAACTGACCGTCAGCATCGCCGGCTTTGATAATCAAGCAGCCCAAGTACAATGGATTTTCTACCAACTTGCGGGCTTCTTCGATAGTCATGCCTTTCTTCTTGCGGAGTTCGCAAAGAAGTTGTGCGTATTCTTCTTTCTTTGGGTGGTTGGCCGGATCAATGATAGTTGCTTTACCAATGTTTTCCAATCCCCATTCTTTTGCCAAACCAGCGATTTCGTCCGGATTGCCAATCAGGATAAGGTCTGCTACCTCATCTGCCAAAAGTTGGTTAGCTGCCTTCAAGGTACGTTCTTCTGTGCCTTCAGGGAGAACGATGCGTTGCTTATTAGCCTTTGCACGTTCTACGATTTGATTCATTAAACTCATAGTATATCTTTATTTTGATCTTTGATTCAAGAAGAATGTTTTTCACTATGCAAAATTAGGTAAAATTGCTATATCAACATTGCAAAAACGAAGATATTTTGGATTAAAGTATGTAAAAAGTGCATGTTGTTGAACACCGTTGCAAGGTTTGTTTTAACTTTGCGCCACTTTATTGAATAATGACGTTTAAAATTAGTGGATTATGGTTCGTCAGTGTGCTGTCTTGTTTGGCTGTTTGGCCTTAGGAGAACTTATCGTTTATTTGACAGGGGTGAAGCTCCCTTCCAGCATTATCGGAATGTTGTTGCTGACCTTGTTCTTGAAATTGGAATGGGTAAAGCTGAAGTGGGTACAAGGCTTGTCCGACTTTCTGGTTGCCAATTTGGGCTTTTTCTTTGTGCCGCCCGGTGTGGCGTTGATGTTGTATTTCGATGTCATTGAGGCACAGTTCTGGCCGATTGTGATTGCAACGGTGGTCAGCACGATGTTGGTGTTGGTAGTAACGGGTTGGGTTCATCAGTTTATTCGTAAGTCAAATGGAATTTTTAGAAAATAAGTACTTGTTGTTGGCTCTGACGTTCGGGGCCTTTGCTTTGTTTAAAGGATTGCAGAAGAAAACGGGTTGGGTGTTATTGAATCCGGTTCTACTGACTATTGCCGTACTGATTCTTTTCTTGAAGATGACGGGTGTCAGCTATGAAACATACAATGAAGGTGGACAGCTGATTGAATTTTGGCTGAAACCGGCTGTGGTAGCGTTGGGGGTTCCTCTTTATCTACAGTTGGAGATGATAAAGAAACAGTTATTGCCCATTCTTCTTTCTCAGTTGGTGGGTTGTCTGGTTGGTTTGATTTCAGTGGTGTTGATAGCAAAAGGCTTGGGAGCCACTCCGGAAGTTATTTGTTCGTTGGCTCCTAAGTCCGTAACCACTCCGATAGCGATGGAAGTGTCGAATGCTACAGGAGGAATCCCCTCGCTGACGGCGGCGGTTGTCGTCCTGGTTGGTTTGTTTGGGGCCGTATTCGGATTCAAGGTGTTAGGTCTTGGTCAGGTAAAGAGTCCGATTGCACAAGGTCTTTCGATGGGAACGGCCAGTCATGCGATAGGTACGTCGGCTGCAATGGAAATCAGTTGTAAATACGGTGCATACGCCAGCTTGGGTTTGACGTTGAACGGTATATTGACGGCCTTGTTAGCCCCGACAGCATTGAGATTGTTGGGAATCATTTAATCCAAAAGAGACTTTGGATTGTTTTAAGGTAAAAAGATATAAAATGATTGAATTTAAGAAAATAGGTTTGGATGCCAAAGAAGACGTGCTACGCTTTACGCTGGTCAATGAAGAACGTAACTGCGACCTGTCTTTTGCTAATTTGTGTAGTTGGTCGTTCCTTTATCATACGGAATATGCAGTTGCCGACGGCTTTCTGTTATTCCGCTTCTACCTCAATGAAAGGCCGGTGTACATGATGCCGATCGGAAAGGGAGATTTAGCCAATGTGTTATTACTTTTAAAGGAAGATGCCTTGCGCCTAAATACAGAGTTGAAAATCTTGGGCATCTCACCGAATATGCGTAAGAGAATGGGGCAAATCCTTCCCGATACCTTTGTCTTTGATACGGATAGGGATTATTACGACTATCTGTACACAAGAATGGATTTGGCTACTTTGAAAGGCAAACGTTTTCAAGCCAAACGTAATCATGTCAACCGCTTTCGGAAGGCTTATCCGGATTATGCTTA
>JAFTSK010000182.1 GCA_017467385.1 Bacteroidaceae bacterium
GATCTTTCGTAATGATATTGATGGTTCCCCCTACTGCATTGGCACCAAACAATGCAGAGCCGCCACCACGAACCACTTCTACGCGGTCTATCATGTTAGTGGGTATCTGTTCCAAGCCATACACCCCGGACAAGGCACTAATAATCGGGCGGCTGTTAATCAGAATCTGTGAATACGGTCCTTCCAACCCATTGATACGCACTTGAGGGAACGCACAGTTTTGGCAACTGTTCTCCACCCGAAGACCGGACTGGAAGTTCAAAGCCTTTGCCAAGTCGGTCGAATTGACCTGCTCGAAAAGCTTGGCCCCCATTACGTTTACCACCACCGGAGCCATCTTTCGGCTCACTTCATTTCGATTGGCAGACACAACCACTTCATCGGTCGTGATACCTTCTTCCACCAATGCAATATGTACATCCGCCGCATATTCTTTGCTGACGGTTACTTTCTTTTCCTGCGTAGCGTATCCCAAAAGCTGAACCCGCAAAGTGTATGTTCCGGCAGGAACCTTATTAAATAAGAAATGACCAGTTTCATCCGATACAGTACCTTCTCCAGTTTCCACAATCAGAATGGTGGCATACGGCAAATGTTCTTCTGTACCTTTCTCTATCACGTGTCCTTTAATCACGTTTCCATGCTTTACCGGATTAACATCAACGGCATACACGTTCAATGCTGCACCCATTACCATGAGTACAAGCAACAAAATATATTTTTTCATCTTCGTTCTCTTTTCTTTTTCTATGTTCTTTTTCCAATGGTTCTCTCTATCAAACCAAAAACGGCGGAGCGCGAAAACTTACACAACGGGTGTGAAGTGATTGATAAAAAATAAGTCTGGGATGACAATTCAAGGCATACAGCACCGGCAGAAACAGTTCGGTCGTAGCGACAAATACCGGTTCCGTACCCACAAAATGGGTAACATGAGCAAACGTGAGAATCTGCCCCTCTGTATGGTTGTGGTTGGCAGAAGAAGGGTGAGAGTGAACAAGCATTACCCCATTGACATAATGTACATGGGCAAACATTGTGATACCTACCTGATAGGCCACAAACAATGTCAGCAGTAGCAATGGAATAATTAAACGTCTTCTTCTTTTCATCCTTTCTCCTAAAAATGAGCCGCAAATATAGTTTAATTTTGTTAATAGGACAAATAAGCCACAGAAATTACCTACTTTTGGGTATTAAAACCACAAAACATGAAAAAGAATCTTATATTATTGTTTGTATGTATGTGCAGCCTTATCGGGCATGCACAGAACAAGTTCAATCTGTCCGATGTGTCTTCGCTGACATTCTACGGCATCGACTTTACCATCGCCAAAGTGTACGGCGGCAAAGATACCGGACATCAGTATTGGGCTACCTACGCCGACATCAACGAGTTGTTCATCATGAAGCCCAAGATGTACAGCATCGAAAAGCGGTTGGGTATTCCGGTAGACGTAACCTCTTTGGAAGCCGTCAACGAAGCCAACAAGAAAATCAATCCAGACCACATCAAAACCACCGAACCCGACTATATGCCAACAGAAGAACAGATAACGGAAGCTGTCAAAAAGCTCCCTATCTTGTCGCGGGAAGAAAAGACCGGTTTGGTTATCGTTGCCCTCTTCCTGAACAAAGAAGACGACCGAGGTACTTATCAGTTCGTGGTGTTCAACACCAAAACTCGTGAAATCATCGAACAATGGACCAACAGCGGCAAAGCGTTGGGTATCGGCCTAAAGAATTATTGGGGCTACTCCGTCTACAATGCCATCAAGAAAATAAAGTGATAAAAGTAAAATCCATTCAGAGCCTTTTAAAAGTAACTCTGAATGGATTCTTTCATTTTCACATATTAATAAATCACTACGACTTAATTCCTACAAAGCACGTAACACACGCCTTCTTCACATTGAAATTGCTTGATTCGGTTGTCTCTTATCAAAACCAAAATCGCCATACACAATTCGGTCGTTCCAATCGCCGTTATCTCTTGCAACTTGTTCAAAGTATAACGATACCCTGTTTTCATCATGCCTAATACTTTATCGGCATTGCTTTTCATCTTGTTTCTGTCCATAGTCTTTCTTTTTTAGTTTTTGAATTGAATAATAATAGTAACGTTTATCGTGTCAAAAGGTTCAATGACCTTTGTATGAACAAAGATAATTATTTAAAGCATATCTTTTAGCAAAAGAACCCTAAAGAGTGTGATAGATAATGAAACAGGGTAAAACTATTTTCTCACAAAAAAAGTTCCAAAAAGTTTGCAGTTTAAAAATAAAGCTGTACCTTTGCATCGCTTTTGAAGAAAGGCACTTCTGAAAAGAAGTTTTGGAGAGATGGCAGAGTGGTCGATCGCGGCGGTCTTGAAAACCGTTGTACTGAGAGGTACCGGGGGTTCGAATCCCTCTCTCTCCGCAATGAAAAAGGATTTGCTTGTGGCAAATCCTTTTTTTGTTTTAACCCATTCAAGGATTTACCTTTATGATATACCCTCAAAACTTTGAGCAGAAAATAGGCTTTGACTCCATTCGTCAGTTATTGAAAGAGAAATGTCTCAGCACGTTAGGACAAGAACGAGTTGACGAGATGGCTTTCTCCGAATCGCATACCGAAATAAACCGCCGACTGGAAGAGATTACCGAGTTCATTCGTATCCTTCAGGAAGAAGACGAATTTCCCGAACAATATTTCTTTGATGTTCGCCCTTCATTGAAGCGTATCCGAGTGGAAGGCATGTATATGGAGGAACAGGAATTGTTCGACTTACGGCGTTCGTTGGAAACGATTCGAGACATTGTACGCTTTCTACAACGCACTTCCGATGAAGGAGACGGACAGGAGGAAGGGGTTTCCCCCTACCCTTACCTGCATGAGTTGGCAGGCGACATCTTGGTATTTCCACAGCTCATCAGTCGTATCAACAACATCCTCGACAAGTTCGGCAAGATTCGTGACAATGCCTCGTCGGAATTGTTGCGTATTCGTCGGGAATTGGCCTCAACAACAGGAAGTATCTCCCGTAGTCTGCATGCCATTCTCCGCAATGCTCAGTCGGAAGGATATGTAGACAAGGACGTAACCCCTACCATGCGCGACGGACGATTGGTCATTCCGGTAGCTCCAGGTTTGAAGCGTAAAATCAAGGGGATTGTACATGACGAATCGGCCACCGGTAAGACCGTCTTTATTGAACCGGCCGAAGTGGTGGAAGCCAACAACCGTATCCGCGAATTAGAAGGAGAAGAACGTCGGGAAATCATTCGTATCCTGACGGAATTTTCGGCAACAGTCCGTCCGCAAGTACCGGCCATCTTACAATCTTACGAATTCTTGGCTGAAATAGATTTTATCCGAGCCAAAGCCCACTTTGCCCTTCAAATCAAGGCTATCAAGCCGGCTTTTGAGGATAAACAAATCTTAGACTGGACAACGGCGATTCATCCGCTACTCCAGCTTTCTTTGGCTAAACACAACAAAAAGGTGGTTCCTCTCGACATCGAACTGAACACTCAGCAACGTATTCTGATTATCTCCGGTCCGAATGCCGGTGGTAAGTCGGTATGCTTGAAGACCGTCGGATTGTTGCAATACATGTTGCAGTGCGGTATGTTGGTTCCGATGCACGAACGAAGCCATGCGGGTATTTTCGGCAGTATCTTTATCGACATCGGGGATGAACAGAGCATTGAAGACGACTTGAGTACCTATTCTTCCCACCTGACCAACATGAAAGTCATGATGAAGAACTGCAACGAACGGAGCCTCATCCTGATTGACGAGTTCGGGGGCGGTACAGAACCCCAAATCGGTGGAGCCATTGCCGAAGCTGTATTAAAACGATTCAACGAAAAACGGACATTCGGCGTGATTACAACTCACTATCAGAATC
This sequence comes from Bacteroidaceae bacterium, assembly GCA_017467385.1. Taxonomy (GTDB): domain Bacteria; phylum Bacteroidota; class Bacteroidia; order Bacteroidales; family Bacteroidaceae; genus Phocaeicola. The sequence continues at coordinate 3,896 of JAFTSK010000182.1, forward strand.
TGAAACACTTTGCAGAGGACAATGAAGGCGTGGTAAACGGTGCCATGCTCTACGACCGTCATTTGATGCAGGCGCTTTTCCAACTGCAAATCGGAAATCCGGGAAGTTCGTTTGCGGTAGAAATCGCCCGCAAAATCGGTTTGCCGGAAGAAGTAATTGCCGATGCGTCGGAAATCGTGGGAAGCGAGTACATCAATGCCGACAAATACTTGCAAGACATCGTGCGCGACAAGCGTTATTGGGAAACCAAACGCCAAAATATCCGCAAGCGTGAAAAACAAATGGAAGAGACCATCGCTAAGTACGAAACAGAAATACAGGAATTAGAGAAGAGCCGTAAAGCCATCTTGAAGAAAGCAAAAGAAGATGCTGAAAGCTTGTTGCAGGAATCAAACGCCCGTATCGAGAACACCATCCGTACCATCAAGGAAGCACAAGCCGAGAAGGAACGTACCAAGTTGGCACGCCAGGAACTGAGTGAGTTCAAGGAACAGATTGACGACATCGACAAACAAAACGACGAAGACAAGATTGCACGCAAGATGCAGAAACTTCGTGAAAAGCAAGAACGAAAGAAAGACAAAAAGAACAAACCACAGACAACGACTAACCTTTCTCAACCTGTTGAACCCAAAGTGAAACCCATCGAGAAAGGAAGTACCGTAAAGATAAAAGGGCAAACCAGCGTAGGAGAAGTGCTTGAAATTAACGGTAAGAACGCCATCGTTAGTTTCGGTATGATTAAGACCAACGTAAAAGTAGACCGATTGGAAGTAACGGATGCCCCTGTTTCCAAACCGATGGCTAAGAGTAGTTTTGTGAGCAGCGAGACACAAGACCACGTGTACGAAAAGAAACTGGAGTTTAAACAAGACATTGATGTACGCGGAATGCGTGGTGATGAAGCCATTCAAGCCGTAACCTATTTTATTGACGATGCCATTCTGTTAGGTATCAGTCGGGTGCGTATTCTTCATGGAAC
>JAFTSK010000183.1 GCA_017467385.1 Bacteroidaceae bacterium
GAGTCAAGTGCCGGCGACTTACTCTTTTCAACCAATACCTGTCTTCCTTTTCTTACTAATTGTTGAATAGTAGGCATTTTGTTAAATTTTAATTGTTATATATTATTTATTAATTATCTATGTTATGTCTCGACGTTAACGCCGATAAATATTGAAATACACTTTTTCGGGGTGCAAAGTTACGGATAATATTTTATTCAGCAATGAAAAGGAAGAAAAATAAAATAGTCTACCCCCGAAAAAACGCCCGAGAAGTAGACTATTATATTTTTTTAACTATTCAACGAATCAAGCTTCGCCTTTAAAGCCGCTTAAAGGTGGAATGAAAGTCTTTCCGTCAGGACCACCCTGACCACCGTTCATTTCTTCCGGCATGCGGATAGGTCCGAACTGACGTTCAAACTTGGCCACGTTTTCCTGAAAGGCAAACATCAGACGTTTAGCATGTTCGGGTGTCATAATGATACGAGATTGTACGCCAGCCTTCGGTAATCCGGGAAGCACACGAACAAAATCGACGATAAATTCGGAACTTGAATGAGTAATGATAGCCAAGTTGGCGTAAGTGCCTTGAGCCACTTCGTCCTTCAACTCTATCTGCAACTGATTATTGTTTTTCTGATTTTCCATGATATGTTTCTTTATATATTATATATATAGCAAATATAAATGAAATAATTTGATTGGACAAGAGCTATTTTAAAAAGATGCAAAGCTTTTAAAAAAAGCCTTTGACAAACCGAAGAAAACGCTTTGACGAACGAGGTCGTTCTCCAAAGAGAAATGAGTCGTTCTCTTTGGAGAATTTTGCGCTTTTCCTGTTTCAAATGTGCAAGGTGTGCGATTCCGCACGCTTTTTGTGCGAATACGCACACTTGCGAACAAGGGGAAAATCAGTTAATCTGCTATCTATCAACAAAATAAGAGTTTGGCACGATTTTTGCTGTAACCTAATTATGAAGGAATAATTAAAATCACTAATTTTGAAGACATGAAAACACATTATTTGAAGGTTGCCATACACAACTTAATTAAGTACAAGACACAATCAGCCATCTGTATCGTAGGACTGGCCGTAGGTTTCGCATGCTTCGCTTTGTCCACGTTCTGGGTTCATTATGAAATGACATACGATTCTTTCCATCAGGACGCGGATAGAATCTATTTAGTTTCCACCAACGATGAGATTCAAGCAGGCAAGTTCGGCCGATATACCCCACCGGCATTGGCCAATTACTTAGAATCCACCTACGAAGAGATAGAAAAGGCGGTCTACTTCAAGGACTTCCCCATCTACACGCAACTCAACCATACCCTCGAAGAAATAGAGACATTGGAAGTCGATTCCGCTTTTATGAATCTGATGGGCATTACGATTTTAGAGGGGAATGACCATTTTTGGGTGCCTAACAAAAACGATAACGAGGTGGCTATCACACGTTCGGGAGCCATTCATCTATTCGGAACGGCGGATTATGCCATCGGAAGAACCATCATCAGCCAAGACGATAGCAAGAAAGAATATCGCATTGGGGCTATAGTAAGTGAATGGGGCGAACATTCGACCATGAAGTACAAAGCGCTAAAGGCAAAAACAGACAAAATAGATTGGGTAAACTCCTATTGCAAGACCTTAATAAAGATAAGTCCTCAGACAGACATCGAAGCATTGAAAGAAAAGATGAACCGCAACTTTCCAAAGGAGTTGCAAAGCAATCAGTATACTCCGAATACAGGATTAACCCGATTCATTCTTACTCCGATCACCGGGATACGTCATTCCTCCGAACTATACAATGGCAAAGAGCAAGTGAACTACATGGAGCTGAATGTCTCGCTTCGTTACATTATATATTTCTCCGTCATCGGAGTCCTCATCATTGTTTGCTCGTTGGTCAATTTCCTGACATTGTTCATCGACCGTTGCCGCACCCGTCAACGCGAACTGGCTCTCCGCAAAGTCAACGGAGCTTCGGAAATTTCCCTTCACTTTTTGCTATTGTTTGAGACGTTCATTACACTGACCATCGCCCTATGTCTTGGCATGGCCTTCATCGAATTGCTACGCCCCTTGTTCAGCCAATACACCGGCATTGCCTTTGAAGAAATTTCCATCTACCAAGAATGTCTGCTTTATGTTGTTGGAGTAGTATGCGTTTCCTTGATAATCATTTCAATCGTCATTGGCTTCTTCCGTCGTCAATCCCTCCAGAATGCTCTTCAATGTTATCAGGGTACTCCCTCCGAACGTCTCTTCCGAAAGTGCAACATTGTCCTGCAGCTGTTCGTTTGCTTGTCTTTCATCTTTTGCACCACAATCATTCAAAAGCAGCTTCAACATCTGAGGGCGCAAGATGTAGGATTTGAATACGAAGGCAGAGCCGCCGCCCTCGTCTTTCCGGTTGACAACCTTAGTGAGTGGACCGAGAAAATCAAGGCTCTCCCTATGGTAACTGAAATCATAGAACCAAAATATTGGCCGTTAGTGGGGCAATCCACCCAGTCGACTCGCCAAGTCAATTCATGGGATGGATTAGGAACGACTTTGGATTCACCTATATTCATAAACGAAATACTGAGTGGAAAGGAATATTTTGAGTTTTACAACATGCAACTATTGGCCGGCGAATGGGTGAATCAAGATACCCCGGCCTACCACATCAACCTTATGGAATCGACCGCGAGAAAGATGGGATGGGCACCCGAAGAAGCCATCGGCAAGCACATTTATCACGCCGATAAAGAGACAGCTCCGCTTACCGTCATCGGGGTGGTTAAGGATTGTGCCTTCAATTCTCCTACCGCCGACATTCCCGATGTAGCATTTTTCAACACTTACTTGCAACAATGGTGGTGGAATGCCTGTTTTGTACTCTTTAAGTATCAGCCCGGAACTTGGGAAAGATGCCGTCAACTTATTGAGAACATCCAACAAGACGAATATCCCAACAAAAAACTGTTTTTGTACAATGAGGAAGAAGAATTTAAAAAGTATCTAAAAGCCGAAGACACACTCGCCCACTTGTTGAACTTTGCCTCTATTGTTTGTATGCTGATTGCCGTCTTCGGAATCTATTCACTGATTACCCTGACCTGCGAACAACGTCGTAAAGAGATTGCCATTCGCAAAGTAAACGGAGCCAAAGTAAGCGACATCTTAAACATGTTCGTCAAGGAATATCTGTTACTACTGGTCATAGCTGCTCTTGTCGCTTTCCCCACCGGTTATGCGGTCATGAAACAATGGCTGGAAAGTTATAACCGACAGACCGAAATAGGGATACTGCCGTTCATCCTCATCTTCTGCGTCATTGCCATTGTTTTCATCCTGAACATTGGACACCGCGCATGGAAAGCTGCCAACGAGAACCCGGCCGAAGTAATAAAAAGTGAATAACAAAAGGAAAGAACCATGAAGAAAATCTGTTTATATCTGCTTGCATTGATACTACTGTCATCATGCAACGAGACAACAAAAAGTGAATGTGAGAAGAATACGGCAACTGCCATCTTATGGGTAGACAGAACCGACAACGAGAAACTGACCAAATACGGTTCCATCAGTACCGTCAAAATACATGCTAATGTCTATTCCGATGGAACCTTTCGTATTATTTCCTTCTGCAAGAAGCAAGCACCGGAAGTGATTACTTATCTCGAGAAACGAGTAGCTGTTTTTACCATTCCCCAATTCTTCTTTGACGAAGGATATATCGAACCGGGAAAACAATACCTACAGTTACGCTACATACCGTACAAGGTATACAAGAAATAAGCTTACGAATATTATAGTTCCGAGAGCCATGCTTTATAGAAAGCATAAAAAAGGTCGGCTTCCCTCATCAGGAGCCGACCTTTTCTTTATCTAATCATCTGAATTATTCTGTTTCAGCATAGTCTGTTACATTCTTACGATTGGCAAGAATACGATCATATTCTTCTTTTGAACCAACGATAACCTTTTCAAATTCACGTTGACCGGTACCAGCAGGAATCAAATGACCACAAATCACATTTTCCTTCATACCTTCCAACTTATCTACCTTACCGTTGATAGCAGCTTCGTTCAAGACCTTAGTAGTTTCCTGGAACGATGCAGCCGACATGAAGCTTGATGTACCCAAAGCTGCACGAGTGATACCTTGCAGAATCTGAGTAGATGTAGCAGGGATAGCATCACGTACTTCAACCGGTTTCAAGTCACGACGTTTCAACATACTGTTTTCATCGCGGAGCTTGCGGGCAGTTACAATCTGTCCCGGTTGCAAGTTCTGAGAATCACCGGCATCTACAACCACTTTCTTACCCCAGATGCGGTCGTTTTCTTCCATGAACTCTTGCTTGTCAACTACCTGTTGTTCCAAGAAGCGTGTATCGCCCGGTTCGTCAATTTCTACCTTACGCATCATCTGACGAACGATGATTTCAAAGTGCTTGTCGTTAATCTTCACACCCTGCAAACGATATACGTCCTGAACTTCGTTTACGATATATTCCTGTACAGCAGTCGGCCCCTTGATAGCCAAGATGTCGGCCGGAGTGATAGCACCGTCAGACAACGGAGTACCAGCACGAACGTAGTCGTTTTCCTGTACCAAGATTTGCTTTGACAAGTTCACCAAGTACTTCTTCACTTCGCCAGTCTTCGATGTAACGATGATTTCGCGGTTACCACGCTTAATCTTACCCATTGTGATTTCACCATCGATTTCAGAAACCACTGCCGGATTAGACGGGTTACGAGCTTCGAACAACTCAGTAACACGTGGAAGACCACCAGTAATATCGCCTGCCTTACCTACGGCACGTGGAATCTTCACCAGAATATCACCAGCCTTTACTGACTGACCATTTTCTACGACAACGTGTCCACCTACCGGGAAGTTATAAGTACGGATTAAGTTACCATCTTCTGTTGTAATGTGTGCAGAAGGAACTTTGGTCTTATCCTTTGATTCAATGATGATGATTTCACGCAAGCCGGTAGCGTCATCCGATTCTACCTTATAAGTTACGTTTTCAATCATTGCTTCAAATTCAATCTTACCCGTAGCTTCTGTGATGATAACGGCGTTGAATGGATCCCACTTAGCAATCAACTTGCCCTTTTCTACAATTTCACCATCGGCCGCATAAAGCTTAGAACCGTAAGGTACGTTGTGAGTAGAAAGTACGATACCTGTATTCACATCCACGAAACGTACTTCAGCCAAACGACCAACTACTACCTTCACAGCTTCGCCCATTTCGTCAACAGTATCTACTGTACGAAGTTCTTCAAATTCCAGACGAGCATTGTTCTTTGCTACGATGCTTGCATTAGCTGCCATGTTACCAGCGATACCACCGGCGTGGAAGGTACGAAGTGTCAACTGAGTACCCGGTTCACCGATTGACTGAGCAGCAATTACACCGACAGCTTCACCCTTTTGAACCATACGGCTGGTAGCCAAGTTACGGCCATAACATTTCGCACAAACACCCTTCTTTGATTCACAAGTCAATACTGAACGGATTTCTACGCTTTCGATTGGTGAATCTTCGATTTCCTGTGCGATAGCTTCTGTGATTTCTTCGCCACCGGCAACAATCAACTTACCGGTAGTCGGATGGATAATATCGTGAACAGACACACGTCCGAGGATACGTTCATACAAAGTTGCAATCACATCGTCGTTATTCTTCAATGCGGTACAAACCAAACCACGCAATGTGCCACAGTCTTCTTCGTTGATAATCACATCGTGAGATACGTCTACCAAACGACGAGTCAAGTAACCGGCATCGGCAGTCTTCAAAGCGGTATCCGCCAAACCCTTACGAGCACCGTGAGTAGAGATAAAGTACTCAAGCACTGACAAACCTTCCTTAAAGTTAGAAAGAATCGGGTTTTCGATAATCTGTGCACCTTCTGCACCGGCTTTCTGAGGCTTAGCCATCAAACCACGCATACCGGACAACTGACGAATCTGTTCTTTAGAACCACGAGCACCAGAATCCAACATCATAAATACAGAGTTGAAGCCCTGGTCGTCGTTCTTAATGGTCTTGTAAAGGATGTCAGACAAGTCGCTATTAACGTGAGTCCATGTATCAATCACCTGGTTGTAACGTTCGTTATCGGTGATGAAACCCATGTTATAGTTCATCATGATCTGTTCGATTTCTTCGTTACCACGTTTCACGAGTTCTTCCTTTTCCTTCGGGATGATAATATCGCCCAAGTTGAATGACAAACCACCCTTGAACGCCATCTGATAACCTAAGTTCTTGATACCATCCAAGAATTCGCAAGCACGTGCAACACCCACAGCCTTGATTACATCGCTAATGATGTCGCGCAAAGACTTCTTGGAAATAATAGTATTCAGATAACCTACTTCAGCAGGAACGATTTCGTTTACAATAACACGACCAACAGATGTTTCTTTAATCATCTTGTCTACCACGTTGCCGTTTTCGTCCAAGTCTTTTGCTACTACATTAATAATAGCATGGATGTCTACCTTTCCTTCATTGTAAGCAATCAATGCTTCTTCCGGTCCATAGAATGTCAAACCTTCACCCTTTGCACCTTTTCTCAGCTTAGTAATGTAATACAAACCGAGAACCATATCCTGTGCAGGCACTGTGATAGGCGCACCATTGGCCGGATTCAAAATATTGTGAGCTTGGAGCATCAACATCTGAGCTTCCAAGACAGCTTCGTTACTCAAAGGCAAGTGAACCGCCATCTGGTCACCGTCGAAGTCGGCGTTGAACGCAGTACATGCCAACGGGTGCAACTGAATAGCCTTACCTTCAATCATGTGTTGCTGGAATGCCTGGATACCCAAACGGTGCAATGTCGGCGCACGGTTCAACAATACCGGATGACCTTTCATTACGTGTTCAAGAATATCCCAGATGATAGCTTCCTTACGGTCTACAATCTTCTTGGCACTCTTCACAGTCTTTACAATACCGCGTTCAATCAACTTACGAATGATGAACGGTTTGTAAAGTTCAGCAGCCATCAACTTAGGAATACCACATTCGCCCATCTTCAATTCTGGACCAACAACGATTACCGAACGTGCAGAGTAGTCAACACGCTTACCCAACAAGTTCTGACGGAAACGACCTTGTTTACCCTTCAAGCTGTCTGACAATGACTTCAAAGGACGGTTGGCATCCGACTTAACAGCGCTTGACTTACGTGAGTTGTCGAGCAATGAGTCAACCGCTTCCTGTAACATACGCTTTTCATTACGCAAGATTACTTCCGGAGCCTTGATTTCGATCAATCTCTTCAAACGGTTGTTACGGATAATCACACGACGATACAAGTCATTCAAGTCTGATGTTGCAAAACGTCCACCATCCAATGGAACCAATGGGCGCAATTCCGGAGGAGTTACCGGGATGATTCGCATAATCATCCATTCCGGTTTGTTACGACCACGAGAAGAACGGAATGATTCAACTACCTGAAGACGCTTCAATGCTTCGTTCTTACGTTGTTGTGAAGAATCATTGCTTGCCTTATGACGCAATTCGTATGACAATGAGTCCAAATCCAATTTTGACAACAGCTCATAAATGGCTTCTGCACCCATCTTAGCAACGAACTTATTCGGATCAGTATCTTCCAAATATTGGTTATCTCTTGGAAGCTTATCCAACAAATCCAAGTATTCTTCTTCCGACAACAAATCGTATTCACTTACGCCGGCAACTTCTGCAGCTGCACCTGCTTGAATGACAACGTAACGTTCGTAGTAGATGATTGCATCCAACTTCTTTGTAGGTAATCCCAACAAATAACCAATCTTGTTTGGCAATGAACGGAAATACCAAATGTGAGCTACCGGTACCACCAACTGAATATGACCGGTACGTTCACGACGTACCTTCTTTTCTGTAACTTCTACACCGCATCGGTCGCAAACGATTCCTTTATAACGGATACGCTTGTACTTACCGCAATGACATTCGTAGTCCTTTACCGGACCGAAGATACGTTCACAGAACAACCCGTCGCGTTCAGGTTTATAGGTACGGTAGTTGATTGTTTCAGGCTTCAACACCTCACCAAACGAGTTTTCCAGGATTTCTTCAGGAGAAGCCAATCCGATGGAAATCTTCGAAAAATTACTCTTTATCTTTGTTTCTTTTCTAAAAGCCATACTTTTCTATTTTATTGTAAAGAGTTTAATTTATTATTCAAGGTTTACACTCAAGCCCAAACCTCTCAACTCATGCAACAATACATTCAGAGATTCAGGGATTCCCGGAGTAGGCATTGGTTCACCTTTCACAATTGCTTCGTAAGCCTTTGAACGTCCTACAACGTCATCAGACTTGATAGTCAAGATTTCCTGAAGGATATGTGCTGCGCCGAATGCTTCGAGCGCCCAAACTTCCATTTCCCCGAAACGCTGACCACCGAATTGTGCCTTACCACCCAACGGTTGCTGAGTAATCAAAGAGTACGGACCGATAGAACGTGCGTGCATCTTGTCTTCAACCATGTGGCCGAGCTTCAACATATAGGTAACACCTACTGTTGCCGGCTGGTCAAACTGTTCACCGGTACCACCGTCATACAGATAAGTCTTACAGTAACGTGGCAAACCTGCCTTGTCTGTCCACTTATCCAAATCTTCCAATGAAGCACCGTCAAAGATAGGAGTAGCAAACTTCACACCCAATTCCTTACCGGCACGTCCAAGTACAGCTTCAAAGATCTGACCGATGTTCATACGAGAAGGCACACCCAACGGATTCAATACAATATCAACCGGAGTACCATCTGCCAAGAACGGCATATCTTCCTGACGAACGACGCGAGAAACAATACCCTTGTTACCGTGACGACCTGCCATCTTATCCCCTACACCAATCTTACGTTTCTTGGCAATATAAACCTTAGCCATCTGGATGATACCTGAAGGAAGTTCATCACCGATAGTGATAGCAAACTTCTTACGCTTCAGTTCAGCATCCATTTCCTTATATTTCTTCAAGTAGTTCATGACCAAATCACGAATCATATCGTTCGTGCGTGCATCAGTAGTCCACTTACTCAACTGGATAATGGTATAATCCAATGTTTCCAGTTCGCGTTTACCAAACTTAGCACCTTTGGCAATTACTTCTGTTCCCAAATAATCCTTCACACCCAGAGAAACCTTATCGTTGGTCAATACCAACAACTTTTCTACTAAGATGTCTTTCAACTTGGCAACTTTTTCTTCAAATTCTTCATTCAACTTAGGCAACAATGCCTTGTCTGCATTCTTTTCGCTACGAGTCTTGATTACGCGAGAGAACAACTTCTTGTCAATAACTACCCCTCTCAATGACGGAGAAGCCTTCAATGAAGCATCCTTTACATCGCCGGCCTTATCACCGAAGATTGCACGAAGCAATTTTTCTTCTGGTGAAGGATCAGATTCTCCCTTCGGAGTAATCTTACCAATCAAAATGTCACCCGGTTCAATGTGCGCACCAATACGAACGATACCGTTTTCATCCAAGTCTTTGGTAGCTTCTTCACTTACGTTTGGAATATCTGCTGTAAGTTCTTCCATACCACGCTTGGTTTCACGTACTTCCAGAATGTATTCATCCACGTGTACTGAAGTCAGAATATCTTCACGTACTACACGTTCGTTCAATACGATAGCATCTTCGTAGTTGTAACCCTTCCAAGGCATGTATGCAACCAACAAGTTCTTACCCAAAGCCAATTCGCCGTTAGCAGTAGAATAACCTTCGGTCAAAATATCGCCTTTCTTCACACGCTGACCTTTTTCGCAAATCGGACGCAAGTCGATGGTCATGCTTTGGTTGGTCTTGCGGAACTTAGGTATTCTATATTCTTTCAGAGCCGGTTCAAAGCTTACAAATTCTTCGTCAGCGGTTCTATCATAAAGGATACGGATAGTGGTAGCATCTACATATTCTACTGTACCTTCACCTTCTGCAGCAATCTGAGTACGTGAGTCTTCTACCAACTGCTTTTCAATACCTGTACCTACAATCGGCGCTTCAGTACGCAACAAGGGAACTGCCTGACGCATCATGTTAGAACCCATCAAAGCGCGGTTAGCATCGTCATGTTCCAAGAAAGGAATCAAAGAAGCGGCGATAGATGCAATCTGCTGAGGAGAAACGTCCATCAATTCTACCTGATCCGGAGTAACCAACGGATAGTCGGCATCACGACGTGCTTTTACTTTCGGACGGATGAATGTACCATCATCGTTCAATGGCGCATTACCCTGCGCAATGATCTTGTCTTCTTCTTCTTCAGCCGTCAAATATTCAATGCCTTCCGGAGTAATATCTACCTTTGCATTAGCCACCTTACGGTAAGGAGTAGCGATGAATCCCAATTCGTTAATCTTCGCATATACACACAAAGAAGAAATCAAACCGATGTTCGGACCTTCCGGAGTTTCAATCGGACACAAACGACCGTAGTGAGTATAGTGTACGTCACGCACTTCGAAACCTGCACGTTCACGAGACAAACCACCAGGACCAAGAGCCGACAAACGACGCTTGTGAGTAATTTCTGCCAATGGGTTAGTCTGGTCCATGAACTGAGACAAAGCGTTCGTTCCAAAGAATGAATTGATCACAGAAGAAATGGTCTTCGCATTGATCAAGTCAATCGGAGTAAACACTTCGTTGTCGCGTACATTCATACGTTCACGAATGGTACGAGACATACGTGCCAAACCAATTGCAAACTGGTTGGACAGCTGTTCGCCTACAGTACGTACACGACGGTTGCTCAAGTGGTCGATATCATCCACATCTGCCTTTGAGTTAATCAACTCAATCAGATACTTGATGATTTCGATAATATCTTGTTTTGTCAATACCTTGACATCCATGTCAGTCGTCAAGCCCAACTTCTTGTTGATTCTGTAACGGCCAACTTCGCCGAGGTCATATCTTTTTTCAGAGAAGAACAAGTTATTGATAACTTCACGAGCACTCGCATCATCTGCCGGATCAGCATTACGCAACTGGCGATAGATATAAAGGACTGCTTCCTTTTCAGAGTTACTCGGGTCCTTCTGAAGTGTATTAAAAATAATAGAATAATCAGATGAATTAGCTTCTTCCTTGTGTACAAGGATGTTCTGAACACCTGAATCAATAATCTGATCAATGTGGTCAGCTTCGATAACTGTCTCACGTTCTACGATTACTTCGTTACGTTCGATAGTTACTACTTCACCTGTGTCTTCATCTACGAAATCTTCTGTCCATGCCTTCAAGACACGTGCAGCAAGTTTTCTTCCTACGATCTTCTTCAAGTTGGTCTTGTTTACCTTCACTTCTTCGGCCAAGTTGAAGATTTCCAGGATATCCTTATCGTTTTCAAAGCCTACTGCTCTCAAAAGAGTAGTTACAGGCAATTTCTTTTTACGGTCGATATACGCATACATCACATTGTTGATGTCTGTTGCGAATTCAATCCATGATCCCTTGAACGGGATGATACGAGCTGAATAAAGCTTTGTACCATTGGCATGTACACTTTGGCCAAAGAATACACCAGGAGAACGGTGCAACTGAGAAACGATAACACGTTCAGCTCCATTGATAACGAACGTACCGTTTGGAGTCATATAAGGGATAGGGCCTAAATATACATCCTGAATAACTGTATCGAAATCTTCGTGGTCAGGATCAGTACAATAAAGCTTCAATTTAGCTTTTAAGGGTACACTGTAAGTCAAGCCACGTTCCAAACAATCTTCGATGGTATAGTGTGGCGGATCAATGTAATAGTCCAAAAACTCAAGAACAAAGTTATTACGGGTATCTGCAATAGGGAAGTTTTCTGCAAACACTTTGTACAAGCCATCGTTCTTACGTTTTTCAGGCGGAGTATCCAATTGTAGAAAGTCTTGGAATGACTTCAATTGTACTTCCAAGAAATCCGGATACTGCATCGGATTCTTGATGGAAGCGAAATTAATTCTTTGATTTTCAGTATTTGAAGACATCTGATATATAATTTATGAATCTTAATATTAATAAGACGCAAAAAGGTTAAGAATCCTCCTACGAGGATTCCTAACCGAATTTCCTGTTAACAGGCTTGTATTACTTAAGTTCAACTTCAGCACCAGCTTCTTCGAGAACCTTCTTCAAAGATTCTGCTTCGTCCTTAGCCAAGCCTTCCTTAACTGTGCTAGGAGCACCGTCTACCAAGTCCTTAGCTTCCTTCAAGCCAAGACCACA
>JAFTSK010000184.1 GCA_017467385.1 Bacteroidaceae bacterium
AAAAAGTGTGTTTTCAAAGAAAAACAACTGACATCTGACATTATTGACATCATTCCTCTTGTTCTTCCAAAAGTGTTTGCACAATGCGTTCTGCCGTTCGGCCATCCCAACGTTCGGGGAGTTGGCCTTTCTTCCAACGACCTGCTTTCAATGTCTGAAGAACTTCGGTCAAGGCTTCCGGACTTTCACCCACCAAACAGTTCGTACCTATGCTGACGGTTTCCGGATGTTCGGCATAGTCGTTCAGCGTAATGCAAGGAATGTTCAGGAAGGTGGCTTCCTCGGCTACATTGCCCGAATCCGTAATAATCGCTTTGGCATGATGAATGAGATAGCCAAAAGATAGATAGGGAAGTGGTTCTGTGATGTGAAGCCCATCGAAAGCAATGTGCAAGGCCGAAAGGCTATCTCTTACATAGCCATGAAGCGGAGCAATGATAGGGTAGGGAGAATGAACGGATAACACCGTCATTAATTTTTTCAAAGTATCTTCTTGCTCCAACAAAGCCCGACGGTTGAGAGTAAGCAAAATGTATTCCTCTGTATTCAGTTGGGAAAGAAAAACCGGCTTGACCAATCGATTGCGATTATGGCGAATGGTATCCAAAAGGATATTGCCAACGAAATGCACGTGCTTCTGTTCAATGCCCGTCTGATTCAGGTTGCGGTTGGCCGTCATGCCGGCCGTAAAGAGAATGTCCGAAAGTCCGTCGGCTATCAGGCGATTCACTTCTTTAGGGCGGTTCAGGTCGAAAGACCGTATGCCGGCCACCAAATGAGCCACTCTAACGCCTTTTTTCTTGGCTACAATCGAACAAGCCATTGTCGGAGTAAGGTCGTCCACCACCATGACCAAATCGGCCGGATACGCCTCCAATTCTTGCGCAAAGGCCACAATGATTCCGGAGAGCCGTTGGAAAAAATCATCACTCTCTACATGTAGGTAAGCGTCAGGGCGAGGCATATCCAAGTCATCGAACAAAGAATCCTCCAAACTCTTATTGTCAGGCGAACCCGTATAAATCAGACGAACCTGAATGTCTTTTCCTGAAGATTGAGCCGAACGGATGGCTCGCATCAAGGGAGCAATCTTCATAAAATTAGGTCTTGCCCCGGCGATAATGCTAATTTTCATCTTTTCTGAAATTTTCTTTAGGCAAAAATACATTTTCTTATTGAATTTATTTGTTACTTTGCGTAAAAATCAAAAAAGATGATAACCTTTGTTCAAGTATTGGATTTTATCGGAACCTTTGCCTTTGCGATTTCAGGTATCCGATTAGCGTCGGCGAAACGGTTCGACTGGTTTGGTGCGTATGTGGTAGGGTTGGTAACAGCTATCGGTGGTGGTACGATGCGTGATGTGTTGCTCGACGTAACTCCGGCCTGGATGACCGATCCGATGTATCTGCTTTGTACGGCCTTTTCGTTGTTTTGGGTAATTGCCTTTAGTAAGTATCTGATTCACTTGAACAATACGTTCTTCATTTTCGACACCATCGGTTTGGCGTTGTTTACCGTTGTAGGCTTTGAAAAAGCAATGGCGTTGGGGCATCCTTTCTGGGTATCCATCATTATGGGTAGTATGACAGGTGCGGCCGGCGGTATGTTGCGTGATATTTTCATCAACGAAGTGCCGTTGATTTTCCGTAAGGAGATTTATGCGATGGCCTGCGTGGTGGGCGGTTTGGCTTATTGGATTTGCCTGCTGTTGAATCTGGAACCCTATCAATGCCAAATCATTTGTGGGGTGGTAGTCTTCCTTTCTCGCACACTTTCTGTCAAGTACAACATCTGTTTGCCTATCCTAAAAGGCGAATAATGCTGACAATATGATTTCAAACATGTTTTAGCCCATAAAATAATTGCTATTTTATGGGCTTTATTCTTTTTTTCTTGTTTATATTTGTGGTATATTTATACCTTAAGTCTTATATAACTAAATTATGAAAAAAGAAATCAAGTTCAGTTTGGTCTACCGCGACATGTGGCAGTCCTCTGGCAAGTATCAGCCTCGTGCTGACCAATTAGCTCGAATAGCTCCTGTAATTGTAGAAATGGGATGTTTTGCCCGGGTGGAAACTAACGGGGGAGCCTTTGAGCAAGTCAATCTGTTGTATGGCGAAAACCCCAATAAGGCTGTTCGTACATTTACCAAGCCTTTGCATGAAGCAGGCATCCAGACACACATGCTCGACCGAGGTTTGAATGGTTTGCGCATGTATCCCGTTCCTGCCGATGTGCGGAAGCTGATGTACAAGGTAAAATATAAGCAAGGGGTAGACATCACCCGTATCTTCTGCGGTTTGAACGATGTGAGAAACATTATCCCTTCCATCAAATATGCAAAGGAAGGCGGCATGATTCCACAAGCCACTCTCTGTATCACTTTCTCACCGCTTCATACGGTGGAATATTATACTAACATTGCCGACCAGCTCATCGAAGCCGGTGCGCCTGAAATCTGTCTGAAAGACATGGCGGGCATTGGTCGTCCAGCCATGTTGGGCAAGTTGGTAAAGAGCATCAAGGAAAAGCATCCGGAAATTATCATCCAATATCATGGTCATACAGGCCCAGGTCTTTCAATGGCTTCTATTCTTGAAGTGTGTGAAAATGGGGCAGACATCATCGACGTGGCCATAGAACCAATGTCATGGGGAAAGGTTCATCCGGACGTGATTTCTGTACAAGCCATGTTGAAGGATGCCGGCTTCCAAGTGCCTGAAATCAATATGAATGCCTACATGAAGGCACGTAGTTTGACGCAAGAATTCATTGATGATTTTTTGGGCTATTTCATGGATCCGACTAACAAGCACATGTCTTCGTTGTTGTTGGGTTGCGGACTTCCGGGCGGCATGATGGGCTCCATGATGGCCGACTTGAAGGGGGTTCATTCGGGCATTAACCTGATTCTGAAAGGGCAGGGCAAGGAGCCGATGTTGCTCGACGACTTGGTAGTCATGCTCTTTGAAGAAGTGGAATATGTATGGCCGAAGTTGGGTTATCCTCCATTGGTTACTCCGTTCAGCCAGTATGTGAAGAACGTAGCTTTAATGAATGTAATGCAACGTGTGAAGGGCGAAGACCGCTGGACCATGATTGACAACAATACGTGGGATATGATTCTTGGCAAGAGTGGTAAGCTGCCGGGTGCATTGGCTCCCGAAATCATCGAATTGGCCAAGAGCAAGGGATTGCAGTTTACGGATGAAGATCCACAAAGCAATTATCCGGATGCCCTTGACACCTATCGCAAGGAGATGGATGAAAACGGTTGGGAATGCGGTGAAGACGATGAAGAACTCTTTGAACTTGCCATGCACGACCGCCAATATCGCGACTATAAGTCGGGTGTGGCAAAGGAACGTTTCTTGAAGGATTTGCAGCGTGCAAAAGACGCTGAGTTGGCTAAGGGTGGCTTCAACGAAGAAGAAATCAAGAAAATCAAGCGTGCGAAAGCTGATTCGATTATAGCACCGAACAACGGTCAGGTGTTGTTTGAACTTTCGGTAGAAGGTCCTTCCATTTCTCCGGCTATCGGAACCAAGTACAAGCAAGGCGACTTCTTCTGCTACATTTCTACTCCCTGGGGCGGCTACGAAAAGGTATATGCCAATTTTACCGGACGTATCGTAGAAATCTGTTCCAAGCAAGGAAACATGGCTCGCAAAGGTCAGCCGATAGCTTATTTGGAAAGAGAGAATGAATAAAATATATGTAGAAGGGGCAGACCGATGTGTCTGCCCTATGTTTAATGTGTGGATATATTCGGGCGAACACATCGGTTCGCCCCTTCTATGTTGCATTCCAATTTTTAGTTGATTTATTATATTTTTTTAGCTTTATAATCAGTGTTTTAGCTTTTTACCCCCTTCAGGTATGGCACATAATACCTGTACCCAAAGTTTTTTGGGGATTCCTTGTAATC
>JAFTSK010000185.1 GCA_017467385.1 Bacteroidaceae bacterium
GAATGCAGCCTATCTTGGCTGAAAGCAAAGATACTGATTCTTTTGGAATTATTAAAATCAATGAGCTTCCAACCAATTGTTTCCCCATCCGCAATCGGCTCGCAAAGGTACTTGCATGGCATAGGCTTTCTCCATTTCCTCGATGACAATCTGCTGTACCTTTTCTTTCTCCTCGGGATACACGCTGAAGTTCAGTTCGTCGTGTACCTGCAGAATCATGGTTGAACGAAGTCCTTCGGACATGAAACGGCGGTAGATACCTACCATAGCCACTTTGATGATGTCGGCGGCACTTCCCTGAATCGGGGCATTGATGGCGTTTCGTTCGGCATAGCCTCTCACTACTGCATTGTGCGAATTGATGTCGGGTAAGAAACGTTTACGACCGAATACCGTTTCGATGTAACCCTTTTCGCGTGCCGAAGCAATGCTCTTATCCATAAACTCCTTGATTTGCGGGTAGGTTTGGAAATAACCGTCAATCAGTTCTTTGGCTTCGCTACGAGGCACGTTCATCCGTTCGGCAAGGCCGAATACGCTGATGCCATAAATAATGCCGAAATTGGCCGTTTTTGCCTTGCTTCGCTGTTCGCGAGTTACTTCGTCCAGTCCTATCTTATACACTTTAGCGGCAGTAGCTGCATGGATGTCGTCTCCTTCGCGGAAAGCCTCTATCATGTTAGCATCTCCACTCAGATGAGCCATGATACGAAGTTCAATCTGCGAGTAGTCGGCCGAGAAGAACTCACATTCTTCTTCGGGAATGAACGCCTTGCGGATTTCCTTTCCGTCTTCGTTTCGGATAGGTATGTTTTGTAAATTTGGATTACTTGAACTCAAGCGTCCGGTGGCTGTAACGGTCTGGTTGAACGAAGTGTGAATCTTTCCGGTTCGGGGGTTAATGAGCAAGGGGAGTGCGTCGATGTAAGTACTCAACAGCTTCTTCAATCCTCGGTAGTCGAGAATCTTTCCCACAATCTCGTGCTTGTTCCGTAAGCCTTCCAATACTTCTTCGCTGGTTACATATTGGCCGGTCTTTGTTTTCTTGGCTTTTTCTACAATCTTCAGTTTGTCGAACAATACTTCGCCTACCTGTTTGGGGGAGGAAACATTGAACTCCATACCGGCCAACTGATGTACCTCTTCTTCTATCTGTTTCATGCGGGCTGTGAAATGTTGCGAGGTCTCTTTCAATGCATCGGTATCTACCCGCACACCGTTCCTTTCCATATAGGCGAGTACCGGTACCAATGGCATCTCGATGTCGTAGAACAACTTGTCGGCTCCTTGCTCTTTCAGTTCTTTTTCCAAGATGTCTTTCAATTGGAGAGTGATGTCGGCATCTTCGCACGCATATTCATAGATGGTTTCGGGAGCCAAGTCTCGCATGTTCCCCTGATTCTTTCCCTTGCCGCCTATCAGTTCCTCGATGTGAATGGTTTGGTAGTGCAAGTAAATTTCGGCCAAGTAGTCCATGTTGTGACGAAGTTCGGGTTGAAGCACATAATGAGCAATCATGGTGTCGAACATCGGTCCTTGTACGTTCACTCCGTAGTGGGAGAGGACAAGCATGTCGTACTTGATGTTTTGTCCCACCTTCAAGGTTTCTTCGTTTTCGAGCAGTTCCTTGAACTCGTTTACTATTTGGGTTGCTTTTTCTTGGTCGGCCGGTACAGGAACGTAAAATGCCTGGTTGGGAGCAAAGCTGAAGCTCATTCCTACGAGTTCGGCGGCTATCGGATCGGTTCCTGTGGTCTCCGTATCTAAACTGAAAATTTTCTTTGTCTTAATAATTTGAAGAAATTCGTTTCTTTTTTCTTCTGTATCAAGTAGTTGGTAGTCGTGGTTGACCGTTTTTAAACTCGCGAGAGTTGAAAATTCGGCGTCTCCTTGCCCCTCGTCCGTAAATTCGGCAAAGAGATTGGCTTGCGATTGAGGCTTTTTGGTCGTGCTTGCCGGTTCCACTCCTCCGAACAACGAAAGTTGTCCGCTTCCTTTTGGGAGAGTGGTCGCTTCGGTAGGAGAGAGGTTCTTCTCGCGGTTGAACACTCTTTCTATCAGGGTACGGAATTCCAGTTCCTCGAAAATCTTGCGGAGTGCTTCTTCGTCGGGCGTTTCCCGTTTCAGTTCATGTAAGTTCAGTTCGATGGGTACATCGGTCTTGATGGTTGCCAAGAACTTGGAGAAAGTAATCAATTCCTTGTTGGTCTCGACTTTTGTTTTCAATGCCCCTTTCAGTTGGTCGGTGTGAACCAACAGGTTTTCGATGCTTCCGAACTGAGCCACCAACTTCTGTGCGGTTTTCTCACCTACACCCGGGCAACCCGGTATATTGTCCGAAGAGTCTCCCATGAGACCGAGCATGTCAATGACTTGCAACGGCGATTGAATATCAAACTTGGCTTTCACTTGTTCGATACCCATTACTTCAAATTCCTTGTCGCCGTACTTGGGGCGATACATGAATACGTTTTCGCTTACCAACTGGCCGTAGTCTTTGTCGGGTGTCATCATGTAGGTAGTAATCCCCCTTTTACCCGCTTCGGTGGCCAATGTGCCGATTACATCATCGGCTTCATAACCAGGCACTTCAAGGATGGGGATACGATAGGCACGAATAATATCCTTTATAATAGGTACGGACAAACGAATGACTTCGGGTGTTTCTTCGCGTTGAGCTTTGTATTGCTCGTAGGCTTCATGCCGGAAGGTAGGTCCGGAAGGATCGAATGCCACACCGATATGGGTAGGATTCTCTTTCTTCAGTACATCTTCCAATGTATTTACGAAGCCTAAGACAGCCGAAGTGTTGAATCCCTTCGAGTTGATACGGGGATTTTTGATAAGAGCATAGTATGCCCGATAGATTAAAGCGTATGCGTCTAAAAGGAAAAGTTTGTCCATTGTTTAAAAATCATTGTTTTTTCATCGTAAAAGTACAAAAAAATACGGTATTCCACGTTTTATTACTATTTTTGTGGCTTAAAATCTTAAAAAGGAATGCAACAGATAAGAAAACCGATAGCCGAAGAGTTTGAATTGTTCAAGCAGAAGTTTGATGATTCGCTTCATAGTTCCAATCCCTTGTTGAGTGAGGTAATCAGCCATATCAAGCAACGGAAAGGAAAGATGATGCGACCGGTACTGACTTTGCTTATGGCCAAATTGTGCGGTGAAATCGGCGATTCTACTTATCATGCAGCCATTTCTTTGGAACTTTTGCATACGGCCAGCTTGATTCACGATGATGTGGTAGACGAGAGTGATAAACGTCGAGGTCAGGCTTCGGTCAATGCCCTTTTCGATAACAAGGTCTCTGTGTTGGTAGGCGATTATTTGTTGGCTACCAGTTTGAAACATTCGGCTTTGACCGGTCAGATTGCGTTGGTTGCGTTGGTTTCTCATTTGGGGCAACATCTGTCGGAAGGGGAAATCATCCAGCTTTCCAATACCAATGCTTCTGATTTCTCGGAAGAGGTGTATTTTGATGTCATTCGCAAGAAGACGGCAGCTTTGTTTGCCTCTGCCGCAGAAGCCGGCGCTAAGTCAGTCTGTTCCTCCGATGAAATGGCCGAAAAAGCCGCTTCTTTCGGAGAGTTGTTGGGGATTGCATTCCAAATCAAAGACGATATATTCGATTACTTTTCTTCGGATGAATTGGGTAAGCCAACGGGTAATGACATGCGGGAAGGAAAGCTCACGTTGCCGGCTTTGTATGTACTGAATACCTTAAAGGATGAAGAAATGTGTCGATTGGCTTTGAAGATTCGTTCGTTGGAGGCTACTCCCGAAGAAATCGCCCATTTCATCGATTATGTGAAACAGAATGGGGGAATAGAGTACGCCACTCAGGTGATGGTGAATTATCGTAATAAAGCGTTGGATTTGTTGCCGTCAACGGTTTCGGCTGAGTTGAAGGAAGCATTGACAAGGTACGTAGACTTTGTTATTGAACGAAAGAAATAAATTAATTAATAACGTATAAAAATGCGTCAAAGAGAATTGTTCTTTTCTCTTTGACGCGTTTGTTGTTTCTCCAAAGCGTTTTTATTAAAATAGTTTGGTCTCTTCTCCGGTGATTTCCGACAATAACAGATTTGCCAAACGGCTTGCACCAATACGGAAAAGTCCGTTGTTCAACCATTCTTCACCCAAGACTTCTTTGACAATGGTGTAGTAGGCGAGAGCCTTCTTGACAGAATCAATACCACCAGCCGCCTTGAAACCTACTTTGCGGCCTGTTTCCTTGTAGTATTCCTTGATGGCTTCACACATGACCAACGCTGCTTCCGGAGTGGCTGAAATCGCTTCTTTTCCGGTTGAGGTCTTGATAAAGTCGGCTCCTGAATACATGCTCAGAATGGCTGCTTTCTTGATGTTGGATGCGCTTCGCAAGGCTCCTGTCTCCAAGATTACCTTGAGTGTCTTTTCGCCGCAAATGTCCTTCAATTCGCCGATTTCATCGCACATTCCTTCATAATCTCCGCAGAGGAACTTGCCTACTGGCATGACGATGTCAATTTCTTCAGCACCGGCATGAAGAGCCATTGCTGTTTCTGCTACCTTAACTTCCATGAACGTTTGAGAGGAAGGGAAACCACCCGATACACAGGCAATCTTTACGTCATCGGCTTCCAGCGTGTCGTTCACGATTTCTGCCATGTTCGGGTAGACACAGATAGCCGCTACGTTGTCCAAATCCGGATATTTGTCTACAAATTCGTTGACTTTTTCAGTGAATTTCATGACGCTTTCTTCCGAATCCGTACACTTTAGTGTGGTCAGGTCAAGGCAGTTGAAAAGCTGCTTTTTGACCTCCATATTGTTGTTTTCATCGAGATGTTGGGTGATGAGGCTGTCTACTTTCAGTTGTACCTCATCATCGTGCAGATGGGTGTTATACTTGCTCAAGGCGAGGGCGTATCTGCTCTGCATTTCTTCGTGGCTGTGGTCATGGTCGTGGCCACAATGACAATCGTGATGATGTTCCATATTTCGTTACAATTTAGGATTATTCTTATGTCTGTCTTTGTCTCGGTTGGTTTTCTTTTCCAAGTTCTTTCTGAAAGCTTCGGTCAAGTCCACTCTCGTTTGGTTGGCCAAACAGATAAGTACCCACAAAACATCCGCCATTTCATCGGATAAATCGTGCTTTTCGCCTTCTTTGAAAGACTGGTCGCCGTAGGTGCGTGCCATGATACGGGCAAGCTCGCCTACTTCTTCAGTAAGTACGGCCATGTTTGTCAGTTCGCTGAAATAACGAACACCGTAAGTCTTGATCCATTGGTCAACTTGTTGCTGAGCTTCTTCGATGGTCATCTTATTCCTTGTTTTTGGTGTCCATACAAATGGTTACAGGACCGTCATTCAACAGTTCTACTTTCATGTCTGCCCCGAATTCTCCCGTACCGATTTCCTTACCCAATGCCTGTGTCAAGGCTTGGCAAAAGTATTCGTAGAGAGGAACGGCGATGTCCGGCTTGGCGGCATAGATGTAAGAAGGACGGTTGCCTTTCTTATACGAAGCGTGAAGTGTAAACTGGCTGACTACCAATATGTTGCCTCCTGTTCCAAGGATAGACTTGTTCATCACACCGTTCTCATCATCAAATACACGCAGGTTGACTATCTTCTTGCATAACCAGTCTGCATCTTCTTGTGTATCAGCATTTTCAATGCCGACTAATATCATGAAGCCTTCCTTGATGGCCGACTTGCATACGCCGTCTATGGTTACAGAGGCGTGTTTCACTCGTTGGATTACTATTCTCATAATGCCCACAAAGTTAGGAAATATCCCTTATTCTTTCAGCTTTTCTTGGATATTTTTAGCGGCAGACATGCCCACAACTTCGGCTATTTCTTCCAAAGTGGCCTTCTTGATACGGGCTACACTCTTGAAAGCTTTCAATAAATCGGTCTTTCGTTTCTCTCCAATGCCCGGAATCTGGTCTAAAATCGAGGCTGTCTGACTCTTGCTACGCTTGTCTCGGTGGAACGTGATGGCAAAGCGGTGTACCTCATTCTGGATATTTTCTAAAAGATGAAAGAGGGGAGTGCTTTGCTTTACACCGATGGTCATTGGAGGAAATCCATAGAGCAATTCCGATGTACGGTGCTTGTTGTCTTTGGCCAATCCTGCTATTGGAATGTTCAGGTGCAGTTCGTCTTCAATGACTTCCCGAACGACTTCCATTTGCCCCTTTCCACCGTCGGTAATGATGAGGTCGGGCAGGGGAGATTCTTCTTCAATGGCTCGGGTGTAACGTCGTCTGACAACTTCTTTCATGGAAGCATAATCATCGGGGCCAACCACCGTCTTGATGTTGAATTTGCGGTAATCTTTCTTGCTGGGTTTGCCCATTTTGAAGACCACACAAGCGGCCACAGCATCCGAACCTTGCACGTTGGAATTGTCAAAACATTCGATGTGTGCGGGGATTTTGGGCAGGTGCAACTGCTCCTGAATCTCCTTCAATATGCGGGTTTTCTTCTGCTCCGGATTGAGCTTGTCGGCTTGCTTCAGTCGGTCTACCTTGTATTGTTTTACGTTCATGATGGAAAGCTCTAACAAATGCTTTTTTTCGCCCCTTTGTGGAACGATAAAGGTAACATTGTTCAGTTCCATGTCTATTTCAAAAGGTACGATGATTTCGCGGGATTTGCTTTTGTATCTTTCTCGCATTTCCACAATGCCCAACTGAAGCAATTCTTCCCGGCTTTCGTTTAACCGCTTCTTATATTCAAATGTGAAGGCTTGGTTGATACAACCGTTTGTGATATGCAAATAGTTGATGTAAGCCGAATTTTCCTCCATTTCAATGGAGAAAACGTCTACGTTGTGAATGATACGGTTTACCACCTCACTCTTTGAACGGTAGTTTTCTATCAAATCGTATTTCTCTTTGATAGCTTGGGCTTCCTCAAACCGCATTTCTGTGGCGAGAGCCTGCATTTCGTCCATCAACAAATCACACACAATTTGCGTGTCTCCTTTCAGAATCTGTTTGATTTCATCGATGTCTCTAAGATATTCTTCGTGCGTCTGCTTGCCGACACAGGGTCCCTTGCAGTTCTTGATGTGGTATTCCAAACATACGCTGAACTTACCGTTTCGGATGTTTTCGGGGGTAAGTGCAAGGCGGCAAGTACGAAGCGGATAGAGTTTCTTGATAAGCTCTAACAACGCATTCATCGAAGGAATGTGGCTATATGGCCCGAAATAAGACGAACCGTTTCGGATAATGTTTCGCGTCTTGAACACACGCGGAAAATATTCGTTGCTGACACAAATTGAAGGGTAGGTCTTGTCGTCTTTCAGTAGGACGTTGTAGCGTGGCTTGTATTTCTTGATGAGGTTGTTTTCCAATAAAAGTGCGTCTTCTTCGGTTTTGACGACAATGTAACGAATGTCTGCAATCTTGCTGACAAGCAATCGTGTCTTGCCGTTGGGGTGTTCCCGATTGAAATAGGAAGAAACTCTACGTTTCAGATTTTTAGCCTTTCCAACGTAGATAATCGTACCTTCTTGGTTCAGGTATTGGTAGATACCCGGGCTTTCCGGGAGGTTGGATACAATCCCTTTCAGGTAATCGTTGGTTTTGTTTTCTTCCTGTTTCATCGTGGTTGTTATAATTTCAACAAAGTCTCTACTTCCACATTTTCAGGGAACGCCTTTCTACCGTTCAAATCGCCCAATTCTATCACGAAGTTGACGAATGTTTGCTGTGGGCAGCATTTCTGTACGAGTCGGTAAGTAGCTGCCATTGTACCTCCGGTAGCCAACAAATCGTCGTGTAATAACACCACGTCGTTTTCATCAATAGCGTCTTTGTGGATTTGAATACAGTCCGTACCGTATTCTTTGGCGTAAGTTTCTTCGATGGTTTCTGCTGGCAGTTTCCCTGGCTTGCGAGCCATGACAAAACCTGCACCCAAGCGTGCGGCTAAAGCAGCTCCCAAGATAAACCCTCTGGATTCAATGCCTACCACTTTGGTAATGCCTTTGTCCTTGTAGAGTTCGTAAAGGGTATCTAAGATTTCTTTCAGACATTCCGCATTCTTGAAGAGGGTAGTAACGTCGTAGAACAGGATGCCGGGTATCGGAAAATCGGGTATTTCCCTTAAATTAGCTAATAGCAGTTCTTTTCTCATAATCAATGCTTTATTGTTAAAGTATTAAATCGTTTGTTTCACGTGGAACATTTTGTTTTATCTTCCCAACAGAACAAGCAATACGTTGATGTCGCTTGGCGAAATACCGGGGATACGGCTGGCTTGTGCCAATGTCTCCGGATCAATCTTGATGAGCTTCTGACGGGCTTCCGTTGAAAGAGAGTTCAGCGAGTTGTAGTCGAACTTACCTTTGATTCGGATGGACTCTAATCGGTGTATCTTGTCGGCAATCATCCGTTCGCGGTCGATGTATCCTTGATACTTGATAAGCACTTCGGCAGCTTCGATGATTTCTTCCTTGCGGTCGGTCAGATTGTCGAGAATCGCTTTGAATGACGGAATGTATTCGGCAATTCCTTCGATGGTAATCTGCGGACGGATAATCAGGTCGATGAGTTTGCAACCATGCGATAGGGGAGCCGTTCCCCGTTTCTCCAACGCATCGTTGATCAAGGCCGCTTTGATTGAGAACTTCTTCGCAAATTCGATGATGCCTTGTACGGCTTCCCGTTTGCTGC
Organism: Bacteroidaceae bacterium; assembly: GCA_017467385.1. Classification (GTDB taxonomy): domain Bacteria; phylum Bacteroidota; class Bacteroidia; order Bacteroidales; family Bacteroidaceae; genus Phocaeicola. The sequence continues at coordinate 8,694 of JAFTSK010000185.1, forward strand.
AAAGCAAATCGTATCGGTCTTGCTTGACCAAACCGAGTTTGTAGGCACGTTCTGTCAGACGCATATCGGCATCGTCTTGTCTCAACAAAATACGATATTCGGCACGAGAGGTGAACATACGATAAGGTTCGTCTACGCCTTTCGTCACCAAATCATCAATCAAAACGCCGATATAAGCTTCATCGCGTCCAAGCACGAAAGGTTCGCCACCATGACAGTTGATGTGTGCATTGATACCGGCAATGATACCTTGTCCGCCTGCTTCTTCGTAGCCGGTCGTACCGTTAACTTGGCCTGCCATAAAGAGGTTCTTGATGGCTTTGGTTTCCAACGTATGCTTCAGTTGGGTAGGATCGAAATAATCGTATTCGATGGCATAACCGGGGCGATAGATAACCAAATCCTTGAACGCCGGAATCTGCTTCAAGGCGGCAATCTGAATCTCCATCGGAAGCGAAGAAGAGAAACCATTCAAGTAAAGCTCGTTGGTACTTTCGCCTTCGGGTTCCAAGAATAACTGATGTTGTGGCTTGTCCGGGAACGTAACAATCTTCGTTTCGATGCTCGGGCAATAACGGGGACCGATACTCTGGATTTGTCCGTTGTATAGGGGAGAATCCGATAGTCCGTTGCGAAGAATTTCGTGCGAAGCCTCGTTGGTGTAACAAGTCCAGCACTGGAGCTGCTTGAGCTTGCGTGGCTCACTGATGAACGAGAACCGATGGAAATCATTCTCTCCGTCTTGAGTCTCCATCTGGTCGAAATGCACGCTTCTGGCATCAATACGTACCGGAGTACCTGTCTTCATTCGGCCGGCAACAATGCCATGACGAGTGATGGATTCGGTCAAATGGTAGGAAGCAGGTTCGGCACATCGTCCTCCTGCCAACATCTTCCGACCGATGTGCATGAGTCCGTTGAGGAAAGTTCCTGCCGTCAGCACTACACATTTCGCATGAAAAGTAACGCCCCAGCAAGTCGAAACCCCGATGACTTCGCCGTTCTCTACCAACAGCTCTTCTACGGTGTCCTGCCAGATATGTAGGTTGGGAATGTTTTCTAAAATCTCTCTCCAGGCCCAGATAAACTTGCCTCGGTCGCACTGGGCGCGAGGACTCCACATGGCCGGTCCTTTGGAACGGTTGAGCATACGGAACTGGATAGCGGTACGGTCGGTTACCAACCCCATGTATCCGCCCAATGCATCAATCTCTCTAACGATTTGTCCTTTGGCAATGCCTCCTACGGCTGGGTTACAGCTCATTTGCCCAATCTTGTTCATGTCCATTGTGATGAGACAAGTTTTCGAGCCGAGGTTGGCGGCAGCGGCGGCCGCTTCACAACCGGCGTGTCCGGCACCTATTACAATTACGTCGTACTTAAAATCCATTGATTCAATTCTTTTTACTGGGTGCAAAAATACGAAAAGATAAGCACTTTCTGTCAAAGAGTGTGTTCTTTTTGAATGAAGGTACTTATCTTTTCGTATTTCTTGGAGTTCTATGGACTGTCCAAAGAACTCCCTTTGAAAGAGGTGTCAAAAGGTGTTATAAATTAGGGAAAAAACTCTTTGACGGACGACTTTGTCCTCCAAAGAACTTTAAGTCGTTCTCCAAAGAGTTTTTTTTCGTTTGTTTAAAGCGCTATCAATGCCAATGCTTTATTCTCGGCTTCTTCCATCATTTCCCGTTCGCCCGGGCCTTTGTCGTTGATGCCGCAAAGGTGCAGGATACCATGAATAATTACCCGATGCAACTCCCGTTCGTAAGGCTGGCTGAACTGTTCGGCATTGGTGCGAACGGTGTCGAGGCTGATAAACAAGTCGCCGCTGATGCGGTTTCCTTCGGTATAGTCGAACGTGATGATGTCGGTGTAATAGTCATGTTCCAGGTACTGACGGTTCACTTCCAGAATCTTCTCGTCAGAACAGAAGATGTAAGCTATTTCGCCCACTTCCTTGCCGTAGGTAGCGGCTACCTGCTTCACCCACTCGGTGGTTTCGCGTTTCTTGATTTGAGGCATGGCGATGTCCTCGGTCTGGTAGGTTATCATAATCGTTTCTTGTTTGGATATTGGTTTCGTATTCACAAAGGTAGTGCTTTTTTCCGATAAGCCAAAGGAGACATTCCCATAATCTGCTTGAATATCCGGTTGAAATAACAAATAGTGTTGAACCCCGTCTGATAGGCAATCTCGGAGATGTTGGCATCAGCCTTTTCTCTCAGAAAGCGACAAGCAACATGGATGCGATATTCGTTCAAGTGAACGGTAAAGGTTTTCCCCGTTGCATGCTTGAGAAACGTACAGAAAGCCGAAGGATGCATCCCTAAATGCTCGGCTGCATCATGCAAGGAAATGTTTCGGAAATAATTACAGTTGATAAAGATTTGCAACCGGCATATTCGGTCCTGAATCCGGTTTGTCGGGCGATACTCCTCGGCAATTCCTTTTCCTTTCCCTTGAACAATCAATGTAAAGATTCGTAAAAGTGAAACGGTGCGTGAAAGGTCGTCTTCGGTGGTCATTTGCCAGAGAAGGGAAGAGAGGGGAGCCTGTAAACTCTCGTCCATCAGAATCGCTTGACGGTGGTTCAATATGTCTTCGATTCCTTGCTTCAGCTCCGGAAAGGTGTCGGCACATCGGCGGAGTATATCATCGGTAAACACCAAAGCGATGTCTTCGATGTTCCCGTTGACGTCGGTGTCTTTGGTATCGAATGACCATCCATGCGGCATTTGTGGCGGAATCAGGATGATTTCACTTTTATGGAAAGGTTCGGTGCTGTTGCCTATTGTCCGCACACCGGAACCGGTAATGATGTAAACCAGTTCCCACGTGTCTTGAGTGTGTAGGTCTATCAGCTCTTCGGGAGACAGATACACATGGTCAATCCCGCACGAATAGGTATTCGGATTGATACTATATTCCAATACATTCGGCATATTTAAGTCGTTTTGAATGAGTTTTGCAAATATAGTACAATCTTTGGCAAAGGAAGTATAAATGAGTTCAAAATCCTCTTTTTATCTTTGCAACCGGAATTAAAGATTGTTTATATGAGTTATTTGGCTTCAAAGCCACGCTATGAAATATTGGATGGGTTGCGTGGTGTCGCTGCAATGATTGTGGTGGCTTTTCATCTGTTCGAGACTTATTCGGCGGGTATTCCTTATCAGATTCTGAATCATGGATACTTGGCAGTAGATTTCTTCTTCGTGCTTTCGGGCTTCGTCATCGGCTATGCTTACGATGACCGTTGGAACAAGATGACGTTGGGCGATTTCTTCAAGCGTCGTCTCATTCGTCTGCACCCGATGCTCATCATGGGTACGTTGGTAGGTTTGATGTTCTTCCTTTTGGGTGGCGGACATCCCGACTTTGCCGCTGTCAATACCACTCTCTGGTGGATGATTCTGTTGGTTTGCGTGTGGGGCTTTACGCTGATTCCGCTTCCGGCTTCTATGGATATCCGAGGCTGGGGAGAATTCAATCCGCTGAACGGTGCCACCTGGTCGCTTTTGTGGGAATACTTGGCCAACATTCTATATGCCCTTTTCATCCGTCATTTCTCCAAGCTTGTCCTTGCGATATTCGTTGGACTTTCGGCCGTTCTGACCGTTATCCTGTGCATGGATATAGATGTATTCGGTGTGCTTGAAGCTCGTTCGTATGCTGCCTATACGGTGGTAGGGGGCTGGAGCCTTACGCCCGACCAGTTGCAAGTTGGCCTTACTCGTTTGCTCTATCCTTTCTTTGCCGGTCTGTTGCTTTCTCGCATGGGGAAGGTGATCCGTTTGAAGAATGGTTTCTGGTGGTGTTCATTGTTGGTTACTTTGTTGCTCGTGGTGCCTCGTATCGGTGGCGACAATCCGGCCAACTTCTGGATGAACGGTTTGTACGAAGCCGTATGTATCTTGATTGCCTTTCCGCTTATCGTGGCGATGGGAGCAGGAAGCAGTATCAAGGGTAAACGTTCGACAGCTGTGTGTAAGTTCTTGGGCGAAATCTCCTATCCGTTGTATGTAACCCATTATCCGTTGATTTATATGCAGATGTCATGGGCGGCCACTCACAAAGACCTACCGACCAGTACACACATTCTTTTCGCTTGTTGCGTATTTGTGCTGGCTATCTTCATTGCCTATGCTTCTTTGAAGGTGTACGATGAACCGGTAAGAGAATGGTTGAAGAAGAAATGGTTTAAGAAGTGATATTACAACTCCAACGCTTTCAAGAGTTCTTTTTTCATTTCGACTGTACCGGGGAATCCGGCTTCGCGATACACGATGTTTCCTTTCCTGTCAAGGATAAAATAGGTGGGAATACCCTCAATGTGGAAGAGTTTGTTCAGATACGTCCATTGATCATCGGTCAAACGATAATGTTCCCCTTGAATGGTCGGGATCATCTTGTCCCAATGTTCTTTGGGGGATGTCTCTCCCGTAATATAGACGTAAACAATCTCTTTGTCTTTCAATTCCGCTTTCAGGGGATGCATGGCTTTGTGTCCGGCCACGCAAGGACCGCACCAAGTAGCCCAGAAGTCTACCAAAACCACTTTACCCCGGAACTTGCTGACAATGGAAGCAAATAGGTCTTCGTTGCTTATTTCTCCAGCTTCATTGATTCGGAATCCATGTTCTTTCTTATTGGTCTCTATGATTTTCCGGACGGAATCATTGGCTGCCTCCAAGAATTGTTGACAAGGCTCGGATAAAGTCTGGAGGGTTGCGGTCTGTTCTTCGTTCAGAGGCACGAAATCCCTTATGGTCCGATAGCATTGGTTAGCCTTTATCAATTCGGCAAAAAGGCCGTCTGCTTCGATGTTTTTCATGTTGGCAGTATTGTTGACTAAGGAGCCATAGCCGGACGTAAACAACGCCGAGGGTTTGTTTAATGCTTGCAATACATCTTCCGGAATATATCCTTTCGGATAGGCTTTCTTGAATCTGTCATACATCGCCCAACGTTTGTCTGCATCGTAGGTCTCTGTATCCGAGACGTATCTTTGTGTCAAGGTAGCGGGAGCATATTGAAGCTGGATAGCCAAAGCCACAGTCAAACTTGTTTCCATGTATTCTTTGGTCGATGGGCTAAATGAGGAGTTCTTGAGACTGTCCAAACGTTGCTGGGTATAGGTCAGTTGGTCTTGTTTGTATTCTTCCAACAAGGCTTCCGGAGTCTTCTTGAAATCATAAAACTTATACTCTTCTTGAAACAATTCTCTGGCTTCCGGCCATTCCTCTACCACAACGGGGAGAGGACCTTTGTAGTAAAGCTCCTTTCCGTAGGAAGTGTCGGCATGTAGCTTGGATTGCTTTCGAGAGATTTCCCGAAGGTTGAAATAGATTTCGCTTGTCTGATTGGGAGCAACGAAAACTTCTGCGGTTGTTGCTACTTCTGCATAATACACCCAAACGATGGAGGTTCCCAATACGTTGAATGAATGGCTGAAGCTTCCGTCCGGAGCCAATGTGAGAACTAAATAATCGCCATTCTTTACCAATGGATTATGAGAGGCAATCCTTACGTTGTCGGACATCCCCGGTCGATAGTCTAAGATTTTTCCTTTGATGGTAGCCTTTCCGAACAAAAGAGGTTGGTCGGATAGGGGAACATTCTTGTCTGTCTGTTGTTCAAGAATCTCTTGGGGTAACTGGGCTTCTGGTAATGGAATATCTTTCAGTTGGATACCCAAAATGACAAATCCGTTTTTTACCTCATCTCCTTCCGTAAAGTCAATGTATTTGGCTTTCCCATCCAATGATGGAAAAACTAATTGGAAGTTGGCTTTTCCCGATTCGGGGTACACCAATTCCTTGTCCGGTTCTATCCCGATTCCGGATAACAGCGGATAAACCTTTCCTTTGTCATCAATTAGTTTGCTTGTGCTGGCTATCCGAATTGAAGTGTGTGGTATTCCGTTTGCCAGAATATCAAGTACGGTGGTTGTATCTGTCAAGACAACTTTGTTTACCTCGATGGCTTGTGTATTCTTGGTAATGAATACCGGCTTTTCAATGATATTGTTCTTTGGACTACATCCCACAAGAAATAACAGAACGATAAGGGGAAGGCTTTCGATCAGAAAGTGATATAAGCCAATGTTTACATGGTGATTACATTCTTTTCTCATAGTGTTTTGCTGATAGAATTTTCACAAAGTAAAGAGAATAAAAGAATATATGCAAGAGGAACAAATAAAAGTTTTTTAATGTAATGAAGAATGATAGTGATGCGACTTCAAACCGCCAAATTTAGTATAAAATTGGTGGTTGCAACCGCTAAATTTATACTAAATTTGGCGGTTTGGATGGAAAAACATATATTTGTGGAAAAATGAGAGGCTATGATAAAAAGGAATATAGAATCTTCGATTTTGGCAGATTTTCATCGGAAGAAAGTGATTGTGTTACTGGGAGCCAGACAGGTAGGGAAGACTACCTTGCTTGAAACGTTACGTAAACAAGAGAAAAAGGTTCTTTCGCTTAATTGCGATGACTTGGACGATGTTCTTTTAATAGAAGAGAAAACTTCTACGGAACTTCGGGCTTTGTTTGCTTCTTATGATATGGTTTTCATAGACGAAGCACAACGGGTTAAGAATATAGGACTGATTCTAAAGAAAATTGGAGATTTAAAACTTGATACGGATGTCATTGTTACGGGTTCTTCCTCGTTGGATTTGGCTGGAGAAATTAACGAACCGGCTACCGGTCGCTTGATAGAATATCGCTTGTTCCCGTTTTCTTTATCGGAATTGTCGGCTGAGACATCGGAGAGGGAAGAACAGCGTATGTTGGAACAACGTCTCATTTATGGGATGTATCCGGAAGTTGTAACATTCCCGGGTGATGCCAAACGTACATTGATGACTTTGACGAATAATTATCTTTATAAGGATTTATTTTCGTATAAAGGTTTGAAAAAGCCCGATATTCTTCAAAAATTAGTTCGGGCTTTGGCACTCCAATTAGGGAATGAGGTCTCGTATAACGAGTTGAGTAATCTATTGGGGGTAGACAAGGAAACCGTCGAAAATTACATTAACCTATTGGAGAAATGTTTTGTCGTTTTTCGTTTGGATTCATTCAGCCGTAATTTACGCAATGAGATAAAGAAAGGAAAGAAAGTCTATTTTTACGACAATGGAATCCGTAATGCGGTGCTTTCCAACTTTGCACCGGTAGCTTTGCGGAACGACATGGGGGCTTTGTGGGAAAACATGATGGTAAGTGAACGAGTAAAGCGTAATGCTTACATGGGTAGTTATGCTCAACTGTATTTTTGGCGGACTCATGACCAGAAGGAAATAGATTTGATAGAAGAAGAGGACGGCTTACTCCGTACATACGAGTTTAAATGGAGTGGAAAAGTTAAGGCTAAGCAACCGACTTTGTTTGCTTCCGCTTATCCGGACTCGTCGTTTAAGGTGATTTCACCGGATAATTATTGGGAGTTTGTAAGGTAATCTTTTGTTGATTAATATTTTAGGGGATGTATCGAAATAAAATACGTTATGATATTTCTAATTCGATACATCCCCCCTTTTTTAATGAATCAATCAGAGCTGTCCTTTTTGAATGGTCTTTTTGGTATAGACCGGTTGTTGAGAGTTCCCATTAGTTCGTATATCGTTAACTTCGTAATTAATCGATAGCACATAATGGTCTCTTAAAGCCTGTTTGATTTCTGTAATTTCGCCCATTGGAGTGTCCTTGTCTGCTTTCACGCTAACCTGCGTCTGACATCCGTTAGGGAGCATGTTGAGGGTTTCTCTCAGTTGGGCAATGCGTTTGATGTTCTTTGCAGAACCTAAGACCGTACCGTCCTGAAGGTCAACGATTGTAACGTCGACTTTGCCGCTTAGCTCATCACTCTTTTGGGAGAAATATCGAGGAACTTGAAAGTGAACCCACATCGGACAAATCTTATCTAAGTTGTCGTCATTCGGGTAATCCTTCCGTAAATCCTCATATGCGAGCTTGATTTGTTTCAGATAGCTGTACAAGGAGTCAGGATTGGCGGCCACATCGCGCTGGAAAAGGATACCTCGCACTTCGTCTTTACCCAATTCCCGGGTACGTTTGTTGCGTGCTTCCCGCATGGTTTGGACGAGGTAAGACCGAATTTGTTCCGGAGATATTTTTTCACCGAGATGGTAGCAGTCCGCAATCATGATTTGATTCCGTTGGTTGACCATGAAACGAGTAAGCCGCTTGTCATCGACTCCTTTCACATCATTCCCTTCTTCTATCAGATGTTTCCGATAAGCAGTAGATTCTTTGATAAAGAAGTTGAACATTCCGTCCAAGTCTTTGGGAGTTTCCTGTACATTCTCCTGAGGAACAATTTCCTCCAACGTGTCCTTCACTTCGGGTTGCGCAAATACGAACATGGCACCCATCACTACGGGAACTGAAACGAACCATTTCAGCCTTTCCCAACCGTTTGATTTTTCTTTGATCATCATGGTAATACGTTTTTTTAGTTTGGCGTGGTTGAAGCCGTTGGCGATGTTGTAGAGCTTTTTGCCGACGGCTTTTCGCACTAATAATAATTGATATTGCGTTGCATCGATGCCTTGATTGATAACTCCCTGATCCGCTTCGAACTCGTGGAGCTGTTTCAGTTCGGTACGGATAAGCCACACCATCGGATTGAACCAATGGATGGCATGGACAATCGTGAAGAAGAAGATGTCGTAGGAATGTTTGTAGCGGTAGTGCATCTGTTCGTGCAAGATTATTTGCGGATAGTTCCGGTAGTCTTCCTCGCTTATCACGATATAGTTGCTCCAACTGAATGAGGGTATCTTGTCGGGGATGACGATGAGCCAACAACCGTCTTTCCATTGCTTGGGATGGCGAGTTATCAGCTTCCATACGGCTACAAAGGAACGAACCACCAATGTCAGGTAGACAAACATTCCCACCGCATATATACCCAGCACCCAATAGGGCAGAGCAGATGTAGCGGAGCTTGAAGAGGTACCTTGAAGGTTAGGCGGTAAGGACATTTCCGTATCGGTTGTCGCTTCCGGGAGAGTGATGGCCAATGCTTCATCGAGTACCTGCATGGGGAGCTGTATTCCTTCCACCTCGTCCACCGTTACGGTATAGCAGGGCAGGAGCATGCAGACAACTGTTCCGGCCAGCAACATGAAGCGGTTGAGGCGGAAGAAAGTCGTTCCACGCATCACCGTCAGAAAAAAGGCGTAGAACAAGCCTAAATAGACGGTGCTTTTGATAAGGTAGAGAAGGAAATAAGACATACCCGTTTACTGTTTACGTTTCATTTCAATTTGGTGAATTAACTCTTTCAGCTCGTCGAGGTCTATCACTTCTTCTTCGATGAAGTGCGAGACTACGCTGGTGTAAGAGTTGTTGTAGTAGTGGGAAACCACCGCATCGAGGGCAGAACCTTTGTATTCCTTCTCGCTGATAAGCGGATAGAACTGATTGGAGTTTCCCATCGGTCGTCGTCCTAAGAATTTCTTTTCTTCTAAGAACTTCACTTGTGTGGCTACGGTGTTATAGTGAGGCTTCGGCTCGTCGAAATAGTTCAACAAGTCGCGTATGAACATGCTTCCATGCTTCCAGAAAAGTGTCATCACTTCTTCTTCCTTTGCCGCTAATTTCTTTATCATAATTCATCGGTTTTGTTGTTCTTTCTGCAAACGTAAGAATAAAAAACGAAACATGCTACTAAGTAATATAGTAGAACTACTAAATTTAATAGGAATTAACTTTTTAGTGAGGAGTGATGGATAATGAAGCAAGTCTCATGTGCCTATGGAGCAAGTCAGATAAGGCTGTGAGACTTGCTTTGATGACACATGAGACTTGTTACGTAATTAAATTTTGCAAGTAAAAATAAGGGCTGAAAGCCCGCCTACTTAATAGCCTGGGGTGAAGCGTAGCGTAGCCCCAGGTAGAAAAGACAATTTGATGATTGCGCTGTAAGTGCAATACAACCTATTGTTCTGCACTTTTAGTGCAGGATGAAATGATTCCCACTATCCCCAGGGAGGTGCCCTGGGCTATCGAGAAGCAGGCTTTCAGCCCTTATTTTTATCTGCGAAAGTTAAATAGATTATTTTTATGTTGTATAGTTAGATCTGTTGGCGGAATTCATTGGGCGAATAGCCCGTTACTTTCTTGAAGATACGGCTCAAATGGTGCGGGTATTTGTAGCCGAGGGCATAAGCCACCTCACTGACAGACAAACAATCGTCGGCAAGCATTTGTTTCGCCCGTTCGATGATATGGTTTTGGATGTATTCCTGAGCCGACATGCCGGTTTCACGCTTTATCAAATCTCCGAAATAGTTGGCTGACAAACAAAGCTTTTCGGCAAACCACGCCACCGTAGGAAGTCCTGTCTGAGTCGGAGTACCCGAACAGAAATACTCGTTCAGCAAGGCTTCAAAACGGCTTAGTACGTCGTGATTCACCACTTCCCGGGTAATGAACTGGCGGTCGTAGAAGCGGATGCAATGGTTGAGTAGCAGCTCGATATTCGATGTGATGATTCGTTTGCTATGCTTGTCTATCGGGCGTTCTATCTCCTCGCGAATCTCCCGCATGCAACCGATGATGACTTGTCGTTCTCGTTCGGAAGTGTGCAGAGCCTCGTTCGAGGTGTAGTGAAAGAACGAATACTCGCGGAGGTGCTGTGCCAATGGGGTACCATGCAACAAGTCCGGATGAAACATCAGAATCCATCCTCGGGGAGAGGTGGTTACTCCTCCATCGTCCACACCGGCCACCTGACCGGGAGCTATGAAGAGCATGGTTCCTTCCTGATAGTCGTAATGTCTACGACCATAAAGAATGGATCCGCACTCTAATTGCTTGAGGAAGATGCAGTAGAATCCGAAGCGTTTCAAGGAATGACGAATCTGCGGAAGTTCGGACATATCCACTACGCTGACCAACGGATGCAAGGTTTTCACACCGAGGTCATTGTTATAATCCTGTACGGATTTCATATCAAGAATGGTTGCCATATCTGTCGTTCTTTCTTTATTTCAGGTAAAAGTAAGCAATTCATCCGACATATCCGCCGCTGTAAAGAAACATTCCGTAATTCGGGTATGATAATCTGTAATACATCTATCTTTTCGTTGGAATAATTTGAATAGTTTTGCAAAAATGAATGATAAATAAAAACGAATCAATATGAAAAAAGTAATTTTAGCATTAAGTATGATGTTGTCGTGTTTTGTATCGCAAGCACAGGAACGTACCGACCAATGGGGTGTTCCTTACGTGAAGTTGAACAATGGAGTGGAAATGCCACGTTTCGGTCTTGGTACGTTTGCCGTATCGAATGAGGATTGCAAGCAGGCGTGTTTAGTGGCGTTGAAGGACGGCTATCGACACATTGATACTGCCCATGCGTATGGCAACGAAAAGGGAGTGGGAGAGGCTGTCAAGGAAAGCGGAATCCCTCGGGAGGAAATCTGGATAACCAGCAAGTTGTGGCCTACTGAATACGGGGAAGACACTACCCTGAAAGCCATTGATGAAATGTTGAAACGCTTGGGATTGGAATACATCGACTTGTTGTATATCCATCAGCCTATCGGTGATTATATGGGAGCCTGGAAAGACATGGAAAAGGCTTATAAACAAGGCAAAGTTCGGGCGTTGGGAATAAGTAATTGTGATGCCAAAGATGAGGCTTTTACTGCCCTTGTGGAAAAAACAAAGGTAAAGCCGGCAGTCCATCAGATTGAATGTCATCCGTATGCCCAACGGTTAGAGGTGCGCAAGAAGCATGAACCGCACCACATTGTAACCGAATGTTGGTTCCCCCTCGGACATGGCGACAAGACCTTATTAAACGATACAACCATTGCACAGATAGCAAAGAAACACGACAAAACTCCTGTGCAAATCATCTTGCGTTGGCACATTCAGGAAGGATTCTCGGTGATTCCAGGCAATACCAATCCCGATTGGATCAAGGAAAACATCTCGATATTCGACTTCTCACTCGATGAAGAAGATATGGCAACCATGCGTTCCTTGAACAAGGAAAAACGTTTTTACAACATGTCACTCGAACAATTGGAGAAATTTGTGTTTTCTTATCCAATGAAATAAAGATAATCGTATATTTGTCAGAAAAAGTATATGGCTAAAAAAGTATTGATTTTGTCGGGAAGTCCGCGAAAAGGCGGAAACTCGGATACGTTGTGCGACCAGTTTATGAGAGGAGCCCAGGAAGCGGGCAATGACGTGGAAAAGATTTTTGTGGCAGGCAAGAACATCGGTTATTGCCGGGCATGTTACTATTGCAAGAATCACGAAGGCAAGTGTTCCATCAAAGACGACATGGCAGAGGTACTCGAAAAGATGTTGGCGGCAGATGTCATTGTCCTGTCCTCACCGGTTTATTTCTATTCCATCAGTGCGCAACTGAAGGCGGTAATCGACCGTACAGTAGCCCGTTGGCTGGAATTCAAGGATAAGGAATTCTACTACATCATGACGGCTGCCGAAGATACGGACACCGTAATGGATTGCACATTGGAGTGTTTCCGAGGCTTGGCCGAATGTTTGGAAGGCTCGGTGGAAAAGGGGGGCATCTATGGCAAGGGCGTTTACGAAAAAGGAGAAATCCTTGCTCATCCGGCCATGCAGGAAGCCTACGAGATGGGGAAGAGCATTAAAAGCATATAGAAAATGAATCAAAAACTCTTTGGAGGAAGGTCTCTTCCTCCAAAGAGTTTTTTGTCTTCCGTCAAAGGGAAATTGGGATAGGGTTCAAAGTTTTGTTTGAAAGTAATTGGTGCGGATAAATTCAGGAAACAATGATCGAAAGAAGATACGAAATCCAATAGCTTTGAAAAAAGGAACAGTTTTTTCTTTGGATTTATCGTTGTGGGTGTTATTTTTGCTACCCTAAATAAATCTGTAGGTTTGGAAAAGGAAAAGAAATTCGAAGCATTCTTCAAGGAGAATTATACCCCGTTTTATTTCTTTGCATTACAGCTGATTAATGATGAAGAAACATGTAAGGATATCGTGAACGATAGCTTCGAATTTGCTTGGACTAAAATAGACACCTTAGAAGTAGCGAATTGGAAATCCTATCTGTTGAGTTATATCCGCAATAAGTGTGTAGACTACATCCGTCATCAGGAAGTGAAGAATAAGTATGTGGAATTTTATCAGAAACTGATATTGGAAAGCAGGAATGACGGTACTCCTGAATATGATGAACGTATTTTGCATATACGAAAGGTGATACAGGGATTCTCTCCCCAGACGAAACTGATTTTTCAGGAATGTTATTTGCGGGAAAAGAAATACAAGGAAGTAGCAGAAGAACTGGGAATTAGCGTGAATGCGGTAAAGAAACATATCATGAAAGCCTTAAAGATTTTGCGGGAATCTTTTGTTAATAAAAATCAAACTGTACCCCATTTGTAACCCTTAAACGACTAATAAAAAAGAACAATCATGAATGACTCTGATAAAATGAAAGATGATGGCATGGAAAAGGCACTTTCTATGATGGAGCATCCGGAGGAATATACCGAAGATGAGATTCTTGAAATCATGGAAGATGAGGAATGTATGCAGGTCTGTCAAGACATTTTGGATTGCAGGCTGGCAATGCAGCAGGAACATCTTTCTTATAAGCCTGATGTAGAGGCGGAATGGGGAAAGTTCCGTCAGAAGCACTCCCGTCGTTCTAACCGTTATTGGGTAACAATGGGGGTAGCTATCGGTATGGCTGCTTCGTTCTTGTTGGTTCTTGCTTTTTCATGGGTTACAGGCTTTGGTGGATGGCCGAAAGATACAGTAGTCTATTTTACGGCTGTTGATGGCTCAAGTCAGGATATTACCTTACAGACTACGTCCGGGGTACATGTATCATTGGACAACCAGTCGGTTCGGGAAGAGTTGGACGAGGTAGGGGCAGTATTGGTGCAAACGGATTCTGTCAGATTGGAATACACCGAATTTGTAGAAAAAGTGGAAACTCACTTATTGTCTACCCCTCGGGGAAAAACATTTGAGGTGGTTTTGGCAGATGGCTCCAAGATTTGGTTGAATGCGGACAGCCGTTTGGAGTACCCTTCCCGGTTTGTGGGAGACAGACGTGTGGTAAAGTTGCATGGAGAAGCCTATTTTCAGATAACCAAAGACGAAAACCGACCATTTATCGTAGAAACGGACGGGCTGCAAACCGTAGTATTGGGTACCGAATTTAATGTCCGTAATTACAAAAAGGAAAATTCGCATGTTACGCTTATAAAAGGTAGTGTAAAGGTAAACAATACGGCCAATGAACATTCGGTCGTGTTGGTTCCGGGAGAAAATGTACGTGTCCTGGAAGACGGTTCATTGGGAATACAGGAAGTGGATGTAGATACATACATTTATTGGCGGGATGGATATTTTTATTTCGACAACCGGACATTGGCAGACATTATGCAGGAAATAGGCCGCTGGTATAATGTGAATGTCGTATTCGATGATGCTCGTGTCATGAATTATAAGTTGCGTTATTTCTGTAAGCGCGATGAAGGGATTGAGAAAGCGGTGGAACGGTTGCAATGTCTGAAGAAAGCCCAAGTCAGTTTGGACGGAAATACGGTTTACATTAAATAAATCATAACCATGTGGGTGTGTATTTTCTCAGCAATACTTTGATTCTTTATCGGTAAGCTCAAAAAAAAACGAGTTACCGATAAAGAATCGAGTGATTTTGTTTCAGTTAACATGTAATATAATCAGAAGTTTTTTATCACTTATTTTTAGGTATTGCAGTTCCACACTTGTCTTATCTTAAAAACTCGAAGCAAAATAGACGTTATTTTTATCTTTTTTAAAGAAAAAGGTACCTTTTTAGTTTAAATAAACGACTAATTGTAAAAAGCATAAAAATAACCTAATAAAAAACAGTAATGCTTATGAGGAACTATTGTTGTTTATTTCTTCTATTCTGTTTCGGTTTTTCTGTATGCCAACCAGTGTGGGTTGAGGCACAGGAAGTTGTCCAGCAGAAGACTATACGGATGGAATTGAAGAATGATCGTTTACCGGAAGTGTTTAAACGCTTGGAGAAAATGACCGGTTACAAAATCATGTTTACGTATGACGACATCAGTCAGTTTGGTGTCAACGGTACGATTGAGGCATCGGACATCAAGGAAGTGATGAACAAGATTATCGGCAACTTACCTTTGGATTATCGTATTGATGGTCAGTATATTTATGTCACTTTGCGTGAAGTAGAAAAGAGGGTTAACGCCAGAAAGCAGAACGAAGTTTTGCTGAGAGGTTCGGTGAAAGATAAGGATGGTTTACCGTTGCCAGGTGTAGCAGTCCAAGTGAAAGGAACGACACAGGGAGTAACCACCGATATGGAAGGTGAATATTACATTATGGCAAAGGGTGTAGAGAAACCGGTTCTTGTCTTTTCTTTTGTGGGTATGGAAACCCAAGAAGTTGCTTTTGAAAAAGGAAAGCATGTGATTAATATTACTTTGAAAGAAGCAGAGAATTTGTTGGATCAAGTTGTGGTTACCGGTATCTTCAAGAAAAGTAAAGAATCATATACAGGTGCAGTTTCTGTAATAACAGAAGAAGAACTTGATATGGTGGGAAACAAGAACTTATTGGTCTCTATCGGAAACATTGATCCTTCTTTCAACATGTTGGTAAACAATGAATTTGGTTCAGATCCGAATCATTTGCCGGATATTCAGATTCGTGGTTCTGCCAATTTGCCTACTTTGGAAAATCTTCAGGATGAAACCGGTACGGATATCAATACTCCGCTTATCATCATGGATGGATTTGAAATAGACTTGCAACGCTTGGTAGACTTGAATAGTGATGAGGTGAAGTCTATAACTCTTTTGAAGGACGGTTCTGCTACTGCAATTTATGGTTCAAGAGGTGCCAATGGTGTTATTGTTGTTACCACCAAAGAACCGGAAGCAGGAAGATTGAAAATTACATACAATGGTAGCTTGAATATCGAATCTCCTGATTTAAGTGATTACAATTTGTTGAATGCTCGGGATAAATTGGAATTGGAACGGAAATTGGGTTATTATGAAAGTACCAACCTGTCGCTTGATATGATTCTGAAAAACAAATATGCAGAACGTCTGGCAGATGTAGAACGTGGAGTAGATACAGACTGGTTGTCAAAACCATTGCGTACCGGTGTAGGACAACGTCATAGTATCCGTTTGGAAGGTGGGGATAATTCTTTCCGCTATGCCGCTTCATTACAATATAATGATGTAAAAGGGGTTATGAAGAAATCCGACCGTAAGAGTATTAATGGTGGAGTGACTTTGAGCTATTATCACAAGAATGTGGTTTTCCGTAACGATTTATCCATTGGAGTAACCGATTCCAAAGATTCTCCTTACGGCTCGTTCAGTGATTATACCACATTAAATCCTTATTGGAAACCTTATGATGACAATGGAAATTTGATCAAGATTTTTGATGATAATATAGAATTTTATGATGGATTCAGTAAATTGCCAAAGAATCCGTTGTATAATGCTACCTTGAACACTAAGTCGCAGGATAAATATACGCAGATAATCAATAATTTCTCCATTGAATGGAGACCTTTTGATGGCTTTATTGCACGTGGTAGTGTAGGTATTTCTTCGCAATCAACTGAAGCAGATGATTATAAACCTGCTACACATACCGACTTTGAAGCCGAAAGATACCAAACAACAGAGGGTGTCTTTAAAAAAGGTAGTTACTATTATAGTAGCGGAAAGAATTTCAATTATGACTTGGCGTTGAACTTGAGTTATTCCAATCTTTTTGCAGATAAGCATTTGGTGTATGCAGGTGTCAATGTAGATGTGGATTCAAGAAAATCCAGAAACTATCGTTTCGGAGCTGAAGGTTTCTTGGATGAATCTTTTGATTTCATCGGTTCGGCTTTACAATATATGGAAGGTGGAAAACCTTCTGGCTCAGAATCTTTGACACGTCGAATCGGTTTTGTAGGAAACTTGAACTATTCGTATGACAACCGTTATTATGCTGACTTTGCTTTCCGTACAGATGGTTCGTCTCAGTTTGGTAAAGACAAGCGTTTTGCTCCATTTTATTCTGTAGGTATGGGATGGAACATGGAAAGAGAAAAGTTCATGAAAAACCTTACCTTTATCAACCGGTTGAAGTTAAGAGCTTCATACGGTCAGGCCGGTTCTCAGAACTTTAGTGCATATCAGGCACAGGCTGTATATAATTATTATACTTCTGATAATTATTTCCAATGGGTAGGTGCCTATCAAACGGCTCTGGAAAATGCGAATCTTGAATGGCAAATCACTGATAAGTACAATGCAGGTATTGAAGTGGAACTCTTTGACAAGAGATTTAGTTTCATGGCAGATGTTTATCTCGAAAAGACATCTAACTTGTTGTCTTCTTTGCTTCTTCCTTTGTCTAATGGCTTTACATCGTATACTGCCAATATCGGTAAAAAGGAAGATAAGGGGTTTGAAGTGAAAGCAACCGCTTTTATTATCAAAGATACCAAACGTAGAATCATGTGGTCTTTAACTGGTTCTATGATTCATAATAAGGATAAGATTATTGAATTGTCGCCAGCATTGAAGAAAAAATATGATGAGTTGTTGAGTGAAGGAAGTACTTTGCCTAATACGATTCTTCGTGAAGGCGATTCCCAAAATACAATATATGCTGTTCGTTCCTTAGGTATTGATCCAAGTACCGGTAGAGAATTCTTCTTGGACAAGAATGGAGAGGTTACATATACCTGGAGTGCTAATGATCGTGTAGCTTGTGGGGTAAGCCAGCCTAAGTACAGAGGTAATTTGAGCAGTATGTTCCGTTGGAAAGATTTGGTTGTCAATGTAAGCTTTGCATATCGTTTGGGTGGACAAATCTACAACTCTACTCTTTTGAATAAGGTTGAAGGAGCAGACAAGCGATACAATGTGGATGAACGTGTGTATAATGACCGTTGGCAGAATCCGGGAGACAAAACATTCTTCAAATCGTTGTATGATGAATCTACTACTAATGTGACATCACGTTTTATTCAAGATGAACGTACTTTGTCATGTCAGAACTTACATGTCAGTTACAACATCCAAAACAATGAATGGTTGAAGAAGAATTTGGGTGTCAAGTCGTTGACTGTTGGTGGTAACTTGAGTGATTTGTTCTATATCTCATCAGTAAAACAGGAAAGAGGGTTGTCTTATCCTTATTCAAGACGCTTCTCCTTCACTTTAGGATTGCAATTTTAATTAAAGATGGATTAATTATGAAACGATTATATTCTATTATATATTTATTAGGGGCTTTCTTTACCATCACTTCATGCAGTGATTGGTTGGATGTTTCTCCGGAAACAGAAAAGAAGCAGGAAGATATGTTCAGTACCGAAACAGGTTATAAGAATGTGCTTACAGGAGCATATATCCGAATGAAATCCACTTCATTGTACGGTGATGAAATGGTGCATGGAACTTTATCTATGTTGGCACAAAACTGGAACAACACGTCCAAAGGCTCCAAAGCTGCTTATTTAAGAATCTATGACTATAAAGCTTCAGAAGTTGAATCGGCAGTTTCTTCCATTTATAACAATCTCTATAAGGTTATTGCTGATGTAAATGGACTGTTGAAGGATATTGATGCCAATCGGGAGGTCTTTAAAGGAAATGGTTATGAACTGACAAAAGCAGAGGCTTTGGCTATTAGGGCTTTCTGTCATTTTGATGTGTTACGTTTGTTTGGACCTATGCCTACCGATTTACCAAGTGCGGCTATCTTGCCGTATGTAACGACTGTTTCCACCACTCCTAATTCCAAAATAACATACGAGGAATATACAGCTCATTTACTAAATGATTTGCAGGAAGCGGAAGAGTTGTTTGAAGGTAATGATCCGATATGTACTTATTCCATCGAGAAATTGAACTCACCTTCTTTCATGGAAGATACTTATTGGGGATACAGACAAATGCGCATGAATTATTATGCGGTTTGTGCCATTAAAGCTCGTTTGTTCTTGTGGCTCGGAAATAAGACCGATGCTTTGAAGTATGCTAAGATTGTCATGGATGCCAAAGACAATACAGGCAATAAGATGTATCGTTTGGGAAATAGTGATGATTGTGCCCGAAAAGACTATACATTGTCTTGTGAACATATTTTGAACATATATGTGAAAGATCTTGCGACCACTTCATTGGGAACGGCTAAAGGATATGAGAAAACAAAAAGTCTTTTGACATCGCAATTGTACGGTTCCGGTTCTACGGATATTCGTTTGAATTTGATGTGGGATTATGTATATGATGATTATAATTGGACTTATAATAATTATTTCAAGAAGTATTTACAGTCGGACAATATGCCAGCTTTGGCAAAGAATGTGCTTCCTTTGATCAGATTGTATGAAATGTATTTGATTGCTATGGAATGTTCTTCTTTGGAGGAAGCTAATCAATTATATTCGGAAATGTGCATTGCACGTGATATTCCGGTCGTTGAAATTGATGATGTGAATGAATTGAAAGACATTATCGGGGCAGAGTATAACAAAGAATTTTGTGGGGAAGGACAGACTTTCTATGCATTCAAGCGACTTGCCATAGAGACGATTCCTTTTGCGGCAGAACCTGGTTCCGTCTCTACTTATGTAATTCCATTGCCTGTGCAAGAAACAATTTAAGTATTCATTGATTAAGACGTAAGAATATATGAAAAAAATATTTAATCTATTGACGGTGATTGCTTGCTTGAGTATAACAGGGTGTCAAGAAGAGGAGGCACTTCTGTTTCAAGATGTAGCTCGCGTTCAATTTACATCAGGTGTTGAGGATTATCCATATTCTTTCATTTGGTTGGACAAAAGCCAGGAAAGTGCGATTGTGAAGTTACCTATATTGGTAACAGGAGGACCTGCCGATGTAGAACGCACCTTGAAGGTAACACAAGTGGAAGAGTACAATGTTACTTATGAGTATGATAATAAAGGTTATGTGGTAGATTCTATTGTAACACCCATTGAGAATCCGGCCATATCTGGAGTACATTATGTTCCGTTTGATGATTCGGAAGCCAAAGCATTGCTGAAAGTAGGTGCGGGAGTTGTAAAAGATTCATTGGCTATCATTCTCAAGAGAGATGCTTCATTGGCTACGGGAAAGGTACGCTTGAGATTGAGACTGGAAGCTTCGGACGATCTTGAAGTGGGAGAAAGCAAGTATCTGGAAAGAACGATTGTATTCTCGGACATGTTGGAACAACCTTCAGGATGGTATTATAAGAATTGGTACACTTATTCACCGGCCTATTCTTATTTAGGAAATTACAGCGTTCCTAAACACGAACTGATGATACGCGTTTTGCAAAGATTGCAAAGCAGTACTTCCCGGGTGGATGACGAATGGATTGCTAAGGGTAATGCCGATCCAACCATATTTGTGTACTGGAGAAGTAAGTTTGTAGAAGAGTTGGATGCCTTCAACAACAATCCGGAGAACATTGAGTCTGGAGCTGCACCTCTGCGCGAAGATCCGAATAATCCAAGTAGTGCATTGGTTACCTTCCCGACAAAGGTACAATAAGAGATGTTTAATTAGAAAATGAGATAATATGAGACTATTATATATCGCTTTATTTTTCCTCGGACTTTTTACAGCTTGTGTGGATAGTAGCGAGGATGTGTACGGTGAACGTTTGGAAATCCGCGTTGAGAATATTGACCAGGATATTAGGGTTAATATTGGAAGTTCATTGAACATTTCACCCAAAATTTACCCGGAAGACCGTAATTATGAATGTTTCTGGGGAGTGGCTAACCGGAATAATCAGTATTCAATTATTGACACCTTGTCGCATGAACGTGATTTGGATTACTTGGTAACATTGAATACAGGCAGTTATACGTTGCGTTTCTGTGCAAAAGATACGGAAACAGGTATTTTTTCTTATACAGAATATAATCTTTTTGTCGAAACGGATATGTCCACAGGATGGTGGGTGCTGAAAAGTAATGAAAACGGAACCGATGTAGATATATTCACAGATGAAAAGAAAATAGAGAATGTGGTTCATTCCTACAATGGAAAGACATTGACAGGAAATGCGGTAGACCTTGCATATACAACGAATTATTTCGTTTTTGACGCATCTACCGATACGGATGTCAATAAGAGTGTGGTTTTCTTGGGAAGCGAAGAAGACTTGATGGTGGTAGACTTGTTTACCGGAAAGATTCTGCGTACTTATGAGGATTTGTTCTATGAATTTCCTGCACAGAGAAAGATTCAGGCTGTCTTTAAAGGAGCATCGGATGTACATTTGTTGGCAGACGGTTCACTTTACACCATGCCTATTTCCAGATACACTCCACACTATAAGCAATTTGTAATCAAACATGGAGGTGATTATGTACTTTCTCCATACAGAGTTGCTTCCGGATGGAGTAATCCGATGTTGTTTGATGAATCAACAAGTTCTTTCTGTATTGCCGATCGTGCTGCTTCGGAGTTGGTTTATGGAAAGCCGGAAGCTTCTCCTTCTCATAGCAATCTGAATATGGAGCTTCTTTATATGGGAGGCAGAACAACCAGTACTAACGGAGGTGAGAACGGCTATGCCTTGCTGAAAGTAAAGGGAGAAGAAAAATATAAGTTGGCTTACATTGACGCTACTCGTTCTACATACGACCTAAATTCAAGTACTGCTTCTCGCCATTGTATTATTCTGGATATGAAAGATATTCCTAATACGTTAGGTCTCTTGAAATCTGAAATTAGAGCACAGAGCCAGGATAATGACATCATGTATTTCGTGAAGGATAATCAAGTATATTCTTGTCATCTGGAAACGTTTGATGAAAGGCTTCAGACTACAGAATTCTCTGCTGGAGAAACCATTACCTACATGGAATATACGAAGTTTATGCAACCCTATAATGATACAAGCAAATGGTTTAATTATTTGATGGTTGGTACAAAAACGGACAATGGATATAAACTCTATTTTCATCCTATCCAAGCGGGAACTCTCCAGCCGGCTGTAAAGGTCTTTGAAGGAGAAGGCGAAGTTAAGCGAGCTATCTATATTGGTATGATAGGCGGTTATGTTTATCCATCTGTTTATTTCTAATAGTATGAGGAAGTCAATCACGTTTTTTTGGCTTGTATGTATTTCATTCATTGTGGCCTCTTGTTCTAAAGAGGCTACAATTAGTGGTATCACAGACAATTATAAAGCGCTGTCTCTATATTCTTTCAGAAAGGGAGAGGTTAATCTTCTTCATACAATGGAGATTGACTCTGTGACGAAAGAATTCCGACAGTTGGTACAGTTACCCTATGAAGGACTTTATCTTTTGGGGCGAAACGAAAAAGCCTTATATCCAGTTTATTTGAAAGGTGGTGAGAGGGTTGAACTTCAATTGGAAAAGAACCGTCTTTCACTTTCCGAAAGTTCGGGAAAGGAGAATCAGGCGTTGTTTCAATGGGAAGAAGGTGTAGAGGATGTAAAGATACATGGTTTCTTACATAATTATTTGCCCGGTGAATATAGTGTGGAATATACAGAGTTTTTTAAAGAACTTGAAACTGCGGCTGACCTTCGGGATCATTTGTTGAAAGATTTGGAAGACGAAAACGAAACATTCTATTCACTCCTTAAGTATAAGATAAGAACAGATTTAGACTTTTATGCTTTGTCGTTCTTGAAAAATGCGAGATATCAAATACCGGATTCTGTCGAACTTCCTGATTATTACCAAGAATTGGATTTGGAAAGAAATCTTTTAAACTTGGACGTTTTGGAATTGCCTAACGCCGGGATGATGTTGGAGACTTGTGTCTGGTATCAGAATCGGGATAAAGAGCCGGCAACGGTGTCTTCTGTTGCATGTGCTAAGGAATCGTTGAAAGATAAAGAACTCCAACAAGAGTATTTCTTGTCATTGGCCTCTCGTTTTAAGTTTTACGAAGAATATCAACATTTATTGGATGAAACCGGTAATAATTTCTTTGAAAGGAATTATCTTTGCAGAATTGAAAGAATTAAAGAAAAATTGTCATGGTCAGCTCCTGGTTTGATGGCTCCGGATTTTGAAGCGATGAAACCAGACAGTACTTGGATGAAACTTTCTGATTTTAAAGGGAAAACAGTAGTAGTGGATGTGTGGGCTACCTGGTGTGAACCTTGTAAGAGAATGACTCCTCTTTATCATCAATTGGAAAAAGAACTGAAGCAGGAGAATGTCGTTTTTCTGAATGTTTGTGTAGGAACTTGGGCAGAAGTCGATTTATGGCGGAAAATGAGTAAAGACTATCAAATAGAAGAAAATACATCTTTTGTGAATGGATGGAATAGTGATTTTGTAAAGAAATATCAAATATCGGGTGTTCCTCGTTACATGATTTTTGATGAAGAAGGACGAATTGTTTCTGTAAAGGCTCCTAACCCAACAACATCAAAGTTGAAAGAGTTGATCGTTAAGACCTTGAAGAAATAGTTTTAGTTTATATAATCATGAGAAACAAATTCACATTCGTTATCGTTTCCTTGTTGATAGGAATCAGTTTGCAGGCACAAGTTCCCTTGTCCAAGTTCAAAGTTTCCTCGCCAGTAGCTGTGCGTATGCCTGTTCTGGGAGACAGTATTAATCTGAAAGGCGAAAAGTTTGCCGTTAAAGACTTGTTGAAGACACCGGTTACCTTAGATTTGGAAGGTCGGGAAACGCAGACTCTTTCGGCTGACACAACAGGGTATATTTCTTTGCCTAAAGCGGAGGAAGGCAATCTTTTCTATTTGCTGGAAACAACTGTTCGTGCAGACCGCTTTTCCAATGCCACATTGAAAGTCTTCTCGCCTGTTCGCTTTGAAGTTTTTGTCGATGGACAGATGAAGCAAAGCAGTCCGACGGCAAGCGATTCAATCTCCCAAATACGTCCGGTTACAGTAAATCTGCGGATGGAACCGGAGACGAACTACAAGGTGGTGGTAAAATTGTTGTCAATGGCTGATGACAAGATGGAGCCTATGCTGAAGTGTGAATTGGAGAATGGAAAGGACTTCAAGGAGGTTCCTCTTCATGCAGGGCCGGATTTGAAACGTCGCTTTTCGCTGTATGAAACGACTTTCGGCTCTAAAGTTACGTTGCTCTCTTTGTCTCCTAACGGCAAATATCTCTTGTTAGGAACAACGGACAGTTATTCTGTCAAGAAAGTACAGACTGCCTATTCTTTATTGGATGCCAAAACCCGGAAAGTCATTTTGGCGCATGTTCCTCATGGAGCCCGTTGGATGCCGCAAAGCAACAAGCTTTGTTACCTGGAGAATGGCGACCAGACCAAGCGTTTGGTTTCCTTTGATCCCGCAACCAATACCCGTACAGTCATTCAAAAGAATATACCGGAAGGTACATATTATTGGTCGCCTACAGAAGATTTCCTGATTTATAGCATGGCGGATATAAACCTGAAAGGAAAGTCTTCCTTGAATCGTCTTCTGATGCCGGACGACCGTATCCCGGGTGCCCGTAATCGGAGCTATCTGATGAAGTTCGATTTGAAGACAGGAATATCCGAACGTTTGACATACGGTAGCCAGAGTGTCTACTTCTGTGATATTTCCAATGACGGTAAGCAGGTATTGTGCCTTTCCAGAAAGCCTGATATCACAAAGCATCCATTCAATTTCTATACCTTGTTTGCTTTGAATCTGGAGACCATGAAGGCCGATACTTTGATAAAGAACGATCCTTATCTGAATAGTGCTTATTATTCTCCGGATAAAACCCAGTTGTTGCTTATCGGTTCTCCGGAGGCTTTTGGTGGAATAGGAAAGAATTGCGGTAATCATCCGATTGCAAACGATTTTGACAAACAAGCCTATCTGTTCGATATGGCTACCCGGAAGGTTACTCCTATTACACGTGATTTCAATCCTTCCGTTGAATTCTTGCAATGGAACCGTACCGACGGATGTATCTATTTCAATACAACGGATGAAGACTGCCGGAATATCTATCGTTATGTTCCGGAAAAGAAGGAATTCGAGAAATTGCCATTGGAAGAAGATGTAATCAGCAGCTTCTCGCTTCCAAAGGATGCACCTAAGATGGCTGCTTATATTGGGGGTGGAAATACAAGTGCAGGAGTCGGTTATATGTACGATATGAAGAAGCAGACTTCTACGCTATTGGCAAATCCGATGGCTGAAAGGCTGGAAAATGTCCAGTTTGGCGAGATGGCCGAATGGAACTTTACAGCACAGGATGGAACCTTGATTAAAGGGATGAAATGCTTGCCACCGGATTTTGATGCGGAAAAGAAATATCCGTTGATCGTTTATTATTACGGTGGAACTACCCCAACGACACGAGGCATGACAAGCCCTTATTGCGCACAGCTTTTCGCTTCACGTGGTTATGTGGTTTATGTGATTCAACCGAGTGGTACCATTGGTTTTGGTCAGGAGTTTTCGGCTCGTCACGTCAATGCTTGGGGAGACTGGACGGCTGATGAAATCATCGAAGGAACAAAGAAGTTCTGCGAAGAACATCCTTTTGTAGACAGCAAGAAGATAGGTTGTATCGGTGCTTCGTATGGTGGTTTCATGACACAGTATTTGCAGACAAAGACAGATTTGTTTGCGGCGGCTGTATCTCATGCGGGTATCAGTAATGTAACGAGTTATTGGGGCGAAGGTTATTGGGGATATTCTTACAATGCGGTTGCCGCCGCTAAAAGTTATCCCTGGACAAACCCGGATTTGTTTGTGAAGCATGGTTCTTTGTTCAATGCAGACAAGATTAATACTCCGTTATTGTTGTTGCATGGTACCGTAGACACCAATGTTCCTATCGGCGAAAGCATTCAGTTGTATAATGCCCTGAAGATCTTGGGAAAAGAAGTGGAATTTGTAACCGTTAATGGGGAAGATCATTTCGTAGCCGACTACAACAATCGTTTGCAATGGCATAACACCATCATGGCTTGGTTTGCCCGTTGGTTGCAGGATTCTCCACAATGGTGGGATGAATTGTATCCGAAACAGAGATGGTAAATATAAATGAGGAAGGCTGCTATTGGATGGCAGCCTTCTTTGCAAATATAAACGCTAATGAATTTTAGGATAAGGGTTTGTTACCCTACACAAGCGGTTACGCCCAATACTCCTGCCAAAGCCGAAGCTACTGCAATGACTATTTTCAGGATCGTACCCCACACATTCTCCTTTTTGGGTTCTGTTTCATTCATGTTCATAGATTTTTAAGGTTACGCGGCTGTTTCGTTCTCTGTTTCACTCTCTGTTGTATCGGTGCTGCTACCCAGCTTGGTGTAAGAAAGGTCGGTAATGCCGCCCAATCCGATTCCCGGGTGGAAAAGGATACGCACTCTCGTGATAAGGGAAGTGTTGAATTCCTGTTCGGTCGATGCACCTTTGCAACTCAAACTGATACGAAGGGAACCCAAATCGCCCAAACGGACAATCTCACCGCCTTTCAAAGCGTCGATAATCACATCTTCCAAAGCGACCAGCACCGCATGAACATCCGCTTTCGTTACCGTACACGACTGCTGGATACGTTCTGCTATTTCACGAATACTTACATCCCCGCTGGTTTTCACTTGTGCATAATACTTTGGTTCGCTTTCGCGGTCACGAGGGTTGATACGAGGAATCACTGAATACTTTACTGTTCTTGCCATAGTCTTTTAAATTAAAAATTGAAAATTAAAAATGGTAGTTGACGGTGGATAGTTGCCTTCCGGACGGTAATTATTCGTTGTCAACTGATTACAAAGCAAAGATACGATGGGCAAGAACAGTCATTGTCGGTCTTGGTCGTGCTTGGTGGAGGAAAAGATAATAATGTCGAATTTTGTCGTTATTAAGTTGATTTTCAGTTAGGTAAATAGTCGGAAAATCCGTATCTTTGAGGAAAGAAATCATCATTCATAAATCAAAAATCATAAATCAGTCAAATGGAATCTTTCAAACTACAATCGTATGCCAAAGCAGATTTGGCTTTACTGTACAGCCCGAGAAGCGGAGTTGCTACCGCCCTTCAAAACCTGTATCGCTGGATGAAGCGTAACGAAAACCTGATGTCGGAGCTTGAAGCCGTTGGTTACAACAAATACCGCCATTCTTTCCTGAAACAAGAGGTAGGGATTATTGTCAAGTATTTGGGAGAACCGTAAATGGCTCTTTTTGCTTTATTGATATTTGATTCGCATGTGAGTAAACGGGCTTTCAGCCCTTATATTTTAAGCAAAAATAGACATTTCACATCATACATCAAACAGCATAAATCATAATTTAAAGATTGTTTGGATTTTCCAAATTCCCCTCTTGAGAGGGGATTAAGGGGTGTGTGATACCCATACAGCTGGGTGTATTTTCACGCTTGATGTATCCTAACACACCCCCTTCCCCCTCTCAAGAGGGGGAGATCACTATTTCAAAACAGCTTCTTCTACATCAATAATCAAAAAAAATCCTTTACTCCCCAATCAAAAATCCTTTGGAGGAAGGGGGCTTCCTCCAAAGAACGTTGAGGCTTCCGTCAAAGGTTTTTGGGTCCAGGGTCCAAAATGGACCCTTTACACCCACTCACGTGCGTATTTCTCGAACTTGCCTCGCCATTGACGGTTCACGAAACGATAGCTATCTCCTTGTTGTACAATGATTTTCATCTCTAATAGACGCTGTCTGCAACGCTTGGCGGAGGACCTGCTGATGCCTTCTGAGTTTAAGGCTTCAATCAGCTCTGTGTACGAAAATTCGGGCTTCAGTTTTTCCAATGCACTACGAACCTTGAAGTATTTCCGCATCTCGGTAGGAGGAGATTTCGGCTTCTGCAAAGAGGTGGCAAACTGCAGGCTGTGCGACAGCAGCACCTCCATGATGGCCAATGAGAGCAGAAAGTCTTCGTCCGAACAGGTAATGTCGTGAAAGCTCCATTGGGATTCAAACTTGCGGAGAGTGGTCAGCACCATCGCGATACGGGCGGCTATCAGTCCGCAACGGAACACGATCGATATAGGCCCTTCCACCTCTTCCATCTTCACGCCCTGCAAAGCCGATTCGAAGAAGGACTTGTGAAGCTCCCATTGCTCGGGGGTAAAGAACACTTCTGTGGGGTAAGCCTTGAGGTAACGGTACATCTCCAGTACCCTTTCTGCCAGTCCTTTGAACAGCTTGTCCTTGTTCTCTTTATCGCCTCGGGGAGCCATCGAAAGGAAATTGGCCTTGTGTTCGGCCATGTAAATCATGTACCGGCTGTAAGCACCGTTTTCCAAGTTCGGACAAAGGCGGTAGAACTGTTGGGGAGTACCCGAACCACAGAATGCCATTTTTGGCGTATGAACGATAAAGGCACGCTTGTCGGTCTTGAAATCGCTGCCGAACATCTCGTGATGGAAGCAGGCACGTAGCAGGTCGTCGAACTGTCCGTATTCGGCTTTGACCGCCGAATGAAGCGTATCAAACTCGCTGGCATTGAGGATAATGCCTTGCGGACTTCCTGCCAATAGCTGGATAAGCTGGCTACGGGAGGTATTGACAGCCACGCTGAGTGTCTCGCGCAGAAACGGTTCCGGACGAAGCTTGGTATCGGGATTACGCTTGTTCTTCAATGCCTGTTGGCGTTCCTGCTCCCATGCCAACAAAGCATTGTCGTACTCCTTCTGCTTGGCCTTATGGGCAGCCTCCAGCTCCTTCTGGATTTCCCATACCAATCGGGAAGCATTGCTCATGATTCCCTTCCCGCTGGCCGAAGAAGCGATGACTGCCAAGAACAGATGCGGATAGACATACGTGTCGTCGTACACCATTCGGGTGTTGGGCATACAAGCACTCAGGTTGGTCAGCATGCTCAAGAGCAGCATATCCCGCTGGCGGTTGTTCTTGGCTATCCCGATTCCTTGCTTCAGCAGTTCGGGCAACGTATCGAAGATCCAGTCCGGCAGATAGGGGGCATTCATTCGCATTTTCTGGTTCCGTTCGCGGATTTCTTCTTCCCGATCTTCCTCTTCCTCGTGCTCGGAAGAAGGTGCTAAGGGTCCATTTTGGACCCTGGCCCCGGAATACTCCCTTCTTGAGGTCTGATTTTTCTCCGTAAATCGGTAAGAATCAGTAATGTTACGACGAATCTCACCGGGTGCGTAATCGGGTGCGAATAAATTCATCTCTGCCAATTTGATTAGCAAACTCAACTCTTCGAGATTCATCCCGTTCCGACGGGCGGAAGCTCCCAATTTGAGCAGAAACTCATGACGCTTCCCCGGAACGAACGGGTGGGTTTGCTGGAAACGATGGTAGAAAGTGTGTACGAATCCCGATGCTTGGGTAGGGGAGGACGCTTCTTCTTCTTCTTCCTTTTCACGCCAGGGGAAGACCTCACAGTTTTCGTTGATGAAGGCTTCCGGATCCCACGAAGCGTAGCACAGTCGGCTGATGTCCTTGCAGTGCATGTCTACCGATATGCCGAGCAGTCGTTCGATGTGTGCGGCTACCGCCGGATAAGCCAGCTCCTCATACTCTTGTTGCGATTCGGCCATCAGGTTGACCACTACCTTGAATCCTTCGCCTGAGACGCTGAGCCAACCGGCGTACACCCAGGGCTGTTTTCGGAGAGTTTCCAACAGCTCCCGTGCCTTCCCTTCCACATGGTCGATGTCTACGACAGCCATTCCGCTGAGGCTGATGAAATTGGTTTTGGTGTGTCCGCCTTCGCAACAGCCGGCCACCAACAAGGCAGGCAGTTGGGCTTTGATACGCCCGGCTTCGGCCGTTTTCCCTTCCCGTATCAGTTGCCTGTAGCTTTCGGTCTCGTTTTTCCACTTCCCGTTCCGGATGGCAGTTACAAACTTGGAGATGTCTATCCTGACGTTCTCCTTTACTCTTACGTTCTTGTAGAAAGAGCATTGTCCTCTTTCTACGTTCAGTTGTTTAATTTTGTTATTCATAAAATTTGTAGCTTTGAAACGGCAACGTGCCGTTTCGGATTGCCGGGAGCAAAGGTAATGAGGTTGCCTTAACTATGCAAAAGTGTTAAAAGCGACAAGTTTTAAACTCTTATAATGCTTATTATCAGTAAGATAAGAATCCGTTTCTTGTCTTCTTTAACACTTTCTGAGATGGGTTTTCTTCGGTTGGTTTTTGTCAGTCGGACACCTTATTTTTGGGGCCGCTTTTCAGTCCTTTTCCGGGCTGTTTTCTTTTCCTTTTCATACAGTTGGATTTCCCGTTCCAACCACCTGACAATCTGTTTCATGCACTTGATGCAAGCATTGCTGTAATTTCTTCCATACACTTTGTTCAAGCGTTTCAGTTCCGCCCATGTCCGTTTAAAAAAATGTAACAGTTCGTAAGCCATTTCTCTTTTCCTGTTTTAATGAATATTAAGTTTTTACGGCTACGAACTTACTGAAATTTTAACAGATTTTCTGAGGGGAGATAAGGTTGGAGGAATACATTTCTTAACTCTTCTTTTAGTAAGATTAAAAAATACCTCGCTTGTCATTCAGACGACCGTAGGGAGGAAGAATCTCGGTAACCCCCACTAAAGACACACTTTATGCTACCGAGATTTTTCGTCACTTTGCTCCTCTAAATGACAATATTGGGTTTAGCGAAGATGTGTAGAAATGCAGATGAAAAGAGAATGATGATAATTCTCTTAATTATAGCAATTTCTTTAATTCTTCAATATTGGGCAATGCTTGTTTTAATTTTTCTGGCATTTCATCCGAAGTCTTGTATGTCGCAACGCCTAATGGTTTGTCGTAGTCTTGGATTACATACTCCACGTAGTTTTTATCTGCACTCTTACATAGCACTATGCCAATTGATGGATTTTCGTGTGGCTTACGCATTTGTCATCTACCAAACGAAGATAAGTGCATAATTGTCCCAAATAAGAAGATTTGAACGCCCCTTTCTTTAACTCTATTACAACCAATGCGTTCAGTTCTCGGTTAAAGAAAATTAAGTCGGGGAAATGCTCCACTCCGTACACCTCTAATTTGTACTGGTTACCTACAAATGCAAAATCTCGACCAAAGGTAAGAATGAATTTTTTAATGTTGTGTATGATTTCCTGTTCAATAACCCGTTCGTCAATATCTTCTTTATCACGTTCTCCAAGTTCTTCCACATTGATAAAATCCAACAGATATTCATCTTTGAACATTCCTATTGCTTTCAATGATTGGCGTGCATCGGGTATTTTCTGAATGAAGTTGTTGGCAATCTCGCCTTGATGGTTAAACAAATCATCTTCTATTCTTGCAGATAACACCTCTTTACTCCACTTATTCGCAAGGGCTTGACGAATGTAGAACAGACGTTCGGCAAGGGAATTGGTTTTACGGACAATAATCATATGATGTGTAAAGCCTAACCCTAAGAATGAGGCAATGTCAAAATCCTCTTTTTGTGTGATTTCGTGAGGTATTAGCAACTGGGTGTCAATTTCGCTAACCGCAGTTAGCGATTTGTCATCACCTATTCCGCTAACCGTAGTTAGCGATTTCAAATCCTCGTACCACGTCTCATAGAATTGACGCATAAATTTGATGTTGGCAGCCGAGAATCCACGAAGTCCGGGTAACTCCTTTTGCAGTTGCTGGCTGATGGTTTCGATTGCACCTTTGCCCCAAAAGCCCTTACGAGAGTTCTTAGAAACATAGCAACCTATACCGTAATACAATGATAGTTGCTCTTTATTAGCCGCAGATGTTGCACGATACTGACTACGCAATATCGCTTCCTTGATAACCCTTACCGCTTCGGCGTATGTCTGTAAATCGTTCATATGCTTATTATTTGCAACAAAGGTAAAAAAAGAAATGCAATCAATATGGATGTTGTCCCTTTTTCTTTCAAACAAATTTATGGTATATCATACAATAATACCCAGGACAATGCCCTGGGCTATCGAGAGGACGGGCTTTCAGCCCTTAGACTATTTGCGAAACTTAAATAATCATGAAGACCATAAGACTAACCATTTGTATGCTCGTGTCATTTGTAATGACATTAGCGGCACAAAATCCGTTTACTCCGTTTAGAACCAATTCTTCGGTAATCATGGACTTTAACCTGTCTCCTGACGGTCGGAGGATGGTGTATAAGGAACGGTCTGCCGATGGCTTCGTAAAGATTCTGCTAAAGGACTTGAAGAAGGGATACACCACCCTTGTATCCGACAAGGAACTTGCAGACAGTGAGGCATCGGAACTTTTTTCAGGGATGGATTTCCTCACTAAAGATGTTCTTTTGTTAGCTCGGGAGGGCTATATGAACTCTTGCCATGTAGGTAAAAAGCAGACCGAAAAGCTTTTCAAGCTGCCCGACGACCTCATTCTTGCCATCAACGTTTCGCCTGATGGAAAAGGAGTGTATTGGGTAGGGGAAAAGGCTCTTTATTATTCTCTCCTGACCTCCGAACCGGTCATCCAATCCCACCCAACGAAGGGTGTGGTCTTGTCAATGACTATCAACAAGAACGGTCATGCGTTTTATACCACCGCCGACGGGATTTTCTGTTGGGATGGCTTGAATGCCAAGTCGGAAGCCGTAACTGCCGTAGCGGAACTTGTATCCCATCCGTACTTGATCGAAGCTACCCGACACCAGAACCGTTTCATTGTAACAGGAAAGGACGGTGTTTTCAAAGTGGACTTGGCTAAGGGAAAGACGGAAAAGTTGATGGATAATGAAAAAGAAAATCCGGTGTTGAAGATGCGTCTGTCTCCCAACGGAAAGGTTCTTTATTATCAGAAGATTCACAGCAAGCATGAAATCTGTGAATTGGTTTTGTAAAACAACAGGAACCATGTGTATTGAGAAGGTCGGGAGCTTCATAGCCTCCGACCTTCTCAATCTACAATCATGAATTACAAACTTTCTTCCTTTTGAATAGGAAGAATACAATAAACGAGACTTTATAACATACGCTGCAAGATGTCTTGCAGGAAGCGATTACTTACATTCTCAAAATCCGCCTTATCATAGATGTAAAGTAATTGAAGCTCGTCTTCAATGATTCGTATACGAATAATTACACGGGCTCCGCCACTTTTTCCACGACTTTTGGAAATAATGTTCAATCTGATTTTCCGAATATTTTCGTGAATTTCAATTCCTTGAAAAGGATTTTCCTGTAGGGAAAGCAATAGGCATTCGAAATCAGATTCCAATGAACGGTGACGTTTTTTCAGCTTCTTATAGGCCGTTTTGAATTCATCGGAAATTCCGATTCTCATAATGCACGTAAACTATCAATGGCTTCCTCAAGATTCATGACCGGAGCTTTCTCCATTTGTTTCAAACCTTTCCGAATGGAAGCGGCCACCTTATAGGATTCTTCCAACTTTTGAAGATGATTCCAACGTCGGCGACTCATCTTGACTGTTACGGCATTTGCGTCTTGTGATAGAATAGATGTTTGTTGCATAAGTAAAATTGTTTTGTTTGTTGCAAATGTAATCCTTATTTTTTGTTCTACAAATTATTTGTGCGAAAATCATACGTTCTTTCACATTTACACGAGTTATTGAAGATTTATTGTCTCTTTCTTCGTCTTGTATGTTTACCCAAAAAACAAGTAGCAGATAAATATCGCTGAGATGATACCTGCCGCATCGGCAATCAAGCCGCAAGGTACGGCATGACGTGTCTTGGCGATACCTACACTACCGAAATATACGGCCAAGATGTAGAAAGTGGTATCGGTAGAACCCTGGAAGATACACGCCAAGCGGCCAACGAAGGAATCGGCACCGTAGGTGGCCATGGCATCGACCATCAAGCCTCTGGCACCGCTTCCGCTAAGAGGTTTCATGATGGCTGTGGGAAGACCGCCCACAAAATCGCTGTTGATACCGCAAAGCTTCACACCACCCTCGATGGCTCCAATCAAGTAATCCATTGCCCCTGAAGCGCGGAATACACCGATGGCAACCAATATGGCCACCAAATAAGGAATAATGCGTACAGCGGTATTAAAACCGTCTTTAGCTCCCTCTACAAATGCATCGTAGACATTTACTTTCCTACGGATTCCGGCTAAGATGAAGCCTACAATAATCACGAAAAGGAACACGTTGGCGAAAGTGCTTGAATAGAGGTCGATTTGCGAACGCGATAGTTGGCTGAACGCATAGATGATTCCGGCCACCACCAAACTCATGCCTCCGAGGAAAAGCAGGAGTGTACGGTTGAACAGGTTTATCTTTTGATAGATGCTTACGGCAATCAGTCCGGCAAGGGTAGAGAAGAAGGTCGCCAAGAGAATCGGTACAAAGACATCGGTAGGCTGTGCGGCTCCCAACTGCGCCCGATAGACCATGATACTGATGGGAATCAAAGTCAGCCCCGAGGTATTCAATACGAGGAACATGATCATCGGATTACTGGCCGTATCTTTCTTCGGGTTCAGCTCCTGCAAGCCTTCCATCGCTTTCAATCCCAACGGTGTGGCCGCATTGTCCAGTCCCAACATGTTGGCCGCAAGATTCATGAAGATACTCCCTGTTACGGGATGCCCCTTCGGAATGTCGGGAAAGAGCTTGGTGAATATCGGACTCAACACCCGGGCAAAGAGGTCGATAACGCCTCCTTTCTCGCCAATCTTCATGATACCCAACCACAAGGAAAGTACTCCCGTCAGCCCTAAAGAGATTTCAAAGGCCGTCTTGGAACTACTGAAGGTGGAGTTGATGATTTCGGGGAATACCTGTGTGTCGCCCAAGCAAACCAAACGGAAAGTGGCGATGACAAAAGCAATCAGAAAGAAGGCAATCCAAATATAGTTGAGTACCATAAATATATGTGTTTTTAAGTTTGACGACAAATGTACGAATTAAAAACAAAACGCGGATATAATCATACCCGCGTTTTGTCCTGATGGTGTGGTTTTATTTCTGCCAAACCTTTAAGTTTGTAATCTTACTCTTGAAGTTACC